>PLDF01000434.1 GCA_003135055.1 Bryobacterales bacterium | reverse complement strand
ATCATGGCCGCGCCTTCGGCGATTCGCCGCAGCGCTTCACCCAGGTTGCGCGCGCCGCAAACGAATGGCACCGTGAAATCGGCTTTGGCGATGTGGTGCTCTTCGTCGGCAGGCGTCAGCACTTCGCTTTCGTCGATGTAATCTACGCCCAGCGCTTCGAGAATCCGCGCTTCCATGAAGTGGCCGATGCGCGCCTTCGCCATCACCGGAATGGTAACCGTGGCGATGATCTTTTCCATGATGGAGATATTCGCCATGCGCGCCACGCCGCCCTCTTTGCGGATATCGGATGGCACGCGCTCAAGCGCCATCACCGCCGACGCGCCCGCGTCTTCCGCAATCTTGGCCTGCTCGGCATTGGTGACGTCCATAATCACGCCGCCCTTCAACATTTCCGCCAATCCGACCTTTACCCGAAACTGCTCGCTTGAAAACTGAAACATCGTTTCGATCTCCTTCTATGCTTCGCTCTAGAAACTCACCTGCAAGCCCCTTTATTTCAGTGGACACTGTCGCGGTAGTCTTGCTTTGATTTCTCCGCTTCCTCCTGCCTCCGTGCCCTCGATAATCGCCTCGACTACAATCGTCTGACACTTTCGCCGGAATCCGGACTTCCTCAAAAACTCCGCGCCTTCCTCCCCGCTCCGCGCCTCCGCGTTAAAATTGACAGCCTCGACCTTCCGCTCACTCTATCCGCTTAGGCAACGCCACCTCAAGTTTCCTCGCCCTATGAACGACGACGAGAGTCGGCGCGGGCGCCTGCGTTAAACCATGGCCGGCGCCGGCTCGAAGTTGAGTGATGCCGCTTCGACCTCGCCCGCAAAAATTCGCCCCAGGATCGCAAGACCCTGCCGGATACGCTCCGGCGGCAGCCCCGCAAAACTCAACCGCAATGCGCCCGCATCCTGCCGCGACACCGCGAAATACCGCCCCGGCAGATACGCCACGCCTTCCTTCTGTGCGCGCGGCAGAAGCTGCGCCGCGTCGAGCGGCTCCGGCAGCCGCACCCAAACATTCATCCCGCCTTGAGGACGCGTCCAGCGCGCACCCGGAGGAAGATGCTCGCGGCACGCCTCAAGCGTGGCGCCCAATCGCGTGGCGCCGGCTTCCAGCATGCACGCGCGATGCGCCGCCAGACGCCCCGATTCCGCGAACTCCAGCAGCACCGCCTGCGAAAGCTGATCGGTGTGCAGATCCGACGATTCCTTGGCGTGCCGCATGCGGTCGATGAGGGCTTTCGGCCCCAGCGCCCATCCCACGCGCAGGCCCGGGAAGCTTACCTTCGAGAAGCTGCGCAGCAGCACCGTGCCCGATTGATCGTCCAATTGCTTGATGGCCGCCAGCGGTTCGCCTTCGTAGCGCAGCTCGCCATAGGCGTCGTTTTCCACCACCGGCACTCCCGCCGAGCGCGCGGCATGCAAGAGCGCGCGCCGCGATGCCAGGGGCAAGGTCGCGCCGGTGGGGTTTTGAAAATTCGACGTCACCACCAGCAGCCGCGGCCGCTCGCGCGAGAGCACGCGCTCAAGTTGCGGCAGATCGATTCCATCGGCGCCGACGGGGATTCCGGCAAGCTGCACGCCCATGCCGGTCAGCAGACTTTTCAGCCCTGGATATACCGGATCTTCGACTGCCACCACGTCGCCCGTACGCAAAAGGGTGCGGGCGATCAGATCGAGCGCCTGCTGGCAACCGTTGGTCACAATGAGGTCGTCGCCCGCCGTAGCCAGTCCTTGTGCGCGCGCGCCGTCGAGCAGATAGCGTCGCAGCGGTTCGTAGCCGCTGGGCGAGCCGAGCTGGAGGATGTCGGCCAGATCGTGACGCGTCAGCACAGCCTCGCAGCTGGCGCGGAAATCGTCCAGCGGAAACAGCTCGCGCGAAGGCCGCGACATCACGAAGCTGATCGCATCGCGGCCCATGGGAGCAGCCTGCGCGCTCAAACCCTGATCCCCACGCTGCAGCAGCGAGTGCCAGTTGACGCGGGCCAGTGGGGCGGGCCCATGGCCTGCCCGGTCCCGAGCCGCAGCGTGCTGTAGGCTTTCGGGCGCTCGGCTCTCGGGCGGCAATCCAGTCACGAAGCTGCCGCGGCCGACCTGGCCGGAAATCAGGCCTTCAGTCTCCAAAAGCTCATACGCGGCCGAAACGGTGGTACGATTCAGTCCAAGTTGGCCAGCCAATTCACGGGTGGCCGGCAACCGCTCACCCTGTGCCAACTCGCCTGAGCGTATCTGTAACGCTATGTGTTCAAACAACTGGCGGTAGAGCGGGATCTCCGAGTTCGAATTGAGGGCCGGAGTCTGATGCATCCAGCCAAAGCATACCATATTGGCTGGTAAATTGATACCCGACGGGCTCGTGGCCAAAATTCGCATTTGGTAGCACAACATTATTGTAGCGCTACAATAATGTTGTGCTACACTGTTGATATGGATAGCATGGGCATTCCCGGAAGCATGGGGCGATTGGCGGAAGGCGTCGCCTTTTTTGATCGTGAAGAGGTCGTAGCCCGAGCTTGGGATCTGTTGAAGACTTCCAACCTGCTCCTGCTCGCGCCAAGACGCGTGGGCAAGAGTTCGTTGCTCAACCACATGAAGGATCACGGCCCCGCGAGGGGCTATAAGACCCTTTACTTATCGGTGCCGGATGCCGAGGATGAGTTGGACTTCATCAAACGCCTGGTCCGCGCGTTCAGAGACACCGACTGGGCTCCAGGCAGTTGGTTAGCGGCGTTCAAGAGTAAACTCCCGGACGATCTGGAGATAGTTCTCAAGACGGGCTTAGTCGAGCTCAAGGCGAAGAACTTCGATTGGCGGCGTCCAGCGGAAGAGTTGGAGACCTTGCTGAAGAGCGCCGACTCGGAGACGCTTATATTGGTCGACGAACTGCCGTTGCTGATCGGCAATATCGTGCTCCAGGACCCGGCCGGCAACAGAGCCGAGCGTTTCCTGCTGTGGCTCAAAAGGCTAAGGGAGCAGCATCGGCCACGGTGGTTCTTTGCCGGGTCCATTGGCATGGACTCTGTGGCTCGCCGGCTGAAACTGTCGGGAACAATTCACGATTTGAAACCTATCGAACTAGGCGAGTTCAGCCCGCAGAAAGCTCGCGCATTTCTTATGGGCCGAGGCCAATTCTACGAATGGTCAATGACTGCCGAGACCATTGACGCGATTCTGCGCGCAGTCGAATGGCCCATCCCGTTTCACTTGAACCTCGTGTTTGAGGAGCTTCGAGCCGTGGTCAGCGAGGGCCACGGCGCGCCCTCGCCCGCGCTGGTGGAAATGTCGCTAGGCAGACTGATGGCGCACGGGCGCACTCACTTCGATCACTGGGATGAGCGACTGGCGAAGATGTTCGATGCCCGCTTCCCCTCGTATTGCGAAATCATTCTTAGTCTGGCCTGCCGCGAACAAAATGGCATCAAAACAGAAACTCTCGAACTGCGCTTAAGTCAGGAGGTGAGCAACGACAGGGAGCGGGCGGAAATGCTTCGCCAGTTGCTTGATTTGCTGGTGAGCGACGGTTATCTGGTGCGCCGGCCGGGTGGAGTGCGTTTCCGCTCCGCCCTATTGCGCCGGTACTGGCTGGAGGTGAAGCATTGAGCGAACCGAGAAACTTCCCCTTCGGCGCCGTACCGATCTATAACCCCCAGTCCTTAAGCAAGGAAGAGGCGCTGGCGCAGTTCCATGCGCGTCAGGCCACCTACCTGAGTCTGATGGACCTTCTCCGCGAAGAGCACCCGTCCCACGTCCTGTTCATTGGAACGCGGGGCATGGGGAAAACGACTCTGCTGCAGCGCGTTCGCTACGGCGTTCAGGACGACCCTGATTTGAGCAGCAGATATCTCGTGCTGGTCTTTCCCGAAGAGCAATACAACGTCAACCGGCTGCATCACTTTCTGCTCAACGCGGTGGATGCTTTAGCCGATGCTCTGGAAAGGCTCGGCAACAACCGGATGCTCGCCCGCGTCGAGGGCTTTGCCGAGATGGCGGGCAAATTAGGTCAGGAGGAAATCGAAGAGCGCGTGCCCAGGTTCCTGGCTGAGATAAGCACGGAGATGCGAAGGAGTCTCTTGCTGCTGGTCGACAATGCAGATCGGCTTTTTGAAACCATCGAGGGCCGTGAGCAGTGGAGGCTCCGCGAGTTACTGTCCAAACGGCCCGACCTCACTCTCTTCGGAGCGACCACTCAAGCAAGTGAAGGCATCTATGGACCGGATCGTGCTTTCTTTGAGTTCTTCCAAATTCAACGGCTTGCGCCCCTGACCTTTTTGGAGGTGAAGGAACTGCTCCTTCGTCTGAGCGAATCCGTGGAGGAAAGAGATGGCGAGAAGGGCGCCGCTAAGCGGCATGTGCAAGAGTGGCTGGATGCCGATGCGGCGCGTTTGCGCACCCTGGTGCAACTGACGGGTGGCAACCCGCGGACAACCGTATTGTTGTTTCACCTGGTCCTGGAAGGATTGGCAGGCGGCGCACGCGAATACTTGGAGCGGCTGCTGGATCAGTCTACGCCCAATTACAAAGGCCGCGTCGACGAATTGCCGGCCCAAGCCCAGCAGGTGCTTGACGCGGTGGCGCTGCGGTGGGATCCGGTTACCGCTCTCGAGGTCGCAGAGGATACCGGACTTGAGACGAGTACCGTTTCGACACACCTGACTCGCCTCGTGAGGCAAGGCGTCTTAGAGAAGGCTGATCCAGGAGATAGCCGGAAAGCTCTATACCAAGTGGCTGAGCGGTTCTTCAACATTTGGTATCTGATGCGAGCCAGTCGCCGCGTCCGTGCGAAGTTGAGATGGTTTGTCGAGTTCTTACGCGTCTTCTTCGATTCCAGCGAATTAGAGCAATTGGCTTGGGAACAGTTGGAGAGATTCCGAAGTATGGCGCGGACGCATCCAGCGGACATCGAAACTGTCTTTGCATATCTTTATTCCTCGGGTGCGGATCTTGGCAGATTCGAAGAATACCTTGAACGGGAATGCGCCGACAAGGAGGCGGAATGGCGACCATATGTCACGTTGACTCCACGCTCGGCGACGGGCGGCGCCGCTGGAAAAGACGCCGGTCACTCGGTGCGGAAGACCGAGCCGGCGACCGAGCCGAAAAGTCTTGCCGAGATTGAGGCAGTGCTTCGCAAGGCAATAGCTGACGATCCAAGCGATGCAAAGCCTTGGAGCTTTCTTGGCCTCGTCCTTATCCAAAGAGGGCAAGCTTCTGACGAAGCGGAGTCAGCCCTCCTAAAGGCTATTGATCTCGACCCAAAACTGGCTTGGCCCTACTCCGTCCTCGGCATTGTTCTACAAAGGACGCCCGAACGATTGGACGAAGCGGAAGCGGCTTTTCGCAAGGCGATTGATCTCGATCCGAAGGTTGCCGAATTCTGGAGTAACCTCGGCATGCATCTTGGAAGGACACCAGAGCGAGGAGAGGAAGCCGAGGCATTTCTTCGGAAGGCGATCGAGCTAGAACCGAAAGTAGCCGGGTTCCGGGCGAACCTTGGCAATTTTCTGGGAAGGACGCCGGAACGACTAGACGAGGCCGAGGCCGCACTTCGGAAGGCGATCGATCTCGATCCGACGGTCGCAGGATTCTGGAATAACCTCGGCAACCTTCTTGAGAGAGTCCCTCGGCGGGGGGAACAAGCCGAGGCTGCATTTCGAAAGGCGATCGAGCTAGACCCGAAATTGGCTTGGCCCTGGTACTACGTCGGCATGCTCCTCCAGAGGACGCCTGAGCGATTGGACGAAGCGGAATCGGCTTTCCGGAAGGCGATCGATCTTAGTCCGACGGTCGAACATTTTTGGAGCGGCCTCGGCAACCTTCTTGGAAGGGTGCCTAATCGAGGGGGAGGAGCCGAGGCAGCGTTTCGGAAGGCGATCGAGCTAGACCCGGAATTTGCTGGGTTCTGGAACAATCTCGGCAATCTTCTGGGAAAGACATCGGACCGACTAGATGAGGCGGAAGCAGCGCTTCGGAAGGCGATCGACCTCGATCCCACGTTCTACGGATACTGGCATAGTCTCGCTAACGTTCTTGAAAGGACACCGGAACGATTAGACGAGGTGGATGCGGCGCTTCGGAAGACGACCGATCTTGCCCCGAAATCGGCCTGGCTATGGGCCAATCTTGGTATTTCTCTCGGAAGGACACCAGGACGACTGGACGAGGCCGAGGCTGCGCTACGGAAGGCGGTCGAGATCGATCCCAAAAATGCCGGATTCTGGAACGCCCTCGGCGTGATTCTGTCTGTCACGCCGGAGAAATCGGACGAAGCTGAGGCTGCCTTTCGGAGGGTGATCGATCTTGACCCGGATTTTGCTGATATTTGGGAAAACCTCTTTAAGGTTCTTGGGCGGACTCCCGAACGCAGAGATGAAGCTGAGATGGCGCTGCGAAAGGCGCTGGAACAAGACCCATGCTCCGGAGAACTTTGGCATTCGTTCGGAGTTTTCCTCGCCTGCCAGGCCGAAAAGCCCACCGAGGCCGAACATGCTCTCCGTAACGCGCTTGAACTAGAACCAAAGAAGTCCCACACCCTCCGGAACCTGGGCGTTCTGCTGTATTGCGAATTGCACGATGAAGAACAGGGAGTGGAGTACCTCCGCCGTGCCCATCAACTGGAGCCAACAGACCCAGTGTCGGCCGCCATCCTGGCGGCTTGCGTGCGCGGATCGGAGTCTGAGGCAACGCAACTTGTGGCCCTGGAGGACGCATCTGGGCAAGCTAGCTTCTGGGATGAACTTCTCGGACTATGCTGTAACTATCCGCCCTTCGGCAAAATCCTCCTCGGCATCTGTGATTTGACTCTGGAACGCGACAGCGCAAACGCGTTTGCGCGCCTTCATCGAGCCGTCGCCTTGGCTCAACTGGGCGACTTCCCCCGCGCATCCGTGGCCCTAGACGACGCGCTTATAGGCGATCCCATCGATCACCTCTCCGCCGGAAGACGGGCACTCGAAGTGTTCTTCGCCGCGGCAGTGAGAAACGGGCGCGTTCGGGACTGTCTCGATTTACTTGACAAGAAAGAATGGAAGGATGCCTGGCGGCCAATCTACGAGGCATTGAGGGCAGTGGAAGAGCGCTCAGGCGAGTACTTGAAGCGGGTGGCAGTCGAAATCCGAGAACCGGCCCAAGTAATTCTTCGCCGAATTGCGCCTGAGTTGCCGGGGCTGCCGCCTCGGAACGGCTGATCGACGCCATCAATCCATTACCCGGCGCATAAGTTACATGGCAGCCGTGCGCCGATCCTCGTCAATACCGCAGGGTCGGCAAGCGAGAACACCAGCCGGCTTCACGTTACTTCAGCTCTGAGTCTCTGTAAGACGCATAAGCGCCCCTTGCAGCCTTCCCGCCAGTTCCTCATCCACGCTTCGAATCTCACTCAGCAGTCCGTCAATCGCCACCCGGAAGGCCCGCAAGAGTTCGGCGGCGTCCAGTTGCCGGACGAGCGAGCCTTCGAATTGCGCGGTCACACCGCTTGGCAGCCGGTCGAAGCCACGGCCATGGACGGCGGGGAGGCCGTGACGAATCGAGGCCAGCGCAAGCGCGTTGTCGCGGATACCGCTAATCATGTATTCCGCCTGCCATAAATTTCGTCTGGCGATGCAACTCCGCGCATGAAGTGCGTACAGCCAGCCAAGGCCTATGATGTCCCTGGGCGGCGGCGACGGAACATGCCGGGGGGCATTCGCCTTGCCAAACATCAGGCGGAACGTTGGCGCCAAGGCTCGGAACTCCGTCGCGGGCACGAAGGCGAGATCGACCTGCAGCGTGCTAGGCAGGAAAAATACGCGGTAGACCCACGCGCCGGACATGACGTCAAGATGATCCAAGGCGAGATGCTGCCGGTACATGTGCGCCGTCCAATCGGAGAGGACACCCGGCAGCTCGCCGGCATCGCCGACGCCAAAAGCGAGATCTATGTCCGACCACCGGTCTTCGCTTCCGCCTGCCGCCGAGCCGGTGATCGCAGCGCCACTAATACGCCGGTCACTGGCGGCGTATTCCAGGAGGCCGGAGCGTAGGCGATCGCGTTCTTCCGGAGTAAACATAGGGCTCCTTAGGAAATCGCAGCAGTACATTATCGGGCTTCTTGACGTCACCCGGCAAGCGCGCGGGGGTGCTTAAACGGATTCGGGAAACGCCGGATCGTTATCAAGTCGCGCAAGCTTGCGGCCCAGCCGGTCGAGCTTCCACCCGCCAGCATCTCGCCAGAGCTCGAAGCGTCCGGAGGCGCCGCGAGGTGGCGCGGGCCCATGGCCTACGACGTAAGTAAATGCTAGAGGAATAATCGCGCCAGGGCAGGGCGTTTGGCTCACTTGGTCGCATTACGCTTCGTATCGGTAAACGCGTCCAAGACAAGTCCGCAAAGAGCCCGCCCATTGATCGTCGGGGGCGGCCAACCAACTGCCAGTCGGCGCCGGCACCCGTAACTATTTGCAGACACACGCAGCCGAGAAGAGCGCGACCGTGAGGCAGCGGGATTTCGCGGCCGAGCGAGAAAATCCCGAAAACGTTTAAGCGGCCCGGATATCCGGCGTTGAGCGCAAGCGCCCCCTACCGCGCTACAATCCAAAGTCTATGCGCATCCCGCGCGGAATCCTGGCGACGCTCGCGTGCGGGCTCTTGGCCGTTTCCGCGCTGTCCGCTCAAAAGAAGAAGGACAAAGAAGAGATCACGCAGGTTCTGCGCCTGCCCGAGGAACTTCCGGGCGCAGTCGCCGGCGACACTCGCCGCCTCGTGTTTCATACCACGCCGCTCTCCTCCAAAGGGCTTCTGTCGCCGCAGGTCCGCGATGCGCTCAAGGCGCTGCAACACGACGCCGGCGGCGAGACCGTGCTCAAGATTCGCGCTTTCGTAGCCGGTTCCGCGGATCTGCGGCGCGTCCGCGACCTGGTCAGCGAATTTTACGCCTCGCACAAGGAGCCGCTGCCGGCTATCACTCTGGTCCAGGCGGGCGGGTTGCCGCTCGACGGCGCACAGGTGGTGCTTGAGGCCATCGCCGCCGCCAAGAGGGACGCGAACCCTTACGGTCTGGCTTTCATTTCGCCCACCGTCTCCACCGCCGAGGACCCTCTTGGACCGGTGCCGCCGCTGACCGAGAAGACGCTGGCCGGACTGCGGCAATCTCTGCAATCCGTGTCGCTCGCGCCGCCCGACGCGCTGCGCGTAACTTGTTTTTTCAGTTCGCTCCAGAATCTGGCCGAAAGCCGCCGCCTGGTGCAGACCGAGTACCCGCACGCTGCCCTCAATTTCGTGCAGATGAATCGCGCGCCGCGCCAGGCGCTCTCCGCCTGCGAAGCGGTGGCCCGGCTGCGCGTGGCGCCTCCGTCGCCGTTGAGCTTTGTCGATTCGAGCGGCGGGGAATCGCAAATCGCCCTGGTGAACGCGCCGCTGTTGGTCTTCACTGGCGGGCAGGATTCCTTCGGTTATCAGGAGGCGGACGCGCGGCTGGCCTTCGAGCGGCTCAAGAAGTCGCTGGAACAGGCCGGCGCAACCCCCAAGAACGTGGCCTATGCGGATTACTACCCCCTTTCGCCCGGTTTGGGCGCCCAAGTGCGCAAGGTGCGGGGGGAGTTCTTCGACCATCCGGCGGCAACCATGTTAATCTTCGAAGGTCTGCCCTCCATGGACGCCGGATTCGCGGTGGACGTGGTAGCGGTAAAATAAGGGAAAGCTGTGATTTCCATGCTCGTATCGACCATGCTCGTATTGACAAAGCCTCGCCGGCTATTGACCGCATGTTTTTGCGCCCTGGCGCTCGGTATCCCCGCCATTCCCCAGCAGACGCCGCCTCTTCCCCAACAGCAGCCGGTCGCGCCAAAGAAGGTGGACCCGGTAGGCACGGCGCCGGCCGCGCAGCAGCCGCAGGAGCAGGGCGATGCCAGGTTCACCGCTCAGGCAAATGATGTCATCGTGCCGGTGACCGTCACCGACGACCGCGGCCGCTACGTCTCCAACCTGGAAGCTAAAGATTTCCGCATTCTCGACGAGGGACGTCCGCAGAAGATTAAGTTCTTCAGCCACGATCCGAAACAGCCCGTGGTGATCGGATTTCTGGTCGATACCAGCAGCGCCATGCGCATCCATTGGAAGACTTTTCAAGAGGCCATCCTTGAGCTGGTCTGGGCGCTGCTTCCGGGCGATCCGCGCTACTCCGGCTACCTGATCACGTACGGGAATTCGGCCGAGCTGGCGGTCAATACCACCATCGATTCCGAGCTGATCGCCGCCAAATTGCGCCAGCAGAAGCCGTCGGGAACTTCGGCGCTCTACGACTCGATTTACAGGGCCTGCACCGACCGCAAGCTGGTGCCCGGCGAGCCCTACGAGCCGCGGCGCGTCATCGTCGTGATCGGCGACGGTCACGACAGCGTCAGCAAGCAGAGTCTCGACCAGGTGATTGAGCTGGCGCAGCGCAACCTGGTAACTATCTATGCCATCAGTACCGAAAATTTCGGCTTCAACAACGAGAGTAAAGACGACCTGGAGAGAATGGCGAACGAAACCGGCGGCCGCGTCGAGTATCCGCTGAGCAATCTATATTCGGACGTGGACGGGTACCTCTCGCACCCTTCCGACGACGGCAACTACGCGCTCACCGTGGGCAGCGGCGCCTATTCTTCGCAGATCTCGAGCGGCATTCTCAGAGCGGTGGGCGGAATCCAGGGCGACATCCAAATGCAGTACGTGATGCGCTACGCTCCCGATGTGGACCCGGCGAGGCCCAGAGACTACCGCAGAATCAGGGTGGATATTCCCGAGTTGCCTAACGTCAAAATTCGGGCCAAGCCGGGCTATTACCCCTTTCCGGCCCGCGGTGGATTCGTCACTAACCAGTAGTGGGGTTGGCCCATGGCCTGCCCCGTTCCGAGCCGCTCCGAGCGCTCGGCGTGTTGGCTTCGCGGTGAAATATGCCGGCTAGCGTAATCTCCATCTCCGGACGCCGCCCCGGCGCCTACGTGCTCCTCGAAGCCGCGCTGCCCGAACGGCCGGTACGCAATATTGGCGTGCTGCTGCTCGACCCGGCGACAGACCGCGGCTGGCTCAAGATGCGCGAGGGCTACGACGACATCGCCGCCGAGGAAGACGCGGAAGTATTTGCCGCGCTGGAAGAGGATGTTCGCGCGCAGATAGCCGAAAGCGGCGCGGAAGCGTTTTTGCGATCGCTGGAAGATTCGCTCTCGAACGTGCTGCGGATCACCGATCGGCAAAGCGTCGAGGTGGATTCCTTCACGCGCGTGCTTTCGCAACTCTACAGCGATCACGTGGAGACAGTGGACGTGCATCGTTTCCGCACGCACGTGCCTCTCTATACGTTGCGCGCGGCCGCGGGGCGATTGGGGGAAGAGATGCCTGTGGACGCCGAGGATTGGATACCGGCGCCGGAGGGCATGAAAATCACGTCCGATCTGTTCGCGGCGCACGTGGTAGGCCGGTCGATGGAGCCGCGCATTCCCGATGGCAGCGTGAATCTGTTTCGTTATAACCCGGTGGGCTCGCGGCAGGGCAAGATCATGCTGATAGAACGCTACGGCGCTACCGGCGACACGGCGCGTTACACGGTGAAGCGTTACACCAGCCAAAAACGCGAGAAGGATGGCCAGTGGGAGCACACCCGCATTCGCTTAGAGCCGCTGAATCCCGAGTTTGAGCCTTGGGACGTAGAACCGGAGGGATTCGCCGTAATAGCCGAATGGCTGCGCGTAATCGAGTAGGACAGGCCTCCCGGCCTGTCCGCGGGTCCCCCAGGACCCGCCAATTTTGGGCACAGTATCAATCATCCGGCACAACGAGCAGGACGGCCAGGGGGCCGTCCGCGGACCAGGGGGTCCGCCCTACGAAGCATGAGAAAACCTCGCAAGGCGCCCGCCCCAAACCTCCTGCAATGGTACGCCGCCGGCCACCGCGATCTCCCCTGGCGCCATACCAGCGATCCGTATAGCGTCTGGATCTCCGAGATCATGCTACAGCAGACGCGCGCGCAAGCCGTGATCCCATATTACGCCCGCTTCCTGCGCCGTTTTCCAACAGTAGAGTCCCTAGCCGCGGCGGAGGAAGAGCAAGTGCTCACGCTGTGGAGCGGCTTGGGCTACTACTCCCGCGCGCGCAACCTGCGCCGCGCCGCGCAACAGATCGTGGCGAGAAGCGGGTTCCCGCGCGATTTCGAAAGTCTGCGTGCGCTGCCCGGCATCGGCGATTACACCGCTGCCGCCATTGCCAGCATCGCGTTCGGATTGCCGCATGTCGTGGTGGATGGCAACGTGCTCCGCGTAGTGGCGCGCATGGAGAACGACGCCGCCGATATCGGCTCGGCGCGCACTCGAGAGCGATTCCGCGCGGTTGCGCAACACTGGCTCGACAAGCGGAACGCGGGCGCGTTCAACCAAGCCATCATGGAGCTGGGCGCCACGGTTTGTCTTCCCAGAAATCCGCGGTGCCCGGTTTGTCCGCTGGCGGCGCAATGCCAAGCGCTTCAGGCAGGCACTGTAGCTCAATTGCCCGTGAAGCTGCGCCGCACCGAGCCGGTGAAGATCGAGGGTATCCTGCTGATCGTGCGGAAAGGCGCGCGCGTCCTGTTGCGCCAGCGGGAGCCGGACGCGCGCCGCATGGCCGGATTCTGGGATTTGCCCGCGCCCGCCGACCTGCCCAGCGCGCGCACGGGACAGCGTTTCGGCGAGATCCGCCACACCATCACGCATCATCGCTACACGTTGCAAGTCGTGGCAGCGACGGCCCAAGTTCCGCGCGGACCATTCGCGTGGTTCGATGCGGAGAAACTGTGCGATTTGCCACTCAGTACTACCGCGCGCAAGGCATTGAAACTGGCGACCGTATTGTAAGCGTCTGTTAAGTTTCATTAGTCTTTTCGAAATAAACGAGTAAAGCTGGGGACACTGGTGTTCATAGATCTATGACGCGGCGGGGAAAGATCGTTCTTGCGAAGGCGGCGATGGTGATGGGGATGCTGCCGGTGCTTCTGTGGGCTTATGAATATGGGCCAAATCCAGGGTATAGCGGTGTTCCGGGCGAGAATGAAGGCGCCACCTGCGCCACGGTGGGTTGCCACACTGGAACCACCAATGATAAGGCGAATAATGGCAGCGTTACAGTCAACTTTTCGAACGGTACTTTATATATTCCCGGAGTTTCAGAGACTGTAACAGTCACGATTACGGATCCGGCGACGACACAGAAGGCCGCTGGTTTTCAGTTAACGGCGCGGGTCGCCTCTTCGCCGTCCACAATGGCCGGCACGTTTGCAACGGTGGATACCAACACTCAGGTTATCTGTTCGGAAACAAATCTTCAGGCATTTACCTATCTTAACGCCAACGGTCTGGCATGCAAGTCGGCCTACACGCTGCAATACATCGAACAGACGGGAACTCAAACCGACCCGTTGCTCAGCACTGGAAAATACGGCCCAGGGGGGTACGAGAATTCAATCACTCACGGCTTGCCTTACACATATACATTTATGTGGACGCCGCCCACGACCAACGTAGGCAACGTCACTATCTACGTGGCGGCGAATGCGGGCGTGGGAAATCCACCGACTCAGGATGGCGACCATATTTACGCCACTAAGTACACGCTAACCCCGGCGACGGCCGGGCCCCCGCCTACGATCTCAAACGGCGGCATTGTTAGCGCCGGCGCCTTCGGGGCCTTTGCAGCGGCAACAGCGGGATCGTGGATCGAAATCTACGGATCGAATCTCGCACCCTCCAATGGCTATTCCTGGCAGGGTATTAATTTCAATGGCAACAACGCTCCCACCGCGCTCCAAAGCGTGGGCGTCACGATAAACGGGCAACCTGCATTCCTCGATTATGTGAGCGCCGGACAGGTAAATGCACAGGTCCCCAATGGAGTAGGCACCGGACAGGCGACGGTGATTCTTACCAACTTCAACGGCGCAAGTGCACCATATACGCTGACGCTCAACGCGCTTGAGCCGGGCTTACTGGCGCCGTCTTCATTCACAGTGGGAGGCAAGCAATACGTGGTGGCGTTCAATTCGGACTCCACCGCGACGAATCTCAGCTACGTGCTGCCTACCGGAGGCATCCCTGGTTTGACATCACGCCCCGCCAGGCCCGGAGAAACGCTGGTGATTTATGGCGTAGGCTTCGGCCCAGCGGCGGCCAGCGGCGCGCAGATCCCATTCGGCGTGATCGTGACACAGTCGAATTCGCTCACCAATTCGATGCAGATGTTTTTCGGCGGAACGCAAGTGACGCCATCGTATTTTGGCCTTGCGACCCCGTACATCGGCCTCTACCAGTTCAACGTTGCCGTGCCCTTGTCCCTCGCCAACAGCGATGCCGTACCGTTGACGTTCAACGTCGGGGGCAACACCGGCAGCCAAACGCTCTACACCGCCGTCCATAATTAGTGGGGCAGCCAATCCTGGCTGCAGCCGGCTTTTAGCCGGCCTTCGCCTGGTGCGAAGACTCGCGCATGGCTCGAAAGAAGCCGCCTGAAAGGCGGCTGCAGGCAAGATTGCCTGCCCCACAACAAATCATAATAGAACGATGACGCGGCGACAAAAGATCGCGATTGCGAAGACAGCGGTGGTGCTCGTAGCGCTCCCGGTCCTTTTGTGGGCATCCCAATTCGGGCCCGACCCCGGCTACGTTGGCGTCCCCGGTGAAAACGGCGGCGCCACCTGCGCCACCTCGGGCTGCCATTTGGGAACCGCGAATAACCCCGCGAATAAAGGCAGTGTCACGGTCAACTTTCCCAATGGCGTATTCTATAACGGCCCTTCGTATACTCCCGGCGTCCCGCAAACCTTGACCGTCACTGTTTCCGATCCCGCGCAGAACGCCGCCGGGTTTGAGCTGACGGCCCGCCTCGCCTCGTCAACATCGACGATGGCCGGCAGTTTCGCGCCGACCGACTTGAATACGCAGCTCATGTGTTCCCAGCCGAATCTGGCGGTGTTTGAGCCGGCGCCGAATACCAGCCCGCAGAGTTGCCCCTCCGGCTACACGCTGCAATACATCGAGCAGTCGCTGGCCGGCTTCAACATTTCCGTCGGCCACCTGCCGTACACTTTCTCGTTCACATGGACGCCGCCATGCACCAACGCAGGCAACGTCACCATCTATGTCGCGGCGGACGCGGGCGCGGGAATTTCGGCGCCGGAGGACAACGATCACATCTACGCGACCACGTATACAGTGAGTCCGGCCACTGGCGGCAATGCGCCGGCGATCTCTTGCGGCGTAATCACCGCTGGAGCATTTGGCGGCTTTGCGGCGGCCGCGGCCGGATCGTGGATCGAAATCTATGGAACGAATCTGGGGCCATCCGCCGGTTACCAATGGCAGGGCAGCGATTTCAGCGGCAACAACGCTCCCACCAAGCTGCAAGGCGTCAGCGTGAGCATCGGCGGCCAAGCGGCATTCGTCGAGTATGTGAGCGCCGGACAGGTGAATGCACAAGTCCCCAACGGCGTGGTCTCCGGCCCCGCGGCTGTGATCGTAACGACCTCCGCCGGATCGAGTGCGCCCTATACGCTGACGCTCAACCCGCTCGAGCCGGGCCTGCTGGCGCCGCCGCAATTCACGATCGGAGGCAATCAATACGTGGAGGCTTTCAATTCCGATGGCAGTTACACGCTGCCCACTACGTCGACCTTGGGGCTGAACTCGCGCCCCGCCAAACCCGGAGAGACGCTGGTGATTTATGGCGTGGGCTTCGGCCCGGCGGCGGCCGGCGGAATACCGATCCCGCCCGGCGTAGTCGTCACGCAGACGAACTCGCTGATCAATGCGACGCAGATGTTCTTCGGCGGA
The DNA here is from genome assembly GCA_003135055.1 of Bryobacterales bacterium. GTDB lineage: Bacteria > Acidobacteriota > Terriglobia > Bryobacterales > Bryobacteraceae > PALSA-243. Next base: position 105,208 of record PLDF01000434.1, on the reverse strand, counting down.
ACCCAGGCGACGCTAATGTATCAGGGCCTCACGACCAATGCCGTCGGTCTCTACCAGTTCAACGTGGTAGTGCCGTTGTCGATCGCCAACAGCGATGCCGTGCCGTTGACGTTCAACATCGGCGGCAACACCGGCAGCCAGACGCTGTACACCGCCGTGCATAATTAGTGGGGCAGGCAATCCTGCNNTTTTCGAGCTATGCGCGAGTCTCGGCGTTAGCGGAGCGAGGTCGTAAGTGACACTCGGTTGCCAACCTGGGTTGCCAACCCGCGCGCCGCCCGCCAACCGCCGCCGCCGCGCCATGCATAATTAGGCATGGAGCAATTCGCGCTCGAATTCGACCTCACGCCTCAGCGCCGCATCCTCAGCGTCAGCGAGCTGAACGCCGCCATTCGCGCGGTTCTCGACGCCGAGTTTCAAGAGGTCTGGGTATCGGGCGAAATCTCCGGCCTCAAGCTGGCCGCGAGCGGCCACTACTACTTCACCCTCAAGGACGCCGAGTCCCAGGTGCGCTGCGTAGCCTTCCGCTCTTCGCACCGCTACTGGAAATTCAAACCGCGCGATGGGCTAGCGGTGCTGGCGCGCGGACGCCTCGATGTTTACGAAGCGCGCGGCGAATACCAGCTTCAGGTGGAGATGGTCGAGCCGCAGGGCCTGGGCGCGCTCCAACTGGCTTTCGAGCAGCTCAAGCGAAAGCTCGCGCTCGAAGGGCTGTTCGCGCCGGACCGGAAGCGCGCGCTGCCGCGCTTTCCGCGGCGCATCGGCATCGTGACCTCGCCGCGCGGTGCGGCCATCGCGGACATGGTCCACATTCTCTCGCGCCGTTTTCCGGGGCTGCATATCCGTCTCTATCCCGCGCTGGTGCAAGGCGAGGGCGCGGTGGAAGAGGTTTGCCGCGGCATCGATTACTTCAGCCGGAGCGGATGGGCCGACCTGGTGATTGTGGGGCGCGGCGGCGGGTCGCTGGAAGATCTGTGGACGTTCAACGAAGAAGCCGTGGCGCGCGCGATTGCGGCGTGCTCCATCCCGGTGGTTTCCGCGGTGGGCCACGAAACCGATGTCACCATCGCCGATTTTGTGGCCGATCTGCGCGCGCCCACGCCCTCGGCGGCGGCGGAGCTGGTGGTCCCGACACGCGAAGACCTGTTCGAGCGCATCTCCGCCGCCCGCTCCAAAAGCACGCAGGCGTTGCGCTACCGCCTGGCGATGCTGGAACGGCGCTTGCGCCAGCAGGGGATTGAGCGCGCGTTGAGCGTGCTGCACCGCCGCGTGGGCCGTGGGTTGCAGCGCATCGACGAGCAGGAATTCCGCCTGCGCGAGCGCATCCGCAAGGGCGCCGATGCGCGCGAGCGGGCGCGCCGTATCCTGGAAACCCGGTTGAAGCGCTTCGATATGCGGCCCCGCCTGGCTACCGGCCGGCGGCGTTTGGAAACCTTGACCGTGGCATCCGCGCAATGCATCCGCATGAGTCTGACGCGCCGGCGCGGACGGCTCGATCGGCTGGATGCCAAGCTTTCGCAGTTGAGCCCGCTACGGATTCTGGAACGTGGTTACGCGATTGTCTCGAACGAGGCAGGCGTTTTGAAAGACACCGCGGCGGCGCCGGGCGGATCGCAGATTCACGTGCGGTTGGCGAAGGGCGAACTGGACGCGGTGGTGAAGTAGATGTGGGACAGACGCTTTCGTCTGTCAACCCCGGCGATCTCAGCGATTGTTTCCCCAGATCGGTTAGGCCCCTGACCGACCTCAAAGCTCAGTGACCCGCCAGCGTCTCCACGTGCCGCGTAGCCGCTGACGCCAGTCCGCTCAAGTTATACCCGCCCTCCAGCAAAGAAACCACGCGCCCGGCTGCGTAACGCTCCGCCATTTCCATCACGGCGCGCGTCAGATCTTCGAAATCGTCGTCGGTGAGCGTGAACTGCCCCAGCAAATCGCCGATGCGTGAATCGAAACCGGCGGAGATCAACAGCAAATCGGGACGGAACTTTTCCGCCGCGGGCATCAGCGAATTCCGCACCGCGCCGAGAATCTCCGCGCGGCCCGATCCGGCCGGAAACGGAAAGTTCATGGTGGTTCCAGTGCCTCGGCCTTCGCCGGTTTCGTCCGCGCGGCCCGTGCCGGGATAAAGCGGCCACTGATGGGTGCTGAAGAAGAAGGCCGAGGGGTCCGGATAGAAGATATCCTGCGTGCCATTGCCGTGATGCACGTCCCAATCGACAATCATCACGCGATCCAGCCCGTGCTTGCGCTGCGCATAACGCGCGGCAATGGCCACGTTATTGAACAGGCAGAATCCCATGCCTCGGCCCGCCGACGCGTGATGTCCCGGCGGGCGGACGGCGCAAAAGGCGTTGCGCGCCTGACCGGAAATCACCGCGTCCACCGCGTTCAACACGCCGCCCACGGCGTGCGAGGCCACATCCCAGGAGTTCCGCCCGATATCGGTATCGCCGGTGGAAAGAGATGGCAGGCCGGCGTCCACATCCTGCCTGGCGATCCTCAGATACTTCGGCGTGTGGCAGAGCAGCAGCTCCTCTTCGGTAGCCTCGCGCGGCTTGACCGGCAGCAAGTCTTGCGCGAGGCCCGATTTTTCCAGCGCGCGGATGACGGCGTCGTAGCGCTCGGGCCGCTCCGGATGACCAACCCGGCCCGCGAGGTGCTCGCGGTAAATGGAACCTGATAACAAGGCAGTGGACATGGCTCAATACTTGGCCAGTTCTTCGAAATCCACATTGCCGCCGGAAATCACCACGCCCACCGACCGGATCTCCGGCGGCAGTTTGCCGGCGAGCAACGCCGCCGCAGGCACTGCGCCGCTCGGCTCGACGAGAATCTTCAGCCGCAGCAGCAGGAATTTCACCGCCGCGCGAATTTCGTCGTCGCTCACCAGAATGATGCGCTCCACCAGGCGCTTCACCACCGGGAACGTCAGTTCGCCGGGACGCGGCGAGCGGAGCCCATCGGCAATGGTATCGGGATGCGCCACTGTGACGCGCTCGCCGGCCGCCAGCGAGAGAAACGTATCGTTTGCGCCTTCGGGTTCGGCGCCGAAAACGCGGATATCGGGGTTCATCGCCTTGGCGATGGTAGAGCAACCCGAGATCAAGCCGCCGCCGCCCACTGGCGTCATCAGCGCGTCCAGCGGCCCGGTTTCTTCGAAGAGTTCCATGGCAGCCGTGCCCTGGCCCGCCATAATCATGGGGTGGTCGAACGGCGGCACGAGGGTTGCGCCGGTCTCCTGCAGAATTTTCGCGGCGATGGTTTCGCGCGTTTCCGTTCGCCGGTTGTAGGTGACGATCTTCGCGCCCTGTGCGCGCGTCGATTCCAGCTTCGACTTGGGCGCGTCCTCCGGCATCACGATAGTCGCCTGCGCGCCGACGTGTTTGGACGCAATGGCTACGGCCTGCGCGTGGTTGCCGGAGGAATAGGTCACGATGCCGCGAGACAGCGCCGCATCGGGCAGCGAGAGGATCAGGTTGGAGGCGCCGCGAATCTTGAAGGCGCCGCCGCGCTGCAGGTTCTCGCACTTGAAGAAGACGCGCGTGCCGGCCGCGGCGTCGAAACTGGCGGAGGTCATGACGGGCGTGCGCCGCGCCAGAGGCCGGATGCGCTCCGCGGCCGCGCGTACGTCGTCTGCTTGAATGGCGGGGTCCATTCTCTTGAGTCTACAGGATGGATGCGGGAGGTCGAGGCTGTGAATTTTAACGCGGAGGAGCGGACAGGCGGAGTAGGCCGCGGAGTTTTTGAGTGAGTCCGAGATCCCGGTGAAAGGGCGAGGCAATTTGCAGTCCCGGCGATTCATAGGAGCATGGGGGCGGAGGAAGCGGAGAGATCGGAGTAGACCGGCGCGACAGCGCCGGCTGAAAATAAGGGGCTTGCGGGCGAGTCTCCGGGGCGCGGCCAGCAGCGAGCGTTGAGCTTACGGTATTACGCGGATTTTCCCTTGACAGATATTGTGATATAGAGTTATATATCACTGAGGCATGCAACTTTTCGTCAACCCTTCGGACGAGCTTCCCCTTTACCGCCAGATCATGCGGCAGATCACCGAAGCTATCGCCGGCGGACGGTTGAAAAGCGGTGAAAAGCTGGCATCGCACCGGGAATTGAGCGAACAGCTGGTGATTGCGCCGCTCACCGTCAAGAAGGCCTATGACGAATTGGAAGCGCTCGGCTTCATCGAAACGCAGCGGGGGAGGGGCACGTTCGTGTCGGACACGCCGCCGCGGGCAAGCCGGCGCGAACAGGCGGAGAAGATGCAGCAGACGGCGCGCCGCCTGCTTTCCCAGGCATATCTTGCCGGCCTGGGTTTCCCCGACGTAGTGAAGGTGCTCAAAGAAGCCGACCACGAATTGGCCCATGGGCCACGTAAGAAGGAGAGTGCATGACCGCCGTGTTGGAATTCGAAGACATAGCCAGATCTTACAAGCGAGGCTCGCCCGTGCTGAACGGCGTGAGCTTCTCGGTGGGCGAGGGCGAAGTGGTGGGACTGCTCGGGCGCAATGGATCGGGCAAGACCACGCTCATCCGCATCGCCATGGGCCTGCTGTTTCCGCATGAGGGATCGGTGCGGGCTTTCGGCATCTCGCCTACGAAAGATCCAGTGGCAGTCAAGCTGCGCGTCGGCTACGTGGCGGAAGAACAGGTGCTGCCGGGCGGCGCCTCCATCGCCGAATTGATCGCGTTTCACCGTTACCTGTTTCCCAGTTGGGACGCGCCGCTGGAACGCCAGTTGCTCGACCGCTTCGGCTTGCCGGCGGCAGGGAAGATCAAGCATCTCAGCAAGGGCGAAGCACGGCAGGCGGCGCTCTTGTTGGCGGTCTGCCATCGTCCCGAATTGTTGATTCTGGATGAGCCGGCCGGCGGTCTGGACGCAGCCGCGCGGCGCGAGTTCCTGGAGACGTCCATCATGCTGTTGAACCGCGAGGGCACGTCGATTCTGTTCTCGTCGCACTATATGGCCGACGTGGAACGTATCGGCGGGCGGGCGGTTCTGCTGGATGACGGCAAGGTGCGCCTCGACCGCGACTTGATCGACTTGCGCGAACGCGTCTGCCTCGCCATGGTTCCACAAGCCTCGGCGCCGGATGCCACGCGCATCGAGCGAACGCCCGGTTGCATGCGGGTGCACGCCGTAAGCGATCAGTGGCACGCCGTGTTTGAGGGCGCGCCGGATCAAGTGCAGCGCCAACTGGCAGGGTCGCTCGCGGCGAATGGCATCCGCTGCATTCCACTCTCGCTGGAGGAGTTGTTCATCGAATTGCTCGGCGGCAAGAAGCAGGAGCGGTTATGATCTATCGACTGGTGCGGCGCGACCCAGCCTGGAAACTCATGCCCTACGCTGCCGCCGGAGGCGCTCTCTGCACGTGGGCAAGGTCCGGGGAGTTTGTGGCCGCATTCTTTGGTCCCTTGCTTTACGCCTGCCTGGTATTCGCCGGGTTTCGCTGGCGCGCAACGATGTTTCAGGCCGCGCTGCCGATTTCCGCGCGGGACTTGTTTACAGCGCGATGCGTTGCATTCGCTGCCTTGGTGTGGCTTCCGGTGTTGGCGGCTGTGGGGGTTGCGTTCGTCAAGGGCGACGCGACGCTCGGACCGGTCGACTGTGGCGCGGGCGCGAGCCTGTTGACGATCTCCGTCTTGTCGGTCCGGCTTAAGGAAATAGAGGGCCCTGTATCGATCATGCAGCCCCTCCAGGGCTTATTAGGCATTTTCCTCTGTGTGGTTGCGTTTCTCTTTCTGCCCGCGGCGCCCGTGCTGGCGTTCTGCGCGATAACCACAGTTGCATTCTTCGCGCGCGCTTGGCGAGCCATGCCCGAATCGTTTCAGGTGGCGCCGCTCGAAGCTCAAGAACCATCCAAGCGCCGTCAGGCAAAATCGGCGCCTGCCATGCCCCGGCTGCTTCTGCTGCGCTCAGCCGTGCCCCTACGCGGCTTAGCATTCCTGCCACTCATTTGCCAGATTCTTTTTATGCACGCCGCTAGTTGGCCAGTCGTGTGTAGCTTCGGGATCTTTGCCTCGGGCCTGGTACGTTCAGGCGGGTTCCGGACAAATACTTACTACTGGCTGGCCGCGCTGCCCGTCGCAAGGCGCAAGCTTCTGGCGATCGCTACAGCGATAGCAACTCTGACCGTGGCGATTCCTTATACCGTGTCGGTGGCATTCGGATGGGGTGGTCACGCCAGCTTTCGTCTTGGTCTGATCAACGTGGTTTGCATGATGCTAGTCTGCATGAGCGAATTGATGCTGTTGATGGCTTGGGGCTCGTATCGGATCCGCCAGCTACCAGTGTGGGTCCGCCGGAGCCTGTTCATACCCGTGGGAGTGGTGGTGTTGTGGGGGTATCCAGCCGTCGTGCTGATTCCCTGGCACGGCTCTCGCGACCATTTACGTTTAGTGGAAGGCTTCATCCTGCATCTTTCGCAATGGCTGCTGGAAAGTTCGGCGGCGATCCTCGTACTCGGAGTCATCGCCTTTGCCGCCATGTTCCGGCTGCTCGAAAAGCTCGATGCACAGGCGGAGTGGCCCGAGTTCTTTGCGCCGGCTCCGGCCAGGGACTGCAACCCTCTGAAGCTGAATTGAAGCCTGCCAAGAGCGTTATACTGGCCGTTGTCGCATGAGCACGCTTCAGGCCGCCCCCACGGAAGAACCCGCGCTGACCACCCAAGCCGAATTGGCCCGGAAATGCCTCTATTACATGGTGATGATGCGCCAGATGGAAGACCGCATCGAGCGCAAGCTCTATCGCCAGGGCAAAATTGTAGGCGGCGTGTATGTGGGACGCGGCCAGGAGGCCATCCCCGTGGGCACGGCGCTGCATTCGCGCCCGGACGACGTGATGTTCCCCTCGCACCGCGACATGGCGCTTTTCCTGATTCGCGGGGTGCCGGCGGGACAGATTTTCGCGCAGTACATGGGCCGCGAAGGCGGGCTCACGCGCGGGCGCGACGGCAACATGCACATGGGTGACCTGAGCCGCAACATTGTCGCCATCATCAGCGCGCTGGCTGCGACTGTGCCTGTGGCCGCCGGAGCCGCCATGGCGCTGAAATACCTCGGAAGAAAAGGCGCGGCGGCCTTCAGCTACTTTGGCGACGGCGCCACCAGCCGCGGCGATTGGCACGAGGGCGTGAATCTGGCCACGGTGCAGAAAGCCCCGGTGCTGTTCGTCTGCAACAACAATCGGTACGCGTATTCGACGCCCCTCAACCTGCAGATGGCCTGCGCCAACGTGGCCGACCGCGGTCCGGCCTACAACATGCCGGCCGAAATTGTGGATGGCAACGACGTACTGGCGGTCCACTCCGCCACGGAACGGGCGCTGGCGCACGTGCGCGGCGGCAATGGGCCATACCTGCTCGAATGCAAGACCTTCCGCATGACCGGCCACTCGGCGCACGATGCGGCGCATTACGTTCCGCCGAGCCTGTTCGAGGAGTGGGGCAAGCTCGACCCGATTGTGCGCCTCGAAGCCAGGATGCTCGGTCAGGAGTGGGCGGACCAGGGTGAGATCGACGCGCTGCACGCGCGCATTCGCGACGAGATCGACGAGGCCGTCGCCTGGGCTGAGCGGAGCCCCCTTCCCGACCCCGCGACGCTGCTCGACGGCGTCTACGAGAGCCAATAGCCAATGCCGACAACTTATCTGGAGGCCATTCGCGAGGGGTTGTGGGAAGAGATGGAGCGCGACCCCAACGTCTTCCTGCTGGGCGAGGATATCGGCGTCTACGGCGGCGCGTTCAAGGTGACCGCGGGATTTTTCGAGCATTTCGGCGAGAAGCGCGTGGTGGATACGCCCATTTCCGAAGGCGCCATCGTCGGCGCGGCCATCGGCGCCAGCTTCATGGGGCTGCGGCCGGTGGCGGAAATGCAGTTCGCCGATTTCATTACGTGCGGCTTCGACCAGATTGTCAACTTCGCAGCCAAATGCCGCTACCGGTGGAACGCGCCCGTGCCGATCGTGGTGCGCGCGCCTTCCGGCGGCGGCATTCATGGCGGCCCGTTTCACTCGCAGAACCCGGAGATGTGGTTCGTGCGCACGCCCGGTCTCAAAGTGGTGGCGCCGGCGACCGCATACGATGCCAAGGGGCTGATCAAGTCGGCGATCCGCGATAACGACCCGGTGATTTTCTTCGAGCACAAAGGGCTCTACCGGCGCATCAAGGAAGAGTTGCCGGCCGAAGAATACACAGTGCCCATCGGCAAGGCGAAGATCGCGCGCGCGGGCAAAGATCTCAGCATTGTGACTTACGGCGCCATGGTGTGGACGGCGCTTGAAGCCGCGGAACAGCTCGCGCAGGAGGGCGCCTCGGTGGAAGTGGTAGACCTGCGGACGCTGGTGCCACTCGACCGCGAGACGGTATGCGAGAGCGTGAAGAAGACATCGAAAGTGCTGCTGCTGCACGAAGACACGCGCACCGGAGGCATGGCCGGAGAGTTAGCGGTGACTATCACAGAGAGCGTGTTCGAGTATCTGGACGGCCCGATTGTGCGCGTCACGGCGCCGGACACGCCGGTGCCCTATAGCCCGCCGCTCGAAGATGCGTTTCTGCCGAATGCCGCCAAGGTAGTCGAGAAGGCGCGCTGGCTATGGAAGTGGTAACGCCGGCGGTCTTGCCGCCGGTTCTCTGATAGTTGGGTAGTGCCGGAAAAGCGCATTGCTGATAGAAAATAGGTCGCCGAGCGGGCGTTAAAGAACCGACAGGCTACTCAGCTTATGCCGTGGTACTCATTTGCGGCGCGTATGCTTTGGCCTAGCGGTCATGAAGCGACGATAGAACTCTGGCTAGGATCTGTCAAGGTCGACGATATCATCGATATCATGGCAACGCCCCAAGTTCCATCGGAGCCACGACCGTGAGGGAGTGGATTTCGCCCGCTACCACGGAACCGTTTGCGAAGCATCCAACAAGAAGCAAGCCCGCCCCCGGTCATGATGCCAGAACGGGCTACCGATTCCCCGGCTCCACTCACTCGCCGCAAAATCTGCGCATAACTCATACCTGGAGCCGGAGATTACTCGATACTCATAAGGCTCCTTGGTTTCGGGGTCTGCAATCTGGGATGCCAATAACGACCCTTGCGCTCGAATGACGCTCAATGCCGGTGGCATGACCGGTGTCGAATTCGCAAGCGCCTCCCGATCGTGCCAGCTTTTCAGTGCGACGGCAATCCTGCGGATATCTACCGCCCGCATGACATCCGCGCGCACGTGACGCTGTACGGACGGCGTTCCAACCACTCCGAGACCGATGCAGAAGGCGGCAACCACAAACACGCTGGCCACCATTCCAAAAAACCGGCTGCGCACTTTCGAAGTGTTGGTACGGAGCGATCCGAAATAGTAGAAAAAGATGCAGCCGCAAATCGCCATCACCGTCAGCGACTTCAGTACGAATCGGGCCGTGATCTCTCCCATCAGGAAATAGTCCAGGAACCAGATAAGATCGCCGATCATCGTGCCCGCGGTTCCTAATAGGGCGATATATGTGAGCCACTTGCGAACTCCCGAACGCAGCCGCTCGGGATGCTCGTCTACCTCCCGCACGATGATCCGCGTCACCAGCAGGTAGATCGGAAATGCGACCGCGATGCTGGCCATCTGCCAGGTGACGGACTGGCGCAGATCGAACGCCGACCCCGAAACCGTGTCCTGGAACCAGTGATCGATGAATTGAAAGAGCATCGACCCAAGAGCCGTGGCCCAGGTCGCGAGCGTGGAGAACAAGAGCAGATAATAGAATGCGTCTCTCGCCGATTCGCCCGCACCCTTTCGCTCGGGGACGGATAACCCAGTCGCCCGCTCCCAATACAGGCCAAGCGCCCCATATACATCGTCCACCGGCCAGCCCCGGCGCGTCAGGAACGCGGCGAGAAACTCATCCGATGCGCCCTTTGCCTTGCTCGCTTCCACGAACTCGTTAAGTCTGACTGCATCCTCTTCGCTCATATTGCTTATTGCTCCTTGTACTGTAAGGTGCATTTCCCAGACCATATTTCCCAACGGTCGAATCGGGCATGAAATCAAGCAGTTAGTTCCGAGCTTACGCCTCGATGCCGCCCACGTCGAATGCATGGCATGTACCTTCATATACACGGAATGTATCTTCACCGGCGCGATAGGGCGTGGATCCAGACCAAGTGGAAGCTGACGTTTACGGCGAATCGATCAGCGTGGCCAATCGGGCCATTTACGCGTTCACTGTGGTGGAGCGGCAGCGGCAAGCTACCGTTGTGGGGCAGGATTCCATCCTGCCCGGCGGCCGCCATCGTCACCGTATCGGCGAGACTCGATAAGCGGCCCGCTGCCCTTACGCCGCGGGTAGCTGGATGCAGAAAATGCATCCGCCGCCCGCCGCGTTGCGCAGGCGAATCTCTCCCCCATGCGCTTCCACCGCCCATTTCGCGATCGCCAATCCCAAGCCGGCGCCGCCGGCATCGCGCGACCTCGACTGGTCCACCCGGTAAAAGCGGTCGAAGACTCTGGCTTGATGCTCTGGCGGAATCCCGGGTCCGCTGTCCGCCACCTGGAGTTCGATGAAGCCCGCTTCCTTTTTCCAAACGCTCACCGAAATCGATCCACCCATGGGCGAATGTTTCACGGCATTATGAAGCAGGTTCACCAGCGCCTGACGCAGAAACACGCGGTCGCCTTCAATTACGGCGCTGCCGTCGCCTTCGAGAATCAGCCGCTGCTTCTTCTCTTCCATCAGCACTCCCAGCAACTCGGTGGATTCCCGCAGCAGCTCGAGCACGGCGATGGGCGCGCGCTGCAAATCGATCTGGCCGGCGTCCGCGCGCGAGATCGTGAGCAGCGCGTCCACCAGGCGCGTCAGCCGATTAGTCTCCTCAAGCATGCTCCCCACCATGTCGCGGTATTCTTCGCGGCTTCCGTCCTTGTGAAGCCCCACTTCGCCGACGCTGCGGATGGCGGCCAGGGGCGTGCGCAGTTCGTGGGAAGCATCGGAAGTGAATCGCCGCAGTTGCTCAAACGACTGCTCCAGCCGGCTAAGAGTGGTATTGAAGACGCGCGCCAGATGCCCCAGTTCATCGTCGTCGTTCTGGGCCGGCAGCCGCTCATGCAGGCGCTCGGACGTGATCCGCTCCGCCTGGCGCGCCATGTCTTCCACGGGCGCCAGCGCGCGGCGCGCCAGCTTGTATCCCGCGAACCCGGCAATTGCCAACGCCACCGGCAGGGCCAGCGAGAACACCAAAATCATTCCTTCCAAATACTGCCGGATTGGCTCTTCGCTGTACGCGAGGCGGATCAGCACGGCGTGCCCGTCGAGGTTATGCCGGCGGCTGACCAGGCGGACACGGGTTCCATCCGACAGTTGCGAAGAACGCTCCGAATACCCGCCAACGCCTTCCCCGCCGTATGGCCGGCCGCCAAGCGCGCGATCCCCCAACCGGTCGTTGCGGTATAAGACCGCGCCGTCCGGCGACAGAATTTCCAGCAATCGTTCCTGAACCAATCTGGACTCGGGATGGTTATGATAATCGTCGCGAAGGCGCGGGTTTCCGTCCGCTCCGAAATAGAGCAGGCCTTCGATGGTCTCCAGATCTTCGATGGCGCGTACGCCCAGTTGCTGCTTCAGGCGCCCCACCAGCAGAAGCGACGTGCCCACGCTGTAGAACACCAGAAGCGCGGCCAGCACCAGGATGTACCACAGCGTAAGCCGCGTGCGAATGTGCTTGGGCCAGCGGCCCATTACTCCGCGCCCTCGCGCACCACAAACCCGACGCCGCGCACGGTGTGGACCAGTTTCTTCTCGAAGCGCTCGTCCACCTTGCGCCGCAGCCGCGCCACATGCACGTCAATCACATTATCGAGCGGCGTGTGCCGCGCTTCCTTCCAAAGATCTCTCGCCAGCATCTCGCGTGAAACCACCCGGCCCTGATGAATCAGCAGATACTCCAGCAGCTCGAATTCGCGGACGGTGAGCTCAAGCGCTTCGCCGGACCGTGTGACAGCGCGCCGCACCACATCCATTTCCAGATCGGCGAGTTTGAGCCGGGTAGCGGCTTCGGTAGCGCCGCGGCGAACCAGCGCGCGGATGCGGGCGAGCAATTCGGGAAAGGCGAAGGGCTTCACCAGATAATCGTCGGCCCCGGAATCTAGCCCGCGGACGCGGTCGTCTATGGCGTCTCTCGCTGTGAGCAAAAGCACGGGCATCGTCACTCCCCGTTGCCGTAGCGTAGTCAGAATTTCAAACCCGTCGCGTCCGGGCAGCATCACATCGAGGATCAAAAGCTCGAAGCGCTCCGCACTTGCCAGATAAAAGCCGTCCTCGCCGGTAATGGCCACAGTGACGGCGTGGTGGTCCGCTTCCAGGCCCTCCCGCAGGGCCTGGGCCAACTTCTGTTCGTCCTCAACCACTAAGATGCGCACGTGCTCTCTCTTGTTATAAGAGCCGGAAGCCGGCTTTTTACTGAAGAGTTTCTGAAGATTGCCTGACGGCTTTGTAAGGAATCCGCAGGCCGCCCCATCCGGACTTTCCTGACAAACCTGTCAGCAAAACTTCAGAAACTCTTCAGTGGCGGCGCAGCTCCACTGCCCTTATAACTAACATAACAACCTCTATGGAGCGGAATGCGTGCTTGTCCCAGGTCCGGCGAAGAAAGTAGTCATTCACTTGAACGACGACACGAGTTCCCGCCACGATTTTCTCTATAAGGAAATCCTGGCGCTGCTTCTCGACCGCGGCGTAGCCGGCGCCACGCTGCTGCACCCGAAGGGCGGGTTCGGCGCCCACCATCTGATGCACATGCAGGGCGGTGGAATCGATTCCGACCGCCACTTGCCGGTGCGGATCGAATTTATCGAAACCGCGGAGAACGTCGAAGCTCTTCTTCCAGCTCTTTACGAGTTGGTCACCGACGGTCTGATTGAGGCGCACGACACCACCATCCTGAAAGCGGCGCTACGGGACCGGCCATGAGCATCCGGTGGTTGCGGGTCGCGCTGCGGCTCGGCCTGGCTGGCACGGCAGCGGCGCAATCGTCGAACGTCCTCACTCTTGCGGCAGCGCAACAGATTGCTTTACAGAACCATCCCCGCATCGCTTCCGCCAGCCTGACCGCCAAGGCATCCGCATCGGTGGTGAAGGAAGTACAGTCGGCCCGCTACCCGGCCGTCTTCGGCAACCTGACGGCCGTTGGCGCCGAGCATGGCACAACCCTTTCGGCCGGGGCCATTCCCACGTCGAGCCTGTATAGCCGGGGTTCTTCGGGCGTGGTCGTCAGCCAACTGATTACCGATTTCGGCCGCACCGCAAACCTGGAACAGAGCGCCAAGCTTCGCAATCAGGCGCAGAGCCAAAACGTTACGACTACGCGCGCCGAGATTCTATTGGAAGTGCAGGAGGCCTATTATCAGGCCGGCGGCGCCGTGGCGGTCCTCAAGGTGGCCCAGGATACGCTCGATTTTGGCCGGCTGACATTGCGTCAGGTCAACGCGCTGGCGGCGGGCGCATTACGCTCCACGCTCGATGTGAGCTTCGCCGAAGTAAATGTCTCCGAGGAAGAATTGGCGCTGGTTCGCGCCGAAGACGATGCGAGCGCCAGCCACGCGAGACTCTCCGCCGCACTGGGTTATGAGCGGGATCAGCCCTTTACGATGGCCGAGGAGCCTCTCCCCGCTCCGCTTGAAGCCGACTCGGATCCGCTGATTTCGAAAGCCTTGGCCGGGCGGCCCGATCTGGCGGCCCTCAAGCTAAGCCGCGACGCCGCGCAACGCTTCGCGGAAGCTGAAAAGAAACTCTCCTATCCCACAGTGAGCGTCGGTGGCGTGGCGGGCGAAGCGCCTTGGCGCGACGACCGCTTACAGCGAAACTATAGCGCCGCCGGCGTCAACGTGAGTATCCCTATCCTGAACGGCGGCTTGTTCGGCGCTCGCAAGGCGGAGTCGCAGCTTCGAGCGGAAGCTGCCGCTAAGGACGTGCAGACTCTGGCCGTGCAAATCGCGCGCGATGTCCGGATTGCGTGGCTCAGCGCCACCGATGCTTTCCGCCGGCTCAGTGTGACAGCCAAACTGGTGGACCAGGCCGCACGCTCTCTCCGCCTGGCGCAGGCGCGATACAACGCCGGTCTGGGCAGCATCGTGGAGCTCGATCAAGCCTTATTGAGTCAGACCACCGCGCAAATTACCGCCGCCAGCGCTAAGTACGAGTACTTGAGCCGCCGGGCGGACTTGGACTTTACCACTGGGGACCTACATTAGCCAAGGAGATACCTTCATGAGACATAGACTCGCAATTCCGTTAGTAACACTGCTCGCTATGGCGTGCCCGCACCTTCAAGCGAAGGACCCGCCTAAAGCGCAGCCTTCGAAGAGCCCTGAAGTAGTGGCGCACATCCCGCTTAATTCGGCGGCCACGGTCCAAATGTTCACCCGCAGGGACGGCAAAGGCCGGCTGTTCCTCTATGCCCTGCATCCCGCCGGGGACGCGGTTTCGGTGGTCGATATTACGGACGCCGCACGGCCGGCATTAGTGACTCAGGTGGCGTATCCCGGTCCAACCGGCTACGGCAACGTTCAAACCATTGGCACGAACACGGCGCTGGTGGAAATCGCCGATCCGGCGGCGGCCCCTGCAAACCCTTTGCCGGCCAAGACGCTAGCGCTGCTCGATATCTCGGATCCCGCGGCTCCGCATATCACGCTGCGCTTCGCGGGAGTCACCGCGGTCTCTCGCGACGACAGCCGCAGTCTGCTCTTCATCGCGAACAACGAGGGGCTTTGGATTGTGCGCCATTACGAGCCGCCCGATATCGGCGTGACAGCATGGGAAAACTTCGTCTCGGCCCGATAACCCGGTCGAACCAAATGACTCACGCGCGTTCCGTTTCCATTATTGCCGGCGCCGCCGTTCTCCTGGCTGCATCGCTCGGTTCCTGCGCCAGGAGAGACAGCGCCGGCGCCATGGCAAAGGCCGCGGCGGCCTCCGAAGAGACGAACCAGATCGTGCCGGTAGTCAAAGCCGGCCGCACCGGTCTTACCGGCGATATTACGCTTACCGCCGAGTTTGAACCATTCCAGGAAGTGGACGTCATGTCCAAAGTCGCCGGCTACCTGAAGGAGATCAAGGTGGATATCGGAGACCGCGTCCAGGAGGGTCAACTTCTAGCCACGCTGGAAATCCCCGAAATGGCCGACGACTTGACGAAGGCCGCCGCCACCATAGATCAAGCGGAGGCAGACGCGGTGACGGCGCGCGATGAGTTACAGCGGGCCGAATCCGCTCACAATATCGCCCAACTCTATGCCGGCCGAATCGAGAATGTCGCCAAGTCGGAGCCCGGGCTGGTGCCGCAACAGGAGTTGGATGAAGTCCATTCGCGCGATCTGCAGAGCGAAGCGCAGGTCGCCGCGGCCAAGTCCGCGATTCACTCCAATGAAGAGCGGGCGCGCGTGGCGAGGGCGGAAGAGGCGCACGTGAAGACGCTCTTGAAGTATACGCAGATCACGGCTCCATTCACCGGGGTTGTGACCAAGCGCTATGCCAACACCGGTTCTATGATACAAGCCGGCACCGCTTCCCAGAGCCAGGCAATGCCCATTGTGCGGCTCTCGCAGAACAATCTCTTGCGCCTGGTGCTGCCCGTGCCGGAATCGGCCGCGCCGCGCATCCGTGTGGGTGAGACTGTGGACGTCCGCGTTCCGTCGATGAACCGAACCTTCCCTGGGCGCGTCGCCCGGTCCACCGGCAAAGTACAGGAATCCACCCGCACCATGGATACGGAAGTCGATGTTCCGAATCCGTCGCTGACCCTCTTGCCGGGTCTGTATGCCGAGGTGGATCTGCGGCTCGACCAACACGACAACGTCCTCGCCGTGCCGCTGGACGCCGTCGAACGGACCGGCGATACGGCGCGGGTTTACACCGTGCAGGAACCGGGCGTGATCCACATTGTGCCAGTGACTCTCGGGTTGGAGTCCTCGCAGCGGGTGGAAATCCGTAGCGGCCTGCAGGAGGGCGAGCAGGTAGTAGTGGGCAGGCTGGCCGGTCTCAAAGAGGGACAAAGGGTCCACGCGGAGCCCGCCACGTTCGAAGGTCCGGAGAAGCCGGGGAAATAGAATGTCTCGATTCGCAATTCAGACTCCTTACCTGATTGTGGTGGTCTGCCTGATGGTAGTTATACTGGGCGTTGTCAGCGTTGCCCGAATCCCGGTAGATCTATTCCCGGCCATGAATATCCCGGTTGTGGCGGTGGCAACATTCTATCCCGGAATGCCTCCCGAGCAGATTGAGGGTAACATCACTTACCATCTGGAGCGCTTCTTTACGCTGGCCAGCGGCATCGATCACATGGAATCCCGCTCGCTGTCCGGAGTCAGCCTGATCAAGGTGTACTTCCAGCCCGGCTCCAGTCCGGATTCGGCGGTGACTACCATCGCCAGTCTTGCCATGGCGGAGATCAGCCACTTACCTCCGGGCACGCTGCCCCCGTTCGTGATGAAGCTGGACGCGTCCAGTCTTCCAGTCTGTCTGGTAACCCTCAAAGGCGAAGGACTAACCGAGACGCAGATGAAAGACATGGCGCAGAACGTGATTCGCAACCAACTGGCGGCCGTTCCGGGCGCTGCCGTGCCGCAGCCGTTTGGCGGCAGGTGGCGGCAGATCATGCTCTATGTCGACCCGTTCAAGCTGGAATCGCGGCAGTTGAGTTTGATGGACGTAGTGCGCTCGGTAAATGACTCGAACCTGATTCTTCCCGCCGGCGACGTACAGATTGGCCGCTACGACTACAACATCTACACAAACAGCGAGATCGACGTAGTTAAGGATATCAACCAGATTCCCGTCAAGACGGTAGGCGCGTCGCAGGTTCGCGTGTCGGATATCGGCAAAGCCACGGATGCCTACACCTGGCAGTACAATGCGGTGCGGGTTGACGGTCAACGCTCCGTCTACCTGCCCGTGCTGAAGCAAGGCGGGGATTCCAACACCATTGCGGTGGTGAATGGCGTAAGAGACAAGCTCACACATCTGTTCGATGTTCCGGAATCGCTCACCACGCGCGTTGTGTTCGACCAATCGGCGTTCGTAAAAACCGCCATCTCCACGTTGCTTCACGAAGGCGGCGTGGGGTTGTTCCTTACCTGCATCATGATCCTGGTTTTTCTGGGGAGTATGCGGGCCACAGTCGCCGTATTCTTTTCCATCCCTATTTCCGCGCTAGCCACGCTGGTGGCGCTTCAGCTCGGCGGCAGTTCCATTAACAGCATGGTGCTGGGCGGCCTCGCGCTGGCATTTTCCCGGCTGATCGATAACTCGGTCGTGGTGCTGGAGAACATCTACCGTCACCTGGAAATGGGAGAGCCGGCAGCCGTCGCCGCCGAAAAAGGCGGACGCGAGGTGGCTCTGCCGGTTCTGGCGGCGACGCTCACCACGGTCGTAGTCTTCTTTCCCGTGACCATGCTCTACGGCGTGAGCAGGTTTCTGTTTTCAGCTCTCGCGCTGGCGGTGGTGATCTCCCTGTTCGCTTCGTACTTTGTGGCTCTTACCGTTGTGCCGCTGTTTTGCGCGCGCTTTATTCATCACGCCGGCTCTCACAGCAGCTCGCCAGAGCCCGTCCAGCGCAGACGCTCTTTCGCCGGCCGTTCCGGAGCGGCATTCAACGCATGGTTCCAGCGCGGCTTCGATCAACTTCTTTCGGGATATGACAAGCTGGTGACCCGCGCCCTCGAATGGCCGTCTCTCACTCTGGCTGGGTTCGCCATCATGTTCCTCGCCAGCCTGCCGTTGTTTCCCCTGATCGGTCTTACTTTCTTTCCGCAAACCGATGCCGGACAGTTTGTGATCAACGTGAAAGCTCCTTCAGGCACCAGATTGGCCGATACCGAGCAGGAAATTGCCCGGCTGGAGCAACTCATACGTGAAACCGTGTCTCCCGAAGACCTCGGAATCATCGTCTCTAATATTGGCGTAGATCCGGGATTTTCGGCTATCTATACCACTAACTCGGCAATGCACACGGCGTTCGTACAGGTCAATCTGAAATCCGGCCACAAGACGGGCAGTTATGAGTACATCGACCGAGTGAAGCGCCGCGTGCAAAAGGAAATGCCCGAGCTTGCGGCCTTCTTCGCCTCCGGCAGCCTGGTGGATGCCGTCCTGAATATGGGAATGCCCGCCCCGATCGATGTGCAAATCGCCGGATCGGACCTACAGGCGGCCTATCGGACGGCGCTCGATCTGAGCGACCATGTCCGCCGCATTCCCGGAGTAGCGGATGTCTACATTCCGCAGGATATGGATTATCCCGCACTGCGTTTGGACATCGACCGCACCCGCGCGGGCGAGCTCGGGCTCAGCGAGAAGGAAGTAGTGACGAATGTCATCACGGCTCTCACTTCGAATCAGATGATCGCGCCCAATGTTTGGATCGACCCCAAGAACGGCAATAACTACTTCCTTACTGTCCAGTATCCCGAGAGGCAGATTCAAAACCTGGCGGATCTTCGCTCGATTCCCGTGAGAGGCCCCGGCGTCCTCAAATCGACGCGGCTCGATATGGTCAGTAAGATCAGCCGCATTCAAGCCCCCACAGAGGTAGATCACTACCAGATCCGCCGCGAAGTGGACCTCTATGTTCGACCCCACGGAGAGGATCTGGGGAAGATTGCCGACGAGGTTGCGGTCGCAATCCGCGAAATCAAAGTACCGCGTGGAGTCGACATCACCATCCGCGGCATCGTAGGAGCCATGAACTCTTCGTTCCATAGCTTCGGCGTGGGCCTGTCACTGTCTCTATTGCTGCTGTATCTCATCCTGGTGGCCCAGTTTCGGTCCTTTATCGACCCGTTCATCATCTTACTGGCGATTCCGCCGGGCATCAGCGGAGTTCTGCTGACGCTTTGGAGCACGGGAACCACCCTCAACATCATGTCACTCATGGGCGTGGTGATGCTGACGGGAATTGCCGTTTCGAACAGCATTCTGATTGTGGAGTTTGCACACCACCTGCTGAAAGACGGCTTGGCGGCGAAACAGGCCGCGGTCACTGCGTGCCGGGTCCGTTTGCGCCCCGTGCTGATGACCACGCTCGCCACCATCATCGGCTTGTTACCCATGGCGCTGAAGCTTGGCGAGGGCAGCGAATCCTACGCTCCACTGGCCCGCGCCTTGGCCGGCGGCCTGACCGCATCGGCGCTCTGCACGGTGTTTGTGGTACCCGCGGGATTCTACTTGGCGTACCGAAAGCGGGAAATGCAACCCGCAGGCGGGCAGTAAGACCGGCCGTGCCGATGCCGGTAATTGGTTTGCCTGAGTTCGTGCGGCCTATGGCGTGTCTTCAGATGCTTACAGAGCCGCGACCGTAAGGGAGCATTGGCTGAGAGCCGGCTTCCCCGGATCGGCTGAGTACGCGTGTCGCGGCCGGCCGGGAATGTAGCTTCGCCGGCGCGATAGAATGACAGCTTGCCCGTTTCGCCGAAATCCCGCCTGACGCCAAACCAGATTCGCGGCTTCTGGGCCGCTTGGGCAGGCTGGGCGCTCGACGGCATGGATTCGTTCATCTACGCGCTGGTGATGGTCCCGGCGCTCCGCGAGTTGCTGCCGCTTTCGGGAATCGCCGCGACTCCCGGCGCCATCGGCTATTACGGCGGGTTGCTGTTCGCATTGTTCCTTGTGGGGTGGGGACTCTCATTCCTGTGGGGACCCATCGGCGACCGCTTCGGCCGCGTGCGCACGCTCATTCTGACCGTGCTCTGCTATTCGCTGTTCACGTTTTGCGGCGCGTTGGCGCAGGGCGTGTGGATGCTCGCCGCCTTCCGCCTGCTGGCTGGAATCGGCATAGGCGGGGAATGGAGCATGGGCGGCATCCTGGTGGCGGAAGAGTGGCCGGAAGACCGCCGCGCTCGTGGCGCGGGCTACATGCACACGGGCTACTATTTCGGCGTTTTTCTCGCGGCCATCGCCAACTATGCGATTGGCTCGCGCTACGGATGGCGGGCGATGTTCCTGATGGGCGGCGCGCCCGCGCTGCTGGTTGGCTTCATCCGTCATGGCGTGTCGGAGCCGAAGCGCTGGCTCCGGCGCAAACAACCCGCGGCGTTCTGGCAGCCTCTGGCGGCCATCTTCTCGCCGTTATATCGCAGGCGAACCGTCTTGAACTCGCTCTATCTCTTCATCTCGATCATTGGGTTGTGGGCGGGCTCGGTCTACGTGCCCGCTTCCGTGACGCAGTTGGCTACGGCGTCGGGACATTCGGCGGTTCAGGCCGCGCAACTCGCGTCGTGGGCGGTCATGCTGCTCTCGTTCGGAACCATTCTCGGTTGCCTCGCCGCGCCGCCCCTGGCGGAGCGCTTCGGCCGGCGAACGTCGCTCAGTCTATACTTCGCGCTGATGGCGGTATCCATCGCGCTCGGTTTCGGCTATGTTTTCTATATGCGGATCGGCGCTCTCTGGTGGTTTCTCGCCTGCCTGTTCGTGCTCGGCGCCGGCGGCGCCAACTTTGCCATCTATACGCTCTGGCTGCCGGAGCAGTATGACACCGCGTGCCGCGCCAGCGCCTTCGCGTTCACCACCTCGGCCGGCCGCTTTGCCGGCGCGGGCGTCACGTTTCTGGTGGGCGCGGGCGTGCAGCATTTTCAGACCATCGGCATTCCGGTGGCGCTTACGTCGATCGCGTTTCTGATCGGCCTGCTGCTGCTGCCGCTCGGCGTGGAAACCAAGGGCCGGCCGCTGCCGGTTTAAATCATGAGGCTTATCTTGCCCACTGTCGGGTGCTCTGCATTAATTGTGGGGCAGGCAATCTTGCCTGCAGCCGCCTTTCAGGCGGCTTTTCGGGCCATGCGCGATTCGTCCCACCCGGAAGCGCCGGCTGAAAGCCGGCGGCAGCCAGGATTGGCCGCCCCACAACTTCGGGCGGAATCGCTGCAGGAATCCAAGGTTAGTGGCGTTTCCATATGAACCTGCTCCACCTGTTCGATCTCTCGTTAGTTGGCCGCCGCTACCGCGTGGCGCTGGAGTTTGACGGCCGCGTGTACACTTTCGGCGATCTCGACGCGCGCTCCAGCCGCGTGGCGCAAGCGCTTCGCCGGCGCGGCATCGAGACCGGCGACCGGGTCTGCGTCTATCTCCCGAACTGCGTCGAGATTGTCGATCTCTACCTGGCGTGTTTGAAGCTCGGCGCCATTTTCGTTCCCATCAACATCCTGTACCGCGAGCGCGAGATCGCGCATATCGTCGCCGATGCCGAGCCGAAGTGCGTCGTCACGCGCGGCGAATTGGCGGCGGCCGTACCCGTCTGGCAGGTAGCGGATCTATCGGGCGATGCGGCTTCGTTGGACCGCCTCGCGGCTCCGCTGGAACGACCGGCTTTCGATGGCGACGCGCCGGCGGCGCTGGTCTACACGTCCGGCACCACCGGCACGTCCAAGGGCGCCATTCTCACGCACAACAACTTCGCGGCCAACGCGCTCAATCTGCTCACGTGCTGGCAGATTACGGATCGCGACCGCCTGCTGCTGGCGCTGCCGCTCTTCCATGTCCACGCGCTCGCCAACGGCCTGCACTGTTGGCTCATCGGCGGTTTCCGCATGCGTCTGCTGGAGCGCTTTGAGCATCGAAAGGCGACGGCCGAATTCCTCGATTTCCGCCCCACCGTTTTCTTCGGCGTTCCCACTATGTATGTGCGGCTGCTCGAAACGCCGCTGGACGCCGCGCGCGAAATCGGCCGCGGCGTGCGTCTGTTCGTCTCCGGCTCGGCGCCGCTGCCCGCGCAAGTGCTCGAAGAGTTTCGCGCGCTGTTCGGCCACACCATCCTCGAACGGTATGGCATGACGGAAACGCTGATGAATATCGGCAATCCGTACGTGGGCGAGCGCCGGCCGGGCAGCGTCGGCCTTCCGCTGCCGGGAGTTTCCGCCGCGTTGCGCGACGGCGAAATCCACCTCCGCGGACCGAACGTCTTTGCCGGTTACTGGCGGCGCGAGCAGGCCACGCGCGAGGCGTTCGTCGACGGCTGGTTCCGCACCGGCGACCTCGCCGAGCGTTCGCCCGACGGCTACTACACGCTCCTCGGGCGCAAGAGCGACCTCATCATTTCCGGCGGCTACAACATCTATCCGCGCGAGATTGAGGAGTTCCTTCTGGAGCAGCCCGAAATCGCCGAAGCCGCGGTTGCAGCCGCGGCCGACCCGCTACGCGGCGAGGTTCCCGTGGCGTACGTGGTATTGAAGTCGCCGGTTGAAGTGGCGGATCTGGAACGCCGTTGCCGCGAGAGTCTGGCGTCGTTCAAGGCGCCGCGCAACTTTCACGTGGTGGAGAAACTTCCGCGCAATGCGCTGGGGAAGGTTCAGAAGCATCTGCTGGAGCCCGGGCCGGCACAGACTGCATCGGAATAATCCCGCCCCGCTTACCCCATCCATGATAAGGTAGAGGGATTTTTGAGCGAGGAGCCAGATCATGTACTGTCCGAAATGCGGGGCCGCTATCGTCCCCGGTACGGCTTTCTGCCCCATCTGCGGTGGTGGACTGCAAGCCGCAGCCGCGCCCATGCAGCCGATGCAGCCGGCCTTCGCGGCGACTCCCCCATACGCCTATCCGGGTTGGGACTATGCCACGTGGAGCACTCGCGCTATCGGCTACATTGTGGATGCTCTGCTGGTAGGCGTGGGAATGGCCGTGCTCTATTTGGTGATCGGCGGCGTTTTCGGCTCCATGCTGGGCTTGGTGGGCGCGCACGGCTTCGCGAGTGGATGGTGTTGCATGATGGTCCTCCTTTTCCCGCTGGCAACCCTGGGCGTCGGATTCTACAACAGCGTGTACCTGGTGGCGCAGCGCGGCTTTTCCATCGGCCAGGGCATTGTGAAGGTCAAGGTTGTGGACGGCAACGGAAACCTGCTGACTCAGGGCACGGCCTTCGTGCGGCTGCTGGTGCGGGTGGCGCTAGGCTTCGTGCCTTTTCTGCCGATGCTCGATCTGCTTTGGCCGCTGTGGGATGTGCGGCGGCAAACGCTCCACGATAAGGCGGTAAACTGCTACGTGATCAACAACCCGTCGGGAATGTGATTATGTCATCCGCCTCACGGCCGGGTTTTCCGGCGTTAACGATCGGTTGCGTGACGTTGGCCGACGCGCTGGCGGCGCGCTGGTTGCTGCGGGCCGATGAGGAACACGTCTTCGTGCTCGGGCGGCCCATCGAGTGGGTCTGCGCTCTGCGCAGCCGCTTCGGGTTGCCGTGTCCCACGTGTGGGCTCAGCCGCAGCGTGGTGATGAGCCTGCACGGGGAATTCGCGCGGGCATGGCAGATGGCGCCGGTGGGTCCGGTGGCGGTGATCGGGCTGGTTGCGTTCGCGATCGCGATGCTGGCTCTGGCCTGGTTGCAATGGGCGTCTCAAAGTGTCCCGCAAGGGGTGGACGCCGCCAGGTGGGAAGCCGGCGCGCGCGTGTGGATACGAAAAGGCGCGGCGATTTATGCCGTGGGCGCGCTAGTGGTGTGGCTGGGCGGGTGGGCCGTCAGCTTCCAGGCGGCGATGCCGTTGGGCGGGCCCGTGGCTGGCCAGGTTAAGCCCGCAAGCTTCAATCGCAGATTGCCGCCCGAAGGCCGAGCGCTCGAAGCGGCTCGGGACAAGGCGGGCCGTGGGCCTGGCAATGGGCCCCCCGCACGGTGAAAGTAAGTACGTTACCGGCTTGCGCCAATGCTAAGCTCACATTAGAGTTTAAGGGAGGTAGTGTACATGCCGTTTTGCGCAAGTTGCGGTGCTCAAGTAGAAGGACGGTTTTGTGCGAAGTGCGGAGCAACCGTCGACGTGCCCGCGGGTCCGGCGCCGCCGCCACCCGTGGGAGGGACCTATCCTCCGCTCTCTCCGCCGCCAACCACGGCTGGGATGGCCGACAATGCGGCTTCGGCGCTGTGCTACGTGCTGGGACTCCTCACTGGCATTCTGTTCCTGGTGCTTGAGCCATACAACAAGAACCGTACTATCCGGTTTCACGCGTTCCAATCGATCTTCCTGAACGTTGCGGTAATCGTTTTGGCCATAGCGGTTGGCATCTTCGACACCATGCTCTGGCACATGATTGGCTTCTGGCTGTCTTCGCTGGTTTCGATGGTGTTCAATCTGGCATGTTTCGCGCTGTGGATTTTCATGATCGTGACCACTTACCAGGGCCGCACCACGGTGTTGCCGGTAATCGGGCCCCTGGCGCAGCAGCAGGCGTAGCGCTTGTGGGACAGACCATCGCCTTTCGTGNNTTCCGCCCGCGAAACTTCATGAAGAGCGCCACTGACCTCGGGGATTCCCCGATGTTCGGGGTGGTTCTTCGACCCTGTCATGTTTCGCCAAAGTAAAGTACGGCCGCCCGGCTGGACGGCAATCTCGGAAGCTTCGGTTGCTACCTGCGGTGTTCGCCGCCAGTCAGTTCACTGGTTCTTGCGAATCTCGTCCAGTCGCTTTATAGATTTCGCTCGACTTGTACTTACCCGATGCGAACATCTACCGGCTCTGATCGGAGCCACGACCGTGAGGGAGTGGTCTTTGCAAAATAGGGAATCAAAGCGCGAGTCATATGGGTCTCGACTCCGTTGGTTAGAACTTGCCATTTCGACCGTGGCGCGGAAGGACCGAAGCGCGTTCACACGTGAACGCTGCACGCAGGAGTGCGTGCGCCACGATGGCATTAACTCCACAGGCGGTCGTTTGAGCGATCCGTATTCCATTGCGGCGTAGCTTCCATGAAACCCGGCTCCAGTAAGTGCTGCTTGGCCACTTCCTCATTGAGCGTCACTCCGAGTCCGGGTCCATTGGGCACGGTGATGAAGCCCTTGTTGACGATCGGCTTTTCGATTCCGTTCGCCAGGTCGCCCCACCAGGGCACATCCACCGAGTGGTTTTCCATCACCGGGAAATTCTCCGTAGCCGCCGCGCAATGGACGTTCGCCATGCACGAAATCGGCGTCCCGGCAAAGTGCATCGCCATGGCAACGCCGAGTTCCTGGGCCTCATCGCCGATTTTCTTGGTCTCGAGGATGCCGCCGGACGTTGCCAGATCGGGATGGATGATATCGACGGCGTGTGCCCGGCATAACTCCAGGAACGGCTCCTTCAAATAAATGTCCTCGCCGGTCGCGATCGGGATATCCACCGCGTCCGAAATCTTCTTCAAGAGATCGGTGTACTGCCAGGGGATCATATCCTCAAGCCACGCCAGATTATACTTCTCCAGCTCCTTACCCAGGCGGATACAGCTATTCACGCCGATGTGCCCGAAGTGGTCGGCCGAGAGAGGCGCCTCCATTCCCACCTGCTCCCTCACCGCCGCAACATACTCGCCCATCTTCTCCACGCCTTTTTGCGTGATCTCAATGCCGGTGAACATGTGCTGGGTACGGTCGCCTTGCGCAAGCGAGACGCCTTCCGGATGAGTCACGGTTCCGGGGATACCGGCCACCAGGTCGACGCCGAGGTCCATCTTGAGCCACGTGAATCCCTGCTCGTGGCGCGCTTTGAGGCGTTCGCCGAATACCTTGGGGTCGGGCGATTCGGTGGTGTCGGCGTAGCAGCGGATGCGGTCGCGGAACTTGCCTCCCAGCATCTGGTAGACGGGCACGTTGTAAGCTTTTCCGGCGAGGTCCCACATGGCCATTTCGATCGCGCACACTCCGCCGCCCTGACGCGATTGCCCTCCGAATTGCTTGATCTTGCGGAAAACTTATCCACGCTGCAGGGGTTCTCGCCCAGGATGCGGCTCTTCAGCTCGAGCGCATAGTTCTTGCTGGCGCCGTCGCGCACCTCTCCCAAGCCCTAGATGCCCTGGTTGGTGTCGATGCGGATCAGCGGACAAGTCATAGGCGCGCGCGCGATTACCAGCACGCGCAGATCGGTGATTTTCAGATCCGAAGGCTTAGAGTTGGTGTTGACGTTTTGCGGATGCGCATCCAGAAGATCGTCCGCCCAAAATGCCGCGCCCATTGTTCCGGCGGCGCGCTTGAGGAAGGTACGTCTGCCACTTGAGGCAGAGACCGGCGCGGACGCCCGCGAAGAGCGCCGGCTGAAAGCCGGCTGCAGCCAGGATTGGCTGCCCCACAAAGAACTCTTCATAATTAGTCTCCTTCTATCTGTGCGCTCAGCCTATGCGCTTAGCGCCGCCTGCATCATAGCGCGGGCGTATCCCACGTTGAAAGCGTAGGCGGCGTACCCTCCGCCGCCCGGGTATTGCGACCGGAAGTTGGGCTGGGCGCGGTCGTAATCGAGACCGCGCGGGTGCTCGGGATAAATCAGCCGCGTGTACTTCTGCTTGACCAACTCTTTCATCACCGCGAACATGTTGTTCTCGCCTTCGTCGATGAAGACCTCCGAATATCGTTCATACGGCTTCTGCACCTTGACGTTGCGGAAGTGAACGTGATTGATGCGGTCGCGCGATGCAAAATAGCGGCACACTTCTACCGGGTCGTGCCCCATTTCGCGGGTCACGCCGCAATCGAAGGTGATGCCGTTCGACGGGCTCTTCACGATTTCGATCAGCTTCTTCCAGCCCTCGACGCTGCCCATGATCTGCTGCGATCCGCGGCTGATAGGAGCCGGCGGATCGTTGGGGTGCAGCGCCATCCGGACCCCGGCCTTTTCCGCTTCCGGTATCACCGCCTTCAGGAAATAGGTGATGTTGGCCCACATTTCGTCCAGCGTGTGAGCGCCCTCAGCGGGAAGCGGCGGCAGGTCCTTGAAGGCCGTCTTGGTTCCGTTATTGTCTACCTGGCGCTCGAAGTCGAAGCCGGTCCACCCGGCGCCCGCGCGGCCGGTTTCCTCAAAGTAGCCCTCCATGGCGCGGTGCGCATACCAATTGTATTCGACCACCGGCAACCCGGCCTTGCCCGCGGCCTTCACCGACTGAATCACCTTGGCGATGTCCTCATCGCGGCCCGGCTTTGCATAGATGGCGTTGTTGAAACCGGCGATCATGCAGTTGCCGAGCGCCAGGCCGTTCGCCTTTAGCCGGTCGATCTGATCTTTGAGGCGGGCTTCGTCCCAGGGAATCTGGCCGGCGCTGCCAATGACGTGGTCCACGCCGAGTTGCTTGATTCGCCGCGCCGCTTCTTCATCGCCGCCGACAGGCGATCCGCCGCGCCCGAAACCGCCGGCGCCGGCTTCCAGGCAGATTTTCGGCGTATCCTTGCCTTCAAAATGCGGTTCCGGCATGGTAGCCGCCCGGCCCGTGGGCGCCGCCGGAACCGCCAAAGCCGCCACTCCAGCGGCCTGCATCAACTTCCTTCGAGAAAGCCTGCTATCCACGTTGCTATCCACGTTGCTATCCACGTCGGTATCCACAGTGTCACCTCGTTGTCATGCTTTTCTACACTCTCGTAGTCGGTGTGCGGAGCGCGCCTCCGGCGCGCCGGCCGGCCTGGAGGCCGGTCCCACAGGGAACGGCGCGCACAACTTGATTCCGGGCTGGACGGCATGTGTGGCGGCTGGGGCCGCGTCGGCGAGGAGCGCGGCGCCGAGCGCTCCACCCAGCGCCAACTTCCCGAATTCTCTGCGGCCGGCAGTGGTGGAAGACACTCCCTCACTGTCGTAGCTCCGATCGGAGCCGCGCACGTCAGTAAGCGGTTTTGCGGTAGAGCCGAATCTCACAGCCGGGGAGCTAGCCGTTTCCACAATCACCCCCTGATTCCGATCGCCGGTACGGGCAAGGCGCGGCGGCGTTTGCGGATACCCGCGAAATCGAACTTCGCTTCAGAGATGGAAACGCCCGCCACTTCGATCCGCGAGAGATCGCGCGTTCCCACTCCCACATCCTCAGCCAGCCGGAGCGTGCTATCGCACCGCTCAAATGGCGGCGTGCCGCGATCCGCCATGGGGTCGAACCCCATCAGCGCCATCGACACCGCGTCGATGTTTACCGGATTAGTTCCCGCAACCAGCAAGCCGGGGGCGGCGGGCTGAAGATCCTCACGAATCCACGGGCCCTCGCCGCCGGTCATCGTCTTGATGCCGTCGATGATCGCCAGGTGAATGGGACGGGCCGATATCAGATCGACAACAGTCCTCGGCACGCGATAGGTATCTTCGCGCGGCGAAGACGGGTCTTTCTCCTGCGGCGCGCTCTTGGATGGCCCGCGATTCCCCGCGTGAATCAGAGTGCGGCCGCCCTTGGGAATGAGCGACGGCTCGTCGGCGCCGGCGCCGGTTCCGTAGACCGTGCAGGGCGTCAGGCCGAAGCAGTTCTTCATCGACAGGGTCACCCCCGCGGTGGCGTGCTCTTTCATTTTCGCGATGCTCACGAAGACGTCGCAGTCTTCGTAGGAGTGATTCAGGTCGAACGCCGGGAACATGTAGCCGCCATACGGCACGACCATACGCGAATACTTTTTACCCGTGCCCAGATAGTTGGTGTTTTCGAATTCGACATTGCGCGCGGCGCCGAGGATGTCCCGCGGTTCCCAATTCGCGCGCAGAATGTATTCTTCGACGGGGTCGGCGGTGGACCACGGGCTCTCGAGGATGCGAATGCGACTGGCGCCCGCGGCGCCCATTAAATGCACTGCCGCGGCGATGACATGCGGGTGCGTATAGTGCGTATCTTCGAGGGGTAGGTGGCCAATACGATAGGTGGGCGCGCCGGTCAGGTTGATTTTGATGGCGACCGTCTTGCCTTTGACCAACCGCCCCAGGCCGCCGAGCTGGTCGAACATCTTCTGCATGGTTGGCAGCAATTCGGACGGCTCATAGGTCTTGCAACGCGCCACCGACACAGGCGTTGCGGGCGCGGTTGCCGCACGCCCCAATTTGGAACCTGCCAGATAAGCGCCGGATACGGCTGCGGCCGCGTTCGACAACCATTTTCTGCGCGTGTAATTGCAGTACATTTCTTCTCCTTGGGAAACCACCGGCGGCAAGACCGCCGGCGCTACCTCTCACCCACCGGCGGCAAGACCGCCGGCGTTACTCCAACTCCAGGGCTACGTATTGAGGCACTTGCGGCAAGTGAACCTCAATTGCATCCTGGTGGTATTCGGTTTCTATTGTCTCAACTGGGCCATCGGGCGTCCAGGCCTTCGCTGCCTTCCAGCGTCCGGCAATGCGGACGCTGGCGGCATCCGGTCCCCGGTTCGCATAAAACAGCACGTGGACCACGCCCTTTTTGCGATCCGGTGAGAGCGCGTAGTAAGAGCCCGTGGCGCCGCCATTCCAGATGCGCACCATATCGTAGCGATGGCTGACCAGCACCACGGAATCGTTGGCCCATTGATACGGATCCCTAGCCGGCGTTTTCGCCAGGGCGATTTTTCCCTTCCCCAGCGACCGCGCCACAAAGAGAGGGCCCTCGTCATCCGGTTTAGCGGCAGCCCCCGGAGCCGCGCCCCAACTCGGGGAGGCGATCAACGCGCCGCCCGCTTCCACAAATCCCAGGATTTGCTTTCGCAGGTTGGCGTCAGGCTGCTGCGCATCGGCATAGATCACGGCGCGCAGCCCTTCCAGATCGGGCGCGTTATCCTTGGGCAAAATGCGATAATGCTGACCGGCGCGCGCCAATAGATTGAGCAACTCGTGGCTGAAAGCCTCGTTGTCGCCGGCGAAATCGGAGATCACGCCCACTACCGCGGCGGGCGAATAGCCGGCCCACGCTTTGCGCTGAGCGAAGAATCCGGCGGCCGCGGCGGTTTTCTTCCAGATATCCAGCGCATCGGGGCGGCGCGCCGCCAGACCGGAGGCCAATTGGCTATCGAGCGAGATCACCCAGCGCCCGCCGTACGCGCCGCTATCGGCGACAGCGATCAAGTAAGCTCCGGACGAAGCGCGAAAGTTCTCCGGCGGAGGCGCATTCACCCAGGCCGCCGCCCGGGGATGAAGCGCGGCTGAAAGTTGAATCTGCCAGCCGTTGGAATCGACCCAGGGATCGCCCGTGGGGCCGGCGGTCACCCGCCCCGCGTCGAACCGCGCCGCTCTCACTCCCGGCCATTGGCCCTTGACGATGGTCACTACAGGGGTCACTCCGGAAGGAGCCTCACCGGGAACGCCAATCCGCAAACCCGCCTGCCGCGCCTGTGTCCGGACCGGTTCGAACTGGTCCCCTTTTTCGATCAACAGATAATCGATGGCGGAGCCTTTGATGAGATCGAGCGCGGAACTGTCCGTCCACGCGGCGGGCCAGCGCATCGGAGTCCAAGGCGCGGTCATAGGGCTAAGCGCCGATCACGGTTTTAACTTCTTCCAGTTTGCCAGGCAGCGTTCCGCGGTTTCCAGCTCGGGGAACCGGCTGCCTTCCTGTTCGATCAGGTAATATTCAACGCCGCCTTTGGCCTCGGCCGCCGCGAAGATCTTCGTCCACGGCGAGTCGCCTTCGCCGAACAGAACGCGGTAGCCCTTGTCCGGACCGGGCGCCCAATCCTTGCAGTGAAGGCAGCGGATACGGCCCGGATTCGCGTCGATCCACGCCACCGGATCGTATCCGGCTTCCACGCAGGTGCCCACATCCAGCTGCAACATCACTTCCTTCGGAGTGTTGGCGGCGAGAACCTCCATCGGCCGTTTGCCATCGAGCGCCACGAACTCCGGCTCATGATTGTGATATCCGGTGCGTAAGCCGGCGGGCTGGAGTTTTTCCGAGACATCCGAAAGCTGATCGGCCACTTTCTTCCAGCCGTCAAGACCAACCACTCTCCCGGCGCTGGCCATCACAACATATTGCGACCCGAGAATCTTGTTCAGCTCAATCGCCTTCGGCAGGCCGTCCGCCGTGAACGATGGCCCGTTGTTGTGCGTGGAATTGCAGCGGATGCCTAAGTCGTCCATCAGCTTGCGCATGTCCTTTGCCTGCTCGGGCGTCCAGGTGAAGTAGGGTGCGAAAAACTCCACCACTTCATAGCCCATTTTGGCGACCGCGCGAACCGTAGCGGTTGGGTCTTTGGCTAATTCGCCGCGGACCGAATACATTTCGAGGCCGACCGCAAAGTGTTTCGCGGCTGAAGCTAAGGTCGTCAGCGAAGCAGCGCCAGACACGGCCAGGAAAGACCGGCGGGACATTGAACTATCGGATGACACGATTGGACTATATCACGGCGCAAGGCCGCAGTTAACAGGTTTCACGGATGTATTGGGTGTATTACGGTGTGCCGTCGATGATGTGGCGGCTGGAAATCGGGTGGGGTTAGGTTTCGTACGGCTTCCGGCGGATTTGGGCCGGCGATCCGCGGCAGTTCGGAGGGGCTGCCGGGCGTTGGCGTCGGCGGGCCGGGAGACGGGGGCTGGTTTGGAGGTTGCGAGAGGTGGGCTTCGGATTTGTTCACAACGAAGCCAAGTGTGTTTCTCAGGCTGTAGCGCTGTCGGAAGCGCGGGATGGTATTGTACGAGCATGGATGCCGTGCTGGCGCCGATCGAAGAGTATCTAGAGACCGCCTACTCCCCGGATCGGGAATTTGTAGACGGCACGGTGGTGGAGCGTCACGTGGGTGAGAAGTCGCACAGCTTGGCCCAGGGAAATGTGCATTATTCTCTCCGGAGCCGTTATCCGAGACTTTTCGTCTGGGTCGAGCAGCGGGTCAGGACCACTCGGAATCGCTGCCGGATCCCGGATGTCTGCGTCACGGTTCTAGAACCGCCTACCGAAGTTTTCGAAACGCCGCCGCTGATCTGCATCGAGATCCTCTCGCGCCGAGACGAAATCAGCAACGTGCTCGAGAAACTCGAGGAGTACGCCGCCGCCGGCGTGCCCTACATCTGGGTCGTCGATCCGCGCCGGAAGAAGGCTTTCTATTACGATGGCGGTTTGCGGGAGGTCGCTTCCGGCGTTCTTGCCACGACCGGCGAACCCTTGGTGGAGCTTCCTCTCGCCGACGGTTTCTCGGGCTCTAGCCCTACTGCACCGCGGTATATAGCGTCTGCAAGTTATTTGAGCTGCCCAGCACGAACGTCAAGGGCACGGCGTTGCTGGCCGCGATGTTCGGCACAACCACGTTGAACTGATACAGACCCACGTAACCGGGCGCCAGTCCGAAATAATTCAGCGTTGCCTGAGCCGGTCCGAAAAACACCGCCAGCGGGGTCGTGAGGGAATTCATCGGAGTTTGGGGCACGATCTGCCCCGCGGGAGTAGACGGATTCACCGGTCCGAACCCGACGCCGAACATGATGATAATGTCCCCCGGATTCGCCGGGCGCGACGTATAGCCGGAAACCGCGCCGGTTGGCAATACCCAGGTCCCATCGGGAAACTGCGCGCCCACATACTGTTTGCCGCCCACCTGGAACATCGCCGGCGCCCACAATCCGGGCTCCGTCCCGTTGACTGTAACCGGATAGGCCGCGCTCTGCCCCGCGGTTGTCGCCACCACAAGCTGCTGCGAACCCGAGCCAACTCCCGAAGGTACTTGCGCGTTCACCTGGACCGGGCTGACGTAATCGATAAATGCGCTCAACCCGCCGATGGTAACCGTCGTATTGCCTAGCGCGGTGGGCGCATTCGCTCCATTGAAGGAGTTATTCCAGTTTGCCGTCGTGCCCGCCAGGTTCGAGCCGTAGATCTCGATCCACGAGCCGGGCGCAATCGCCGAAAACGCACCGAACTGACCGGCGCTGATCACCCCGCCGGAACCGATGGCCGGCAACGAACCGCCGGAAGCCGCTGGCGGAGCATACTCGCGAATCACGTTGTTGTTGTTATCGGCAATGTAGAGGTTTCCCGCGGTGTCGAACGATAAACCCTGCGGGAAGTTCAACTGAGCCGCCGTGGCCAAGCCTCCATCGCCCGAATAGCCCAGAGTACCCGTACCAACTACCGTGCTGATTGTTCCGTTGGGCGCAACCACGCGGATACGGCTGTTCCCCGTGTCCGAAATGTAAACGTTGCCCGCGGCATCCACGGCCACGCCTTTGGGATGGCTGAGCTGCGCGTGTATCGCGGGTCCGCCATCGCCTGAAAAACCGAAGGCTCCGGTGCCCGCGATGGTGGTGATGATCCCGCTTGCCGCCGTCACTTTGCGGATTACGTCGTTCTCGCTATCGGCAATGTACAAGTCGCCGGCCGCGTTCATCGCAACAGCCACCGGGTTGTTCATCCCCACTCCCACTTTGGTAGCTGGCCCGCCATCCCCGGTGTACCCGGGAGTGTTGAAATCTCCCGCGTACGTCGAAATATTCCCGGTGGATGCCGTCACCTTGCGGATTACGTTATTCCCCGAATCCGCGATATACATATTCCCCGCGCTATCGAAAACCACGCTCGAAGGCTTCATCAGTGACGCGCTCAACGCCCCGCTGCCATCGCCGTTATAGCCGGGCGTCGACTCGAGGCCGGCAACCGTCGTAATGATTCCCGTGCCGGTAGCCACCTTCCGGATGGCGTTGTTCAACGTGTCGGCAATGTACACGTTGCCCGCTGAATCCACCGCCACTCCGCACGGCGACGCCACCTCCGAATTGATGGCCTTGACGCTATCGCCCGTGAATCCCGCAACGCCATCTTCGCCGGCAAATGTGGAAATATTTCCGTTCCCGTTGGCTACCATGCGTACCGCGTTATTTACCTGGTCCGCAATGTAGAGATTCCCGCCCGCGAATACCGCATGGTACGGGAGATTCAGCTCGCCGCTGGTCGCAGGTCCGCCATCGCCCAGATAGCCTTGGATGTTATCGCCGGCGATGGTCGTGATCGTCCCCGGGGCCACTTTCACCTGTGCCAGGATTAATACAGGCGTGAATAAAAATGCCGTTGCCGCCAGACGTACCACGGTCCGGCCCATTGTCGGGCCCAATATGGATAAGTTCACGAAAAGAAACTCCTTGCGTTTGACATGACGGACGAATTGCCCGCAACGCCGGTTACTATCTAGCAATTCCCACCTGCGACAGCATCCACGCGTATTCGAACGCCTGGTCGTGCAGCCGGTCGTACCGCCCCGAGGCGCCGCCGTGTCCGGCTGGGTCCATCTTGATCTTCAGCAGTAGCACGTTGGAATCCGTTTTCAGCGTACGCAGCCGCGCCACGTATTTCGCCGGCTCCCAGTACATCACCTGGCTGTCGTTCAGGCTGGTGGTCACCAGCATCGCCGGATAAGCCCGCTTTTCCAGGTTATCGTAAGGACTGTAGGTCTTCATGTAATCGTACGCCGGCTTCTCGTTGGGGTTGCCCCACTCCAGGTATTCGCCGACGGTGAGCGGCAAGGACGCGTCCATCATAGTGTTCATCACATCGACGAACGGCACCGCCAGATGCACCGCGTGGAACAGATCGGGCCGCATATTCACCACCGCGCCCGCCAGCAGGCCGCCGGCGCTGCCGCCTTCGATCGCCAGGCGGTCTTTCGCGGTCCACTTCTGCGCGATCAGATATTCGGCGCTATCGATGAAGTCCTCGAAGGTGTTCTTCTTCTGCATCAGCATGCCGTCTTCGCGCCACTTCTCGCCCATCTCATCGCCGCCGCGGATGTGCGCGATGGCGTAGGCCATGCCGCGGTCCAGCAAGCTGAGCCGCGCGCTCGAAAACGTAGCCGGCGTGCCGAAGCCGTAGGAGCCGTAGCCGTAGAGAAACAGCGGCCCGCGGCCATTGCGCTCAAAGCCCTTCTTATAGACGATCGATACCGGGACCTTCGTGCCGTCGCGCGCCGTTGCCCATAGCCGCTCGGAGGAATACCGCGACTGGTCGTACCCGCCCAGCACTTCCTGGCGTTTCAGCAGCGCCGATTTGCCGGACTTCACGTCGTAATCGTAAACGCTGGGCGGGGTGATGAAGCTCTGATAGTTGTAGCGGTATGTGGACGACTCGTACTCCGGCGTTCCGGCCGGCGACGCGGCGTAGACGGGCTCCGGGAAGGCGATCGGCCCCCAGGTCTTGCTATTAAAGTCGTAGATGCGCAGCCGGTCCAGCGCCTGGGTTTTTTCGATCACCACGGCGAAATCGTGGAACAGGTCGATGTCCTGCAAGCGCACGTCGTCGTCGTGCGGCAGGAAGCTTTTCCAGTTCTTCACGGCCGGGTCGCTTTCCGGCGCGGTCATGATTTCAAAATTGCGGCCGCCTTTATTGGTGCGGATGTAGAACAGGCCTTCCCGATGGTCGATGTAATACCGGCGCTTGTTCTCGCGCGGCAGAAACACCGTGAAGCCGCCCCGCGGCTGGTCGGCGCGCAGGTAGCGGCACTCGCTGGTGTCCTTCGCCTCGATGCCGAGCACGATCATTTTCCGGTCGCGCGTCTTATCCACGCCAATGTCGTACAGCTCGTCCTTCTCGTCATACAGTTGCTCAGGCGCGGTGGAACCGAGCGTGAGACGCCACAGCTTGTCCGAACGCTTGGTGGTTTCGTCTTCGGTGGTGAGAAAGAGCGTGCGATCGTCGGCGGCCCACACTACCGACGTGACGCGCTCGGCGGTGTCGGGCAGCGTTCGCCCGGTGCTCAGCTCCTTCACCTGCAGGGTGTATTGCCGGAAGCCCGTGAAATCCACGGTGTATGCCAGCAGGTTCGAATCGTCGCTGATCACGAACGCGCCAACGCCGACGTATTTGTGAGTCTTCTCCAGTTCGTTGGGGTCGAGCAGCACCTCTTCGGGCGCATCCATATTGCCCTTGCGCCGGCATTGAATGGGATACTGCTTCCCTTCCTCGGTGCGCGCGTAATAGAAATAGCCGCTGCGGCGGACGGGCACGCTGAGATCCGTCTGCTTGATGCGCCCTAGCATCTCGGTGTAGAGCGCGTCTTGAAACGGCTTAAGATCCTTGGTCATCGCCCCGGTGTAGGCGTTCTCGGCTTCGAGGTAATGGATGACCTCGGGGTTCGACTTCTCGCGCAGCCAATAATAGGGATCGACGACGGTTGCGCCGTGCCGAACCTCGCGGTGTTCCTTAACCGGCGCCACGGGGGGCGTCGGCAGAGTTGGAGTTTGAGCGCTTAACGTCATGACCACGGCGCCTCCGGCGAGGCCCAGCAGGCGGCGGAAGCGCGGGGCGTGCGGCATTCGATTTCTCCCAAGCTGTCATTGTCGCACTCAAGTGTTCTTCGACGCACCCAAAGTGTTCTTCGACGCAGAGGCGCGGAGACGCGGAGATCGGCGCAGAGCAGAAAATACTTCATTCTCTTTGAGTTTCTCGGCGAGGCCTCTGCGCCTCAGCGTCTCCGCGTCGAAATGGACTCGACTCTTAGTCCACTTGCTAGTTCAGAAAGGGGATGATAAACTGGGTTCGTGATGACCAAGCTAAACGTTCACGAAGCCAAAACTCACCTCTCACGCTATCTCGACCGCGTCGAGGCGGGTGAGACGCTCATCCTGTGCCGTCACAACCGGCCTATCGCTGAGGTGCGGCCGCTCAAGCCGAAGAAAAAGCCAGCCCGAGTGTTCGGCCTCGACGACGGGTTCGGCGTATCGCCAAAGTTCTTTGAGCCCCTGCCGGAAGAAGAATTACGGCTCTGGAACGGTGAGGGCGACGATTGAAACTGCTGCTGGACACGTGTACCTTTTTGTGGCTCAATTCAGAGTTGGGCCGCATACCGGAGCGTGTCCGGCAATTGTGCGCGGATGAGGGCAATCAACTCTTTTTGAGCGCCGTCTCGGCCTGGGAAATTGCCGTGAAGCATTACGGCGGCAAGCTTCCGTTGCGCTTGAGTCCACAGGAATACATTACCAGGTACCGTGCGGCGAATGGCGTCGCGAGTTTGCGGTTTCGGGAAGACGACGCATTCCATTTGTCCAAGCTGCCCGCGCTGCACAAAGATCCCTTTGACCGGATGCTCATATGCCAGGCCATCGCACGCGGTCTGACTATTCTCACGCCGGATGAGAAGATAGCCCAGTACCCGGTGCTAACGACTTGGTAGCGCAGCAGGCTTCACCTTGCCCCGCCCTACAATAGCGGTTTCACGGCAGAGGAATTCTGACGGGCCGGCCGTGGGCCAGCCCCACTTTTAGCTCCACGCACTCTTTGTATCCGTTGGCGAAGAAGACGACGCCGTTGAGATCGTGAACCGGCGCTTGCGTTGTCACACCGGCGCACACTTGATCGGCCAGAACCGCGTTGCGATGCCAGGCGTCCAGATTGTGCAGCAGTATGGCGCCGGTACAGACCATCAGCACAGCTGCGACGAGCCACCTTGTCCGCGCCAGGCGTACGCAAAGCAGGTGCGCGCAAAGCACGCAGAAGCCGATCGCTGGCATGTAGAGAATGCGCGACCCGTTGAGGTTGTCGCCGATCAGCGCCAGATGGTAGGCAGGCAAGAGCGCGCCCATGGTCAGTGCGAGCATCGATAGCGCAATCCGCCGGGATAGCCGGTTGCCGAATGCAGCGGAGCCGAATGCGGCGTAAAGGACCGCGCCCGACCCGATCAGCAGAGCTGCGGCAAGAATCGCGCTCTTGGCCGAGGCATCCCAGTTGACCGGAAAAAGCAGGTTGGCCCACACGCGCAGGAACAGCGCCTTCAGCGTGGCGCCGAGGTGAAAAGAGAGCACCTGCGGCTGCCCCGTGGCAGCGTCGATGTAGCCGCCGGGGCCGTGGAACAGACTCCAGCGGTACGCGAACATTACGGCGCAGATGGCGATGCTTGCGATCAAACCGAGGCGAATCCGCGATTCGCGCAGCCGGTTGCCGGCGGCGGCGAATCCGAAGACGACAGCCGGCGCCGCGTAGGCGCTTTCCTTGCACAGGATGCCGAGGAACAGCAATGGCAGCGCGAGCGCGATGCGGCGGCGCAGTATGGCAAGCGTGGCGGCGAGCGTGAATGCGCAGGCGAGAAGGTCGAAATTGCCGGCGGTCCACGCGACAGCCTCCGGGCGCGTGCCATTGAGGCCGAACAGCACGGCTGCGGTAAAAGCGAGGAAAGTAGGGCGGACCCCCTGGTCCGCACGGGTCCCCCTGGACCCGTTCTTCGGCAACGGAACCAATCTCAGTGCACTGCCGGCGAGCCGGCCAGGGGGCCGGCCGCGGACCGGGGGGTCCGCCCCGCTAAGAACAATCAAGTAGAGCAGCGCACAGTTGATCAGATGCACGGCCAGCGCGCAGGCGTGCCATTTCAGCGGGTCCACGCCGCCGAAGCGGTGGAGCAACGCGAAATAAAGATAGCCGAGCGGGCGGAAGGAGCCATCGCCGCCGGGCGTGTGAAATACCGCCAGGATGCGCGCGGGGTCCAGCGTGGCGCGGCTCACCAGGATGTAATCGTCGCTCAAAAACGGGTCGCGAAGGCTGGGGATGAATACCGCCGCGACCACTGCCAGCGCAGCCAATAGGGGTGCGATTTGGAACCGCGCGGCATTCCTGGCGGGAGCGGCGGGCGTTGTGGGCGTGGCGGATGCGGCGGACGCACCAGGCGCGGCGGACGCGACGGGCGCATCAGGCGCGGCGGATGCGGCGGACGCGGAACGCTGGGATTGCAGCAGCACGATGGCGAGAAATGCGCCCGCAAAGAGGCTTTCCATCCCCATGGGCGACGCGAACCGAAGCGGTCCAACCACGAAGATTCCCACCATGGCGCGGACCGATACGGCCAGCGCGGCGGCCAGCGAAACGGCGGTGAGCGAACGTACAGCGGCCAGCCTCATGCACTTCTATTTATAATCGGGCATGTCCTTTGAAGGGAAACGCGTGCTCGCGCTGGAAAGCCGGCGCGCGCCGGAAATCGCCGAGTTGATCCGCAGGCAGGGCGGCGAACCGTTCGTGGCGCCCTCGATGCGCGAGGTCCCCATCGAAGAGAATGCCGCACTGACGGATTTCGCGGAGCGCTTGTTCGACGGCGATTTCGACATGATGACGCTGTTGACGGGAGTAGGCACGCGGCAGATGAATCGCGCGCTTTCGGAAGCGTACCAGGAAACGGCGTTCGCCGATGCGCTGCGCAAACTGACCGTGGTGGCTCGCGGTCCCAAACCGGTGGCGGCGCTTCGCGAGATGGGGTTGAAGCCCGATATCATCGCGCCCGAGCCGAATACCTGGCGGGAATTGCTGAAGGCCACCGAGGGACGTCCGGAGCGGCGCATCGCGGTGCAGGAATACGGGCGGCCGAACGTGGAGTTCCTGGAGGCCCTGCGGGCGCGTGGAGCGGAAGTGACGCCCGTGCGCGTTTACCAATACGGGCTGCCGGAAGATACCGCGCCGTTGCGCGAGGCGGTGCGGCGCCTGGCTGCCGGCGCGTTCGATGTCGCCATGTTCACCACCGCGGTACAGATAGAGCATCTGCTGCGAATCGCGGAAGAAATGGGCCTCGAGCCGGCGGCGCGGGCGGGGTTGGCGAAGTGCATGGTGGCGTCGATCGGCCCCACCACTACGGAGTCGCTCGAGGAATTCGGCATCCATCCCGCCATGGAGCCGTCGCATCCCAAAATGGGGATGCTGGTGCGGGAAGCCTCGGAGCGCGGCTCCACAAATACCCACGGGTGAACCATGCCGGCGCGCAAAGACTCGATGATGGGCGCAGTGGCGCGGTATTCCGGGATGGCATTCACGGTACCGGCGTCAGTGGTGGCGGGGTACTTCATCGGCGGCTGGCTCGACAGCCGTTTTGGGACGCATTCGCTGTATGTTGTAGGCGTAGTTCTGGGCGCGGCGGGCGGCCTGGCGCAAGTGGTGCGGCAGTTGACTCAGGATTCGGGCGATGGCGGAAGCTGACGACATCTTCCACCGTACGGCAGCCCGCATAATGCGGACCATGCTGCTGGTAGCGGTCATCGGGTCGCTGGTAGCGCTTTGGCGCGGGTGGACCTACGGCGCGGCGTTTGCGGTGGGCGCCTGGGCGTCCTGGTTGAATTTCCGCTGGCTAAAAGGCTTCGTAGCGGGACTCGGTCCAGGCGGCAAACCGAGCGGGTTCATGCTGCTCTTCGCCCTGCGCTATCTGCTGTTGGCCGGCGCCGCCTATGTTATATTGAAGTATTCTAAACTCAGCCTGCCCGCGATGCTGGCGGGGCTATTCGTATCGCTGGCCGCCGTCGTTATCGAAATACTCATCCAACTAGGGTATGCACGAAGAAATTTGGATCGCTAAACTGTTCAACGACCATCTGGCGGGGCTCGGCAATGCCGCGCTGAATCTGGTGGGCTGGCCATCCGTCGCACGGCCGTGGACGAATTACGTCGCCATGGAGCTGCTGGTGGCCGCTCTCATCATGCTGGTCTTCGCCGCGTTGAAGAGCCGCCTTTCCGCGGAGCAGCCGGGGAAGATGCAGCAGACCTTCGAGTTGATCTACGAGTTCGTGGACAGTCAGGGCAAAGAACAGGTGGAGCACCACTCCGACCGCTATTTTTCCTTTTTCGGCACGATCTTTATTTTCGTTTTATTCAGCAACCTGATCGGCGTGATTCCCACTATGGAATCCCCTACTATGTACCCGGCGGTTCCTCTGGGATGCGCGGCGGCGGTGTTCCTTTATTACAACTACGTGGGTATCCGCGAAGTCGGCATTTGGCCGTATCTCAAGCATTTCGCGGGACCGCTCTGGTGGCTGGCGCCGCTGATGATCCCCATCGAAATTATTAGCCACCTCGCCCGGCCAATGTCGCTGACTATCCGTCTGTTCGCAAATATGTACGCCGGCGAGCAGATCACCATGGTGTTCCTCGGACTGACTTTTTTTGGAGTTCCGGCGGTATTCATGGGGCTGCACGTGTTTGTCTCGCTGATCCAGGCGTACGTTTTTATGGTGCTGACCATGCTGTATGTCGGCGCCGCCACGGCCCACGAGCATTAATACCGGCTTTATGCCGCTCTTTCAGTGTGAGCCCGTCTCGTCCCAACGCTGGCGTGGAACCACCTCCTGAGGGCGATTTTATTTGAGGAGAGTTCAATGACGAAGAAAATGTTGTTCCTGTTTGTACTGCTGATTGTTGCCTGCCCGGTTTTCGCGCAGACCAGTGGCGGGGCCGCGGCCGCGGCCGGCGGCCAATGGTGGATTTCGATCGGCGCCGGAATCGGCATGGCCATCGGGTCGGGGCTTTGCGCCCTGGGGCAAGGTAAGGCCATTGCCGGCGCTTGCGAGGGCATGGCGCGCAACCCAGGCGTGGCGCCGGCTATCCGCGCGGCGATGATTTTGGGCCTGGTCTTTATCGAATCGCTGGCGCTCTATGTGATGGTGATCATCTTCCTGAAGGTTGGCTAGAAACTATCGCCGGAGGTGGATTGCGCATCCGCCTCCGGGCTCAAAATTCCCGTACTTCTAAACCTTTTTTCCAGTACTTCTATAACTGTTCTGCTCTGATCGGTCTATTGACCTGGTCACCACCGGGTAATAGTATTAACCCAGACATCTAACATGGAACAGCGAAGAACCCGGCGCTTCAAACTTCAGCTCCCACTCTCTATCACGCGCAGTGGGTCAGAACGTGTTACTGTTTCCGGACAGACTAGGAATATCAGTTCGAGTGGCGTGCTCTTCACGTCGGAGCGGGAACCCGATCTGGGCGGACCCATTGAATACATGATTATTCTGAATCACGAAGGGCCGCAACCGGTGACTCTGCGCTGCATGGGTAAGGTGTTGCGCGCCGAGCCGACGTTTGCCACCGGCCACTCAGCGTCGTTTCAAGTGGCGGCTACGCTTGAGCGATATGAGTTTTTGAGAGAACGCGCGGGCTAGCGGCTAGCTGTACGACAGACCTCCCGGTCTGTCGTCAGTAGGACAGATCCCCGGTCGCCCAGGGCCTTCGGCCCGCGAAATATGGACCGCTCGGCGCAGCCTGGGACAGCGCAGGTACAGCGCAGATACAGCGCAGGCCATGGGCCCGCGCCACCTGTGCATGCTACCGTAGAAACTCATGCAGTGGAGCCCCGATTCGTGGCGTCTGCGCCAGGCCCTTCAGCAGCCCAGCTACCCCGATGCAGCCGCTCTCTCCAACGTCTTAGCCGAGTTGCGCCAACTTCCGCCGCTGGTCACAAGCTGGGAAATTCTCCAGCTCCGTGAGCAGCTCGCCGAGGCGGCCGCCGGCAAGCGATTCGTGCTGCAGGGCGGAGATTGCGCCGAGCGCTTCGTCGATTGCTCGCCGCGCCGCATCGCCAACATGCTCAAGGTGCTGGTGCAGATGAGCCTGGTGTTGGTGGTAGGCGGCGAGCGCCCCGTGATTCGCATCGGCCGCTTCGCCGGCCAATACGCCAAGCCGCGGTCCGCCGATACCGAAACCCGCAACGGCATCGAGCTGCCCGCCTACCGCGGCGACATCGTCAACCGCCCGGAATTCAACGCCGAGGCGCGCACGCCCGATCCCCAACTTCTTCTCCGCGGATATGAGCGCGCCGCGCTCACGCTCAACTTCATCCGCGCGCTGGTGAAGGGCGGGTTCGCCGATCTTCACCATCCCGAGTATTTCGATCTCGATTGGGTGGCGGAATCCCCGCACCGCGACGACTATCGCCGCATGGTGGACACCATCGCCGAATCTCTGCGGTTTATGGAGAACGTGCTCGGCGTGCGCGCCGGCGAGTCGGACCGCATCGATTTCTACACCTCCCACGAAGCCCTGCACCTGGGCTATGAGGAAGCCCAGACGCGCACCGTGCCGCGCCGCCCGGGTTACTTCAACCTGGCTTCGCATTTTCCCTGGGTGGGCCTGCGCACGCATCAGCCCGAGGGCGCGCACATCGAATACATGCGCGGCATTGAGAATCCCATCGCCATCAAAGTGGGCTCGAATACCACGCGCGAGCATGTGGCGCGCTGGCTCGATCTGCTGGACCCCGGCCGCTCGCCGGGCCGCCTCACCTTCATCCACCGCTTCGGGGTAAAACGCATCGCCGAAGGCCTGCCCAACCTGATTGAATCGGTTCGCGCGGAAGGCGGACGAGCGCTGTGGATCTGCGACGCGATGCACGGCAATACGCAGACCACTTCGAGCGGCGTGAAGACCCGCTGCTTCGAGGACATTTACGCCGAGCTGGAGCAGGCATTCGACGTGCACCGCCGGATGGGCCAGCATCTGGGCGGCGTACACATCGAATTGACCGGCGAAAACGTGACCGAGTGCATCGGCGGCTCCCGCGGCCCTAGCGAGCGGGATCTGGCGCGCGCTTATGAATCGGAAGTGGACCCGCGCTTAAACTACGAGCAGGCGATCGAGTTAGCCTTCCTCATCGCCGGCAAGATGAAGAACGGGTAACGCCGGCGGTCTTGCNNAAGACACCGGCGGCAAGACCGCCGGCGTTACTGCTTCTTGATAGTCGCCGGCGTAACCGGCTTGGCCGGCGCCGCCGGCTTCACCGCCGGCAGGCCCGGATGCGCCTGATCGTAGAGCTTAATGATATCCGCAATGATGTTCGCCGACGGCGCCGCCCAAATCACGGGCGTCTGCTGATTGCTGACGTCGAGCACCACCGCGTAGCCGTTCTGATACGAGTACTGCTCGATGATCTGCAGCATCTTGTTGCCCATCTCCTGGTACACCTTGCCCATTTCTTCCTCGTAGTCGGCGCTGGTGTCCTGGGTATCGCGCTGCAACGCTTTGGTCTTGGAATCGATGTCGCGCTCAATCTTAGTCTTGGCATCGTCGCTCATGGTGGCGCTGCCCTTCTTCAACTGGTCCGACAGCGCTTGAACGTCGCGCTGGCGCTTTTCGAAGTCGGCCTTCTTAGGCTCGTACTTCGTGTTGATCGCGGCGCCGGCCGCGGAGCCTTCCTTAGTGGCCATGATCGCTTGTTGGATCGCGATGATGGCGACTTTGGTCGGTAGGGCGACGTTCCCGGCCGCGGGGGCGGCGAACGCCGGTGCGGGAGCCGGCGCGGTGGCCTGGCCGGCGGGTGCGGTCTGGGCCTGCGCCATTGCGGCAAAACCCACGACCAGTGCTGCGCTTCGAAAACTCTTTGTCAAGCGAAAACTCCTATAAATGGTGAAAGTCTATTATAGCTGGCCGCCAGCCCCTTCAGCCTACTGCTTTTTGACCGGCGCCGGGGCCGCCGGCTGCTTCGGCGGAGCCTTGGGAGGAGGCGCCAGCGCGCCGCCCGGATGCGCCAGATCGTAAAGCTTCACGATATCGGCGGTGATGTTCGCCGACCCGGCCGCCCAAATAACCGGCGTCTGCTGGGCGCTCACGTCCAGCACTACCGCATATCCATTCTGATAGGCGTACTGCTCGATGATCTGCAGCATCTTGTCGCCAAGCTGGTTGTACACCGAATTCATGTCCTGCTGGGAATCGTCGCTGGCATCTTTCGCGTCGCGCTGGAGAGCTTTGGTTCTGGAATCGATTTCGCGCACAAGTTTGGCCCTGGCATCCTGATCGAGAGCCGCCCCGCCCTTGTTCAATTGGTCCTGCAGCGCCGCGAGGTCGGCTTTCCGCTTCTCGAAGTCGGCCTGCTTGGGTGCGTACTTCGCCTGGAGGGCCGCTCCCGCGGCCGTGCCTTCCTTGGTCCCCATGATCGCCGGCTGGAGTGAGATCACTGCAATCTTGCTCGGAAGCGCGACGATGTTCCCCGTGGGCGATGCGGGAACCGCGGGCGTTTGACGCACGGCGGCGCCGCTCGCCGAAGCCGTCTGGCCGTGCGCCATGGCAGCCCATCCCACGGCCAGCGCTCCTGCTACGAATATCTTTTTCAAGCGAACCTCCCGCATGGTGAATTCTATGATGACTAGGCCGCGTTTAGAAAGTCCTGCCGACCGTAAAATGGAAATAGGTCCGCCGATCGTCGAACGGAAAAATCTGGCCGAAGCTGGCCACAGCGTTGTTGAACGTCGCTTGGTTCGGGAAAGCAGCGCGGTCGGCGACGATCGGCGGCTGCAAATTCTCCCGGATGGTAGAAGGATTATAAGCGAAATATACGCGGAAAGGCGCATTCACCACGGGGAGAATCACCTGTATTTCGAGTCCCGT
The DNA here is from genome assembly GCA_003135055.1 of Bryobacterales bacterium. Taxonomy (GTDB): domain Bacteria; phylum Acidobacteriota; class Terriglobia; order Bryobacterales; family Bryobacteraceae; genus PALSA-243. Next base: position 60,497 of record PLDF01000434.1, on the reverse strand, counting down.
GGACGCCACCGGTTTCTGCGTGCCCGGGGCAATCTGCACTTTGCCGCTGAAACCGGCCTGCGGGAATTGCAGATTGAGGTCCGCCACTCGTGCGGGGTCCATGGTAAGTTGGTCCGGTCTAAGAATCCGGTTGAGCCCCGCGTCGAAAAATGGCGCCAGCGTAATCGGCCCCACAATGGGAATGCGGTACTCGAAGTTGAATACCGAGTGCCAGTCCCCGCCCGGCGTGATGATCTGGTAAGTCGGAATCTGCATCGTTACAGGCTCGGCCGTTATGCTTCCGCCACTGACGGTTTTCTGCGTGCGCGCGCTGCCATCCGAGTTCAGCACGTTGATGCTGGCGCTCGACGCGATATACGCAATCGGCGTGATGCTATAAAAATCGAATCCGCGAACGTCGTTTTCTCCACCCATGAACGAACGTGAAAACGGCGGAACCTCCTTGCCCCCATAGGAAGTGATTATGCTGGTCAGCAAATGAAACGCCAGGATTTGCGACCTGCGGATGGGCGAAGGGTGGAAGTACTTGAGATCCACCGCGGGAGTGATGGTGTTTACATTGCCGCCCAGCACGCTGCCCGCGAACCCCAGCGAGAAGTAGATGCTCTTGCCGGTCGAAGGGTTGATAGGATGATTTACAGTGTTGAAGGTAAGCGATGGCGTGATGGAGCTGGTCTTGATTCCCTGGAGCGAGTTCGGCCCATAGACGCCGCTGAAATCGAGGTACTGGAAGTAAGTGGCGGCGGCGGTGGTTTGCGTGACGATGTTCGAAATGTCGTATCCATAGGTAATGCCGGTGCGCCAGAAGCTGCGGCGGAGCTGATAGCTGGCGAATAACTTAAAGCCGTGGCTGTTCTGAACGTAATTCAGCAGGTTTTGCGATCCCAGCGAGTTGTAGAGCGCGGCCAGATTCTGGCCGGCGAAAATCGACGCTTGCCGCGCCTGGTTGAAATCGTACCGGTTCAGGTAAACGGTGAAACCCGTCTGAATCGGCTTATCGAGCAGGTAGGGCTCGGTGAAGCTCAGGCTCGCGCTCCGCATGATGGTGCCGAGCTGCGAGTTGAGCGAGAGCGTCTCGCCCAATCCCAGGAAGTTGTTGGTGGAGTAGTTGAAGCCGACGAAGCTGCCGGCGATGCCGGAAACGCCGCCGTTCAGCCCGATGGAGTTCTTGCCGCGCTCCTTCACCTTAAGCGTGATATCCACCGTATTCGAGCCGATATTCTTATGGATGTCCGCCGCTTCGTCCTTCTTCAGCACTTCAAAGTATCCCAACTGGTTCAACCGTAGAATGCTCAGGTCCCACAAGCTGCTGTTGAACATGTCGCCTTCATCGAGCATGATCTCGCGGCGGATGACCTTATCGCGCGTGGTGGAGTTGCCCGAAAAATCGATGCGGCGCACGAAGAATTGCTTGCCTTCGTCGGCGGTAATGGTCAGGTCCACCTGGTCGGTGTTGGGAATGAAGTTGAAATCGGGCTCGGGCACGAAATCGATGTATCCGAACTTCCCGTAGAGGTTGCGCATGTTCTCAATGCCCTTGCGCAGCTTATCGGTCTGAAACACGTCGCCGGGGCCCATGCCGAACAGGGGCCGCATCAGCGCTTCCGGAGTCCGGAAGAGCTTTACGCCCTCGAACTTCATGGTGTGCAGGTGATAGAGACGCTCTTCGTCCACCGGCTGCACGATATCGGCATAAATGCCCGGCAATTCCATCTTGACGAGGGGCAGCCGCCAGCCCTTGCCGCCGCGCGGGATGATGGTCACCGTCGGCTCAAGCGCCTTCATCTTAAAGTAGCCGTGATCCGAATATGCCTGGCGGATGCGCTCGCCGTCTTCTTCCAATTTGGCGGCGTCGTAGGTCTTGGCGAACAGGTTCTCCGCCACGATCGAATGCGGAATGCCGTACGGGTGCAGGTTCTTCATCGCATCGACCACCCACTTTTGACTGTAGGCGTGGTTGCCGGTAATCACGATCGTCCCCACCTTCACTTTCGGGCCTTCATTCACATTGAAGGTGAGGGCCAGCGAAGATGGCGGAATCTGTTCGATCTGCGGATCTACGGTGGCATATTGGCGGCCGCGTTCCGAGAGGAATTCCTTCAGCACATTGGCCGCGTGCTGGATCTTGTTGGCGTCGTACTGCGATTCCACCACCAGGCCGACCTTGCGTTCCTTGAAGCGGTCGAGAATTTCCGATTCGGTGACGGTATGGATTCCCTGATAGTGAATGGTGCGGATGACGCGCCGTTCCGTCACCACGAAAGTGATCTTCACGGAATTGGGCCGCTCGCCCGGCTCCGCTTCCTCCGTGATGTCGTCGAAGCGGTTGGTGTTCCACAGCGCCATGTAGTCGCGGCGCAGGATCTCCTCATCGTAGATGTCGCCCGGTTTGGTCACCATGGTGGCCTTGAGCGTATCCTGGGGTACGCGGCGCAGGCCGCGGATATCGACTGAATCGACGACCAGTTGCCCTGGGCGGAGCACCGGGGTGGGTGCGGCCTTGGGCGTCTCCAGTTGCGGCTGCCCTTGCTGGACCTGCGGCGCGGTTTCGAATGGATTTCCCGGCTGCGGTTGCGCAGGCGGCTTTGGCTGTTGGGCCGGCTGGGTTGGCGGTGGCGGCGGTTGTTGTTGCGGCGGTTGCTGGCTTTGGGCCAGCAGCGATATCGACGCCACAAAAAAACAGGCCGGTACTGCTGCCAGACGGAATCGCCGGAATCGGCTCATGCTAAAGATGCCTCCGACTCTGCACTGCTGGAAAGACTTTGGCTCACGGGACACAGTTTCGCTTTGTGCAGCTAGATCTCCAAGGTTGTAAGCCATTATTCTAGCGGATGTTGGCCTCCCTAACAACGAGTGGAGGGGGCTACAGGTGTGAAGGGCTGGCACAGGCTTTGGGAGTGAAAATTCACGATGGTAAACTCCGGGCAGGAACGCGCTGGAAGAAATCGAGGAAGCAATCGAACGCTTGCCGTGGGAGGATATCCGGCGCATCGCCCAATGGCTTCGCGACCGGGAAAAGCGCCGCCGGGACGAGTGCCTCGGCATGGCATATCGCGATATGGCTCTCGATACCGGGCGTGAACGCGACGCGCTGGAATGGTCGAGGGCGTAATCGGAGATTTCCCAGGGATCGGCCGGATGCTCCGCGGTGAAGTCCGGAGGGTCGATTTCGATCCGTCGATGGGCCTCGCCGCGTTGACAGGCGAAAGCGTCTATCCCACTTTGGCGCACAAAGGGCTTGCGTTTTTGTGGGGCAGGCGCTTTCGCTGCCAAGTGCGGCTGAGCCCCGAAATCCCCGAACGGTTAATAAGCACCCCTCTCGAACCTGATGGCATATAGGCGTAAGGGCGTAGAATTGCAGGCACGAGGCGGACAATCGGACAATCCCATGATCTCCGGCTTAATCGTTGCCGTCCGCGGGTTGCGGCGTAGTCCGGCGTTCTCAGTAGCCGCTGTTGTCACGCTTACGCTCGGGATTGGCGCCAACACCACGATGTTCTCGGTGGTAAATTCCGTGCTTCTACGCCCGTTGCCAGGTTATCGGACCGATCGCCTTGTGCAGATCTGCGACGCCGGCCGCGGAGGTTGCACCTTCCTGGCGCCGGGGATTTATCAGCGGCTTCAAGAACAACTTCATTCCTTCGCGCCGTTGGCGGCGAACCAGTACTGCCGGATGAATCTGACGGGCTCGGGTGAGCCGGAACAGCTTATCGGACCGTGTACGACGGCAAACTGGTTCGAGTTACAGCGAGCCCAGGCAATGCTGGGACGGACGTTCCTGCCGGACGAAGATCGGCATGGCCGCAATCGAGTGGTTGTGCTCGACCATGGATATTGGCAGCGAAGGTTCGGCGCCGATCCGAAGATTATTGGTAAGACTCTCACGCTGGACACCGAGCCATGGCTTATCGTAGGCGTCATGCCTCCGGGTTTTACGCCCATCGGCACAACCGGCGCGTCCATCTACACGCCGTACGTAGTTGCCGACAACCCGCATGGGCTGAATGTGACCGGGCGTCTTAAACCGTGTGTCTCTCTCGAAGCCGCGCAGTTAGAGCTAAACGTAATTACCAGTAGACTCTCCCGCGAGAGCCCGGATTGGAAGACGCTCAAGCTATTGGCGACGCCGGTGTTGGAGCGCGTGACAGGCCCGCAGCGTCCATTGCTGCTGCTGCTGCTGGGTGCGGTGTCTTTCGTCCTGCTGATCGCCTGTGTGAACGTGGCCAACCTTCTGCTGGCGCGTTCCACGGCGCGGCAGCATGAAATCGATATCCGGATAGCGCTCGGCGCCAGCCGTGGTCACATCGTCCGGTTTGTGCTGGCGGAGGCGCTCACAATTTCCTGCGCCGCCAGTCTCGCGGCAGTGGCGGTCGCCTATGGAGCCTTGCGGGCGCTCAAGCCGCTGACGAACACCTTGCCACGCGCCGACGAGTTAAACGTCGACGTCCGCGTGCTGCTGTGCGCTTTGACTCTGGGAGCGATCGCAGCGCTGCTATTTGGCGTGCTTCCGGCCCTTCGATCCTCACGGCCGGCTCGGGTGGCTGGAATGCATTCGCGGGTTGCTTCAAGGTCGCGGGGAATACTGATCGCAGGCGAAGTAGCTCTCGCCTTTGTTCTGACGATGGGCGCGGGGCTGTTAATCCGAACGTTCGCCGCCATACGCGCGACCGATCTCGGCTACAATCCGCAAAACGTTTTGACGAATTTCCTGGCGCTGCCTGCTTCACCCGATGGCGGACGCACTGCCGGCGCCACTCTCTATGCGCGCATTCGGGAACGCGTGTCGGCTCTGCCTGGCGTCCGCGCGGTCGCCACGGCCAGCAGCCTGCCGATGTTCGGCGTATCCATATCGATGGATGTTCATCCGGAAGGCCAGCCCGAACGCCGGCACGAACACCTTGCGTCGCTCGACGTGATCAGTGACGACTATTTTCGAGCGATGGGAATTCCGCAACTGAGTGGGAGACTCTTCACTCCCGGAGATCGTGACGGTTCCACTCGCGTCATCGTCGTGAGTGAGTCCATCGTGAGCCGTTACTTTGCAGGGAAGGCTATTGGCCGGCGAATCGTCATCCCCGAATTCAAGTTCAACATCGATGGCGGCGAGGATATGCCGGCCGAGATTGTCGGCGTCGTTGGCAACGTTTGCGTGAACTCCGTAGAGGACTGCCAGGCCGAACACATCTACCTTCCCGAGAAACAGAACGCATTGCGGATGGAGCACCTGCTGGTGCGAACCGAAGGCGATCCGGCGGCCTTCGCTAAGGCGGTGCGGCACGCAGTGTACCTGGAAGATCCCGCCCTTCCGTTGGACACCCCCCAGACTCTCGAGGAACGCACGGCTTACCTGTCCGATGGACCCAAGCGCGCCATGTGGCTCCTGGGCGTTTTCGCCGGCCTCGCTCTCTTGCTCGCGGCCGTCGGCATTTATGGCGTATCGGCTTACATGGCTACGCAGCGAAGCCGGGAGATCGGGATTCGTATGGCTTTGGGAGCGGATTTCGGAGACATAGCCGGGCTGGTCTACCGGGGCATATTGTTGCCGTCGGCGGTTGGGCTAGCCATCGGCATGGCGGCTGCGGTCTGGCTCACGCGACTGCTTAGGTCGCTGCTCTTCGGGGTAACTGCCGGAGACCTGAAAACCCTGGCGCTGGCTGGCTTCACACTGCTCGGAATATCGGTTCTGGCGGCTACGGGTCCGGCTGTACGCGCGGCGTTAAGCGATCCCGCTAAGGTTCTGCGCCGCGAATGAACGCGGACACTGGCTCCTAAAGTTTTAGTTGACATAATTTCGATCCTGGGATAATCTCCTATTAGTTTAGGAGCCAGCTTGCCCAGACGAAAAAACTCCGAGAGCGCCCTGACGCCCCTCGAGCTGGAGATCATGAACGTTCTGTGGGAAACCGGGCCCGCCAACGTTCAGACGGTCCAGGCCCATATAAAAGGCCGCGAGCTTGCCTATACCACGGTGCAGACCATGCTCAACGTGCTGCACCGCAAAGGCAAGGTCAAACGCCGTTTGAAAGACCGCGCCTATCTGTACCGTCCCGTTCTGAGCCGCCAGAACGCCGTCAGGCAGGCGGTCGGCGACATGCTCGACCGCTTTTTTGGAGGGTCGGCCGATAGCCTGGTGCTAAACCTGGTGGAAACCCGGCATCTGACCCCACAGAAGCTCGCGCGGATTCAAGAGCTGCTGAAGCGCCCGGACGAGGAATAACCCCGGAGGTGGAATAACATGGAAACGATTAGCGACACGATTAGCCGCTCTCTGCTTACTTTCCTGCTCAACTCCTTATGGCAGATTCCCATTGCCGCCGCCGTGGCGTCGCTGGCCTGCCGGTTCATGCGCACTGGCCCCGCCAGCCACCGGCATGTCGTCTGGGTAGCGGCCCTTGTTGCCGCGATTCTGCTGCCCCTGGCCAGCGTCCGCATGCTGGAACCAACGGCCTCCCCGCGATTCGCCGTCTCCTTGCCGTCGCCGGATCCCGCCCCCGCAAAATCCGGGTTAGCTCATGTGCTAGGCCCAGAGCTACGCCTGCCAACTCAGCCGCCACTCGCGCTTTCGGCGGCGCCGGCCTCCGCGACCGTCTCCTTCGCGAAAACCTGGGCGGCCATCCTGCTGGGAGCGTACGCTCTGTTTGTTCTCGTCCGTCTTGCGCGGCTGGTCCGGGCAGCTATGCGAACAGTCCGTATCCGCCGGGCAGCGCGAGACGCCGCAATTCCGGAATTGCTCGGGCGCGTGTCCAGCCGCTGCCTGCAGGCCTTTGGCCTGACCGGCGTCAAGCTGCTCTTCTCCGCGCAGGTATCCGGTCCGGTCACCGCCGGACGCGCGATCATCCTTCCGGAATCCCAGATCATCGAAGCGCCGGAGGACATGCTTACCGCTGCCATCGGGCACGAAATGGCGCACATCGCCCGGCGCGATTTCGCCAGCAATCTTCTCTATGAGCTGCTGCAACTGCCGGTCGGCTTTCACCCGGCTGCATGGCTGATCCGCGGCGGCATCGAACGCACGCGCGAAATGGCGTGCGATGAGCTGGTTGCCCATCGGCTGATCGATGCGGCCGTCTACGCCCGGTCCATCGTGCGCATCGCCGCGGAAATGACTGCGCTGCCGCATCCCGGCTACACGCTTGGGGTATTCGATGGCGATATCCTCGAAGAACGCATCCGAAGCCTGGTCGAGCGGCCCGCCCCCAACCTCAAGCGCGCGCGCCTGCTGCTGGCCGCCGGCCTTTCGGCGCTGGCGCTCTGCGCCGTCGTCGCATCCAGCCTGGCGCTCACCGCCGACGCACAGGGCAGCGCCGACAATTTTATGAGACAGGCCGGGGCAGCCTACCATCGCAGTGACTACAAAGATGCGGCCGTGCAATTCGAAAAGGCCGTCAGGCGCGATCCGGCAAATCTGAAAGCCAAGCTGTTCCTCGCAGACTCCCTGCTGTGCGAATTGCAGGAATACGGTCCCGCAGCGGACACCAGGGCTATCGTAGCTGGCGCCCGGCGGCAGTATCTCGACGTCCTGGCGCGCGACGCAGGCAACAAGCATGCCACGCAAGGCATGATGGCTCTGTACACGCACACCATGCAGCTCGCCCCGGCGCACGAGTGGGCGCTGAAGGAGATCCAGGCCGACCCTACGGATGAGACCGCCTACTACACGGCGGGATTCGTCGACTGGGTGATCGCCTATCCCGCCTACGCCGGCGCGCGACAGGCTGCCGGCATGAAACCGCAGGATCCGGGCATTATCCCGGACGAAGGCTTGCGCCAAAGCGTCCGCGCCCAGCACATGGCGCGGATCGAAGAGGGCTTAAGCATGTTGCAAACCGCATTGCAAATCGACCCCGGCTATTCCGAGGCCATGGCTTACATGAGCCTTCTGTACCGCATCGAGGCAGGCATCGCCGATAGCGAGGAGCAGTCGGCCGGCCTGAACGCCATGGCGCGTAACTGGACGATGACCGCGCGTAATCCGCGGCGGCCAAACGTGGATGATGCGGCCAGAGAACCCTCGCCGCCATCGCCGCCGCCTCCACCACCCGGGAACTATTACCTTGGACCCCGCTGAGCGGACAGACCAGGAGCGAACCGAATCAGGAGATTCACATTTATGCGATTCATCGCGGCTATCGTCTCGACGATCTTCTTCTGCTGCGGAGCGTACGGCCAGTCCGCGGCAAACCTCCCATCCTTCGTGGCGGCGTCGGTCAAACCCGCCGCTCCTCCATTCGTGTATAGATGCTGGGGCGGTCCCGGAACCCCGGATCCAGGGCAGTTCACGTGTACGAACGCTCCCCTGATCGTGCTTCTCACCACCGCATACGGCCTGAAGAGCTATCAGATCGACGGTCCCAACTGGCTCAATAGCGATCGATTCGACATCATAGCCAAGATCCCCGCCGAGGCCACTAAGGAACAGTACAAGCTGATGTTACAGAACCTCTTGGCGGAGCGGTTCAAACTAACCCTCCACCACCAAACCAAAGAACTCCCGATGTACGCGCTGGTGGTGGGAAAAGGCGGGCCCAAGATGAAACCATCGGAAGAAGAGCCAGCCGCCGCATCCAAAGACGAAGCCCCCTCCGCGCCACCGCCTCCGCCACCACCGCCGCCACCGGCTCCCGGCCTCCCCGAGCGGCCCAGGATGGACGCCGACGGATTTCCGGTATTGCCGCCCGGCATGCGCAAGGTCACCGTGAATATGATGAACACGAAGACCGGGCGCAATCGCATGATGGCGAGTCACGAGTCGATGCCTCATTTGGCCGAGATGCTCGGCAATCAGTTAGGCCGCCCCGTGATGGATGAGACCGGGCTAAAAGGTCTCTATGATTTCATCCTGGAATACGCGCCCGGTGAATCCAACGGTCCGATGGCAGGCATGCCTCCGCCCCCGCCTGGCGGAGAAAATGGAGCCGCCTCCACAGCAAGCACTCCCGATGCCCCCGACCTCTTCAGCGCAATCCAGGCGCAAATCGGTCTCAAACTGCAGCAAAAGAAGGGGCCTGTCGATCTGCTGGTGATCGATCATGTGGAAAAGGTCCCAACAGAAAACTAGCCTTGCTTCCCCATCGTCAAGGACGGCCCGTCGATAAGAGGAACCAATCGCGTTCTCAGTCGCTTATGTTTGCACGTTCCCGGCGAGCGCGAGCGGGCGACGTCCACATCTCGCGAAAGAAGAACGCTCCCGAAATGGGGGACTGCCCATGGGCTGCGATTCTTGCACGGAACCGGCGCGCTGCCTTGCACCGCTATCGCACGAACTCCACTTGCACTCGCTTCGAAATGATCCCCGCCTCAAAGCCCAGATCGAGCAGTTTCTGGGCGGCTTTGGGCACCACCTCGCCGGCATCGAGCGTGTAGTGGTTGACGTACATGCCGACAAATTTTTCGGCCAGCCGCGGTTCCATGTCGCGCGCGAACCCCATAGCGTATTCCAATGCTTCGGCGTGGTTATCCAGAGCGTATTGAATGCTCTCGCGCATCATGCGGCAGCATTCGCTTTGGATTTCCGCACTCAGCGAACGCAATAGAACGTTGCCACCGAGCGGCAAGGGAAGATCGTATGTGTTTTTGAACCAGCGGCCCAAATCGGCGACGCGGTGAAAACCCTCGCGGTCGTACGTGAGCTGCGCTTCGTGAATAATCAAACCCGCATCCACGCTCCGCTCGCGCACGGCGTCGGTGATCTTGTCGAAGGGCGTCACTACCGGCTCAAAATCCGGCTGGAACAACTTGCAGGCCAGGTATGCCGTGGTCATGGTCCCGGGAATCGCAATGCGCTTTCCCTTCAGCTCCTCGGGTTCCATGGGGCGCCCGGCGACGATCATGGGGCCATAGCCATCGCCAATGCTCGAGCCGCTGGCCATTAGCACGTACTTGTCCGCAACATACGGATAGGCGTGGTAAGAGATTGCGCTCAACTCGTAAACGCCTTGCATGGCCTTGCGGTTCAGCGTTTCGATATCTTCCAGCACGTGCCGGAACGTTACCTTGGCGGATCGCACTTTCCTGGTGGCCAAGCCGTAAAACATGAACGCATCGTCGGAGTCCGGACTGTGCGCACTGACAATTTCCAGGGGTGGGCACGAAGGCATAGCGTCGGGCGAACTTCCAGTTTATACCACGAAACCCGGCTGCCCTCGGAAGGAAGGACTAAACCAAATGAAAAAGGGGCGGTCACCCTTAGGTTAGCAAACTAGGAAAACTTCCGTCAGCGGTCATCCGACTTGCGCTTTGCGCACCGCGCCGAAACTACTTGGCGCTTCTGCATCCGATCACCTGGAATTTTCCGTACTGCCTGTTCGCTGACCCAGGATGAGGCCGCCCCCCATGCTGGTCCGGTTCTATATGTCACCTCCCGCCAACCCTGGCGGATTGGCTTTTAGTCGGCGTCGAAATCGGAAAGACCGCTCCGATTCCACCTTTAGTATCGCGCCGATCGGCTAAGGAGTCAATGGTACTGATGAAAGGGAACAGGAAGGAACGGCAAGATTGCTCGAGGCGCACGGCGATCCGCGCCACCTCGTTGAGGCGGGTTTCAAGAGTGTCCATACAGTGGCCCGCCGCGATCTCGGCCGCATCGCTTCCATCCCCCACTATCAGCGGCGACGGCACGAACGTGGCGAGTTGCGAGGATGACGCCGGACCATAACTTCCGGCGGGATTCGAGCCGGTAGACGGGTCGCAGTACAGACCCAGCGCGCGCAGCAGCATGTCGACGGCGATCCAACGGATTGATGAGTCCCATGACCGCCGTGCGGTTGCCGTTCTGATCCCAGGTATGGCCCCACATTCCGTGGTCGATGGGGACGGATCATCTGGTGCTGGTCGGGCGTGGACATGGCCCGACAGCATAAGGTTCGGCACGCGTCCGGTGTCGCGAATCGCGTTTTCGAGGACGTCAGCCATCTTAGAACTGCCGCTCTGAAAGACGTCGAACGAGAAAATCGCTGTTCGCCACCAAAGGCCTCCTCTATTTCGCGGCTTGGCTCATAGCGTCGGAACGCTCTTCGGGTCTTTCAGGACCACAGGTGCAGCCGGGTAACTGAAGGAGTCGCCTTTTTTCACGGCGCCCGACTTGTCGATTTCGGTGGTTGTGCCGCCGATCGTCTTCTTGTCAATTGTCAGTATCATTACTCCCCAGACTTTGTCCGCACCGTACTTCAAGACCGCACCTGAATCGGGAGCGACGTCCCCGGGATTCGAATGAATCGCGTGCAAATTATGGTAGCCGCCATTTCCGCAGACGATGAATGGTGTTGCGCCGCTGGGAGCAATCGTTTTTTCGATGCGCTGGTAATCGTGAACATGGCCCGACAGCACAAGGTTCGGCACGCGTCCGGTGTCGCGAATCGCGTTTTCGAGGACGTCAGCCATCTTAGAACTGCCGCTGTGAAAGACGTCGAACGAGAAAATCGGATGATGCAACGCCAGAATGAGAGCCCGGTCGGTCGGGGCAGTGGCAAACTCGTTGGTGACCCATTGCTGCTGCACCGAATCAATAGATCCGCCCTCGGGAACGTTGGTATACATGCCGATGAACGTGGCAAAGGGCGTCACCAAAGTCCAGTACGGGTTGGGAAGGTTCAGGCCGACACGCGGTGCGTCCTTCAAGCTGCTCCTCGAGGCGGGTGGAGTGCCAGCCGAGATTTGCCCCTCCCGATGCCAATGAAGTATACACCGAAGGTTATTTATAAAGCTATCGAACGACAAACTATAGAAAGGGAAAAGCGCGATAAGGAACAGGTTGAAAAATCGGTGCGCCGCCTCGCGACCGGACGCGACGCACCGTGACCAAGAAACTCAATTCGCCGAGGCGACGATGTGAATGCGGCGGTTCTTCTGCCAGCAGGCTTCGTCGTGCTCGTCGCAGATGGGTTTGTCTTTGCCGTAACTCACCACCGCAAGCTGATTGGTGGAGATGCCCACCTGGACCAGGTAATCCTTTGCGGCTTTGGCGCGCGCATCGCCGAGCGCCAGGTTGTAGGCTTCCGAGCCGCGCTCATCGCAATGGCCCTCGATGGTCAGCTTGTAGGTGGGATATTGAACGATGATGTCGCGCAATTCGCTGGAGTCGGACTGCAGCGCCGTGATGGCATCGGGGCGCAGAGCGTGCTGATTGTAGTCGAAATAGGCGTCTTCGATGCGCGCCAACAATTGATCGATACGGGCTTGGGTCTTGGCATCGGGATACCGGGGAGTGGTGTTGTTACTCGCTGCCTGCTGCTGCGGCCGGGCGGCCGGGCGCTGCGTGGGCGCTTGCTGCGGCGCGGCTTGCGCGGTCTGAGCGGCGGCCTGCGGAGCGGGCGGCGTATTCTTCGCTACGTTTTTCTTGGTGCACCCAACGGCGGCCATAATCAGCGCGGCGGAGAGCAGAATCAGTATGCGGGAGTTGGTTGTTTGCTTCTTCATATTCCTTTGATACCTTTTTCAGCGGGAAAAGACCATCCTGTTCGGACAGGATTCTTCCGCTGACCCTCTTTGACTACACTTGTGAATGAGGGGACACGCCTTGTTGCCGGAACTGTGGCCAAGCTGGGAAAATGCGCCGAAGATAGCCATGGCGCGGCGCAAGGCCCCCTGGGTGGTGCTGACGATCGGCTTCGGCGGCCTGCTGGCGTGCATTCTGGGCGCGGCGGTACGCACGGTGGGCACATTAGACCACGTGCGTAGGGACGAAAACCGCTCGCTCAACGCATACCTGGAGCGGCAGAGCGCGCTCGATCAAATCCGCTCGCAAATTTATCTTTCCGGAACGTACGTGCGCGACCTGCTGCTGGCGCCCGATCCGACGGGAGTGGATGCGCAGAGTTCGCGCCTGGCGGGCCTGGAACGCGAATCCAAGGCGGCGCTTGAGACTTATTCGCGCTCGCTGGAGCCGGAAGAGAGGGAACCGTTTCGTACCCTCGAATCGGAAATCGACGACTACTGGCGGGTCTTGAGCCGCACCGCGCAGTGGACCCCGCAAGAACGCAACCAGCGGCGCGATTCGTTTTTCTACGATGAATTGGCGCCGCGCCGCACGGCGATGCTGCAGATTGCGGACCGCATCGCGCTGGTGAACGAGCGCGGCCTGACGCGCGCCGAAGACCAACTGGCGGCATCGTCGGACGGATTGCGCCGCACGCTGATGCTAACGTTCGGCATCACGCTGGCGATCGGCCTGGCGCTGGCAGGCGTCACCACGCTATATACGTTGCGCCTTGAGCGCCAACTGGAGCGCGGGCTGAACGAAAACACGCGTGCCCGTTCTGCCTTGCAAGAGCTTTCGGCGAAGCTGGAGCGCGCGCAGGAGAATGAGCGGCGAACCCTGGCGCGCGAGCTGCACGACGAAGTGGGACAATCGCTCTCGGCCATCCTGATGGAGGCGGAAAACGCCGAGTGCGCCACCGGCGACGGCGAAATGCGCGAGCATCTGGCGGCGATAAAGAAACTGGCGGGGAAGACCGTCAACGAAGTGCGCGATCTGGCGTTGCTGCTGCGGCCTTCCATGCTGGACGATTTTGGTTTGGCCCCGGCGCTCAACTGGCACGCCCGTGAAATGAGCAAGCGAACGGGATTGAACGTGCTGGTCTCCGCCGACGACGATATCGACGATCTTCCCGACGAGCACAAGACATGCATCTACCGTGCGGTGCAGGAAGCCGTGAATAATTCGGCGCGCCACGCCAACGCGCGCACGGTGGAGGTGGCGGTGAAGCGCGAGGGAGAACGCGTGCGCTTCCAGGTGCGCGACGACGGCGTGGGTTTCGACACGCGATTCGTCCGCGGCCTCGGGCTGCTGGGCATGGAGGAGCGGGTGCGCCGGCTGGGCGGCGATCTGCGCCTGGAATCGCAGCTTGGGCGCGGCACGCTGATATCGGCGGAATTGCCGCTGATGGCACTTAAGCCAGCCGTCAATCGGGCCGAGGTCCATCAAGCAGAGCCCAACGGAAGGAATGGCGATGCCCCACATCCGCATCCTGTTGGCTGACGATCATACAGTAGTCCGCGACGGTTTGCGCGCGCTGCTGGAAAAGCAGCCGGACATGACCGTGGTGGGCGAGGCGGGCGACGGCCGCGAAACGGTGCAACTGGCCGGCGAGCAAATGCCGGACGTGGTGGTGATGGATATCGCCATGCCGAACATGAACGGCATTGAGGCCACGCGGCGGATTGTGGCGTCGCATCCCAGTGTGGGCGTAGTGATTCTGAGCATGCACCAGGACGAGAGCTACGTGCTGCGGTCGCTAAAGGCCGGCGCGCGCGGGTATCTGCTGAAGGATTCGTTGCGCGGCGACGTGATTGAGGCGATTCGCACGGTGGCGCAAGGACGCTCGTTTCTGACGCGCAAGGTGAGCCGGTTGCTGCAGGAAGACTACATCCGCGAGATGGAGCGGCGGGGCGTGGAAGACAGTTACGATCTGTTGACCGACCGTGAGCGCGAGGTGCTGCAGTTGGTGGCCGAGGGGCGGGCGAATAAGGAAGTGGCCACGGCGCTGAACATCAGCTTGACCACGGTGGAGACGCACCGGGGGCATATCCTGCAGAAGTTGGGGCTGCATAGCGTACCGGAGTTGATCCTCTACGCGGTGCGGAAAGGGATCATCGCGTGAGGTGGGGCAAAGCATGCCCCACCTCTTATCCCCATCGCAATGCCATGCCACCGGTCGATCCACGCGCCAGGCGCGGCGGTCCGGCAGAGACCGGTCAGCCAACTCCGGCATCGCGGCGCCGCTACCGATCGCGCTGCTAGTCAGTCCATAGTTGCAAGTGTGAAGAAGCAGCTTGCCGATTCCCGCTCAATCGGTCTAACACTAACAAATTTACATGAATAGGGAGTTAGCCCGATTAATCGTAAGCGATACTTAGCGCACACTCCATTCAGTTCGTTCTTCGAAGACAGGAGAGCCGCTTAGTTTCGCGCGACGCACCTCGCCGGCTTACTATCGCAGACTGAGCCCGCCGCGCAACGATTGGCGCCAATCGAAACAGTTCAAAAACAGTTCACAAGCTGTATCCGCCCACCGCGACGCTTTCCACCGCAACACTTTCCACTTAGTAGCGTGAGATGCAAGCCTTGAGCCGCGCAACAATCACAATACAACCGGGTGAAGATTTTGAGATGGCCATTGCAGCGGACTCAGCCGTCCGCGGCCGCTAGCAGCTAGGAAACTCCCGCTAGCTTACCTGCATTGCCAGCCGAGCGCTCGGAGCGGCTCTGACGGGGCAGGGCATGGGCCCACCCTACTCCCATCGCAATGCTACCAGCGGATCGACGCGCATGGCGCGACGCGCCGGCAGATATGCGGCGGCTAATGCAACCGCCAGCAGCACCAGGGGCGATACGGCGAGCGTGACCGCGTCCCACGGGCCCACTTCGAACAGCCAGCCGGATATCAGTCGCGCGATCGCCAACCCGGCGCCAAGCCCGATGCCAACCCCGAGCAGCGTCCAGCCGGCCGCCTCGCCGAGAATCGTCGCGAACAGTGCGGCCGGCCTCGCTCCCAGCGCCATGCGGATACCGATTTCGCGAGTTCGCCGGCTCACCGCATAAGCTTGCACGCCGTAGATTCCCACGGCGGCAAGAAGCAGCGCCAGACCCGCGAACAGGCTGATCAGCCAGCTTCGAAAGCGCGGCGTCTCGACCGATTGCGCTACCAACTGGTCCACGGTCTGTAAGTTGAAGATGTAAGCCTTGCCGAAATCGGCGGGAGGCATGTTCGAGATGGTGGTCCGCACCATGGGAACCAGTTCCTCCGCATCGTGATTCGCGCGCAAGACATAGGTGACGCGGTCCGGCAGATCCTGATGCAGCGAGTAATAGAACTCCGGGGGCGCGGGCGAATCCATGCTGAAACGGGTATCGCGGGCGATGCCGACAATCACGCAATCGGACGGATTGACATCGCCCGCGGTTACCAGAGAAGTCACGAGCTGACAGCGGGGCGCGTGGATATGTTTGCCGGCAGCGTCCCCGCCGGGGAAAAGCAAGCGCGCCATAGTCTGGTTAACAATCACGGCCTTCGAACCCGGTATGGAATCGGTTGCCGGACTGAAATCCGTACCCTCCACAACGGGAATTCCCATCGCGTCGAAATATCCGGGGATCACAGCCGCCATGGAAGTTGACGCGGGCATTTGCTTGCCGTCGATCATCGCGCCCCAGCCACCCTCATCTCCTCTCAGGGGAAAAGCGTCGGAGGCTCCGACCGCTTGGATTCCTGGAAGGACCCGCAACCGCCGCGCCAACTCATCGAACCAGAGAGTTTGCCGTTGCCAGCGCTGCCGAAGTTCCGTCGGCGTCACCGGGCGGGAGCCGGTGGCCGATTCGAGCTGCCGCGGCAACTCCACGTCGAACGTCAACCGGTTAGCGGCGCGGAAGCCCGGGTCCACCGCGGTCAGCTTCACGAAACTGCGGATCAGCAGCCCGGCGCTCATTACCAGCACCATGACCAATGCGGCCTCGGCGGTGACGAGCATCTGCGACATTCCGTGACGGCGCGTGGTCCGGTTACCGGAAGAGCCTTGCAGAGCGTAGTTCAATTCCAGCCTGGTAGAGCGCCACGCCGGAGCCAGCCCGAATGCGAGAACCGCCAGCATGGAAGCCAGCAGCGTAAAGGCAACCACCGCCGGATCGAGAGCGCCGGCGCGCAAACGGACCACTTCTTGCAACGTGGATACCGGCAGCAGGAACGATCCCCAGAAGCGGAGCAGACTTAGCGACCAGGCCGCGGCGATCCATCCCAAGGCGCCGCCTGCCAACGCTAACAGGCTGCTCTCCGTGAGCAACTGGGCCATCAGCCGCCCGCGCGAAGATCCCAATGCCAGACGGACTGCGATCTCACTCTCGCGCGCGCCCGATCGCGCCAGCAGCAGATTCGCCGTGTTGGCGCAGGCTATCAGCAGCAACGCGCCTACGGCGGCCCACAGCAGCAATAAGGCGAGATGGCCTTTGCCTTGGAAATGCTCCCGCAACGGCGCCGTGCTAATTCCCCAGCCGCGGTTCGACGCGGGATACGCCTGGGCTTCCTGAACGGCCAACGTGTTCATCGCGGCCTGAGCCTGTTGCAGGCCGATTCCCGGCCGGAGCAGGCCAATCACCCGGAAAAACCGCGCTGTTCTCAGGTCCATTTGAAAAGTCGACAACGGCTGCTGCGGAGTCCACACGTCGGTGGTCTCGTCAAACTCGAAATCCGGCGGCAGAATCCCAATCACCGTGTACGATGCGAACGCGCCCCCTTTCTTTCGCATGGGTTGCCCAAGCGCGTGGATGTCGCCGCCGAAGCGCCTTTGCCAGAAATCGTAACTCAGCAGGACAACATCGCCGCGCCCGTGCATCGTATCTTCCGCGGTGAAGGCGCGTCCCGCGAACGGATGCACCCCCAGCAGCCGGAAGAAGTTTTCCGAAACATCGCGATTGGTCAGGTGGGCGCCCTGGCCGGCAACGGTCCAGGTGGTATCGCGATTCCCGCCGACGGTGGCGAACGCTTCGAAAACCCGCTGAAGCTGAGGTTTCCATTCCTCCATCTCACGCCCCGAAACGCCGCTATTGAAAAGGCCGGCTGGCGCCTTGCCGGTGGAGACGAACACCAGGCGGCGAACCTGGGGAAAGGGAAGAGGCCGCAGTACGGCGGCGTACACCAGGCTGAAAATCGCGCTATTCGCGCCAATGCCCAGCGCCAGCGTCATCACGACAATTGCGGAAAATCCGGGATTCTTCCGCAGCGACCGGGCTCCATAGCGCAAATCCCGACACAGGCTATCGATTGTAGATTTCATCGTCATGTCATATGACGCCAGTCTCGATCAAACCGTTGGCTAAGTGCGACCGGCCTTCTGGCCGGTCGACGCACCGACAGCGCGCTCCCTCCGATGGACCGGCCGGGAGGCCGGCCCTATAAAGCCCATTTCGCGGCGCTGATCGCCTGACCCACATGACGCTGCGTATGCTCGGCGATGTGCGTCAAGAGGCCAATGACCGTGGTGGGCAGACGCTGGCGGCCCACTTCGCGCGGTTCGGCGAGCGTTGCCGGATCGATCTGCCGCACCACTGCTTCCGCCTCGCGGAAAACACGATCAAGCTCGGCCAGCAGCGTTTCCCTGTCCGCCCCGGCGTCGTGTCCGGCGTCGTGTTCGGCCGCCACGGCCGCGAGTTGTTCCACAGTCAACTGTTTCCCTTGCACGTAGGCCATCAGCCGCTCCGTGCTTCCGGCGATGTGCCGCAAGTGGAAGCCTACCGATCCGAATCCGCGCGGGGTTGCCCAGAGCTGCTCAAAGCTCAAGCCCGCGGTGTATTGCGCCAGATCTTCGCGCGCCTGCTGGAACGAGTAGAGCACGGGCGCGGCGAGAGCGTGGGCGCCCTCAAGGGGTCCGCGTAGCCAGGGTTCCGGGAGTGGGTGCATAGGTGGGTTGCTTCTTTCGATTCTTCCACGCGAGGCGCGCCGAAGCCAATGCCACCATTAGAGCGGTTACGACGGCGAAGGCGAGCGCGGTTTGGGGAATCGAGAGCGCGCGCTTCCAGTGCTTTACGATGTTCCCGTAAACCAGCATGACATGGACCCAGTAGACCAGCAGCGACGTCTGGCCGAGCGCCTGCATCCAGCTCCAGCGCGCCGCCGCGCCGTACTCGGTCCAAAGATAGGCGCTCGCCAACATAGCCAGCGAAATGCCGGTACGGATCAGCACCAGCGACGGGCTGCTGCGCCAGAAGTCGGGGGCGGCGTAGACGGAAAACGGAATGTTGGCGAAATATTGCGCCGTGAAGATGGCGGCGAATCCGATCAGCGCGCACCATTGCATGAGGCGGTCCATGTGCTCCGCGGCGGTTCTCTTCACGATGGCGCCCGCGGCCAGTCCGAAGCCTACATACGCGGCGCAAGGGAAGAACGGAAAGCGCCCGCGGTTTGGGCCCGGCGCAAGGTATTCGACGATCAGTTGCGGCGTACCGCTCCAACTCAAGCTTTCAATCATGGGCGCCAGCACCGCCACCGCCAGCGCGCCGCCGAGGGCGAACCGCACGCGATTCTTGCCGTCAAACAGCGACGCCGTCGCGAAGGCGCCCATGGCAAGAGCCATGGAATTGAGAATATCCACCTTGGTGATTTCGGCGAGCTCCGGACGCGGCATGCTCGCAATCCAGTTGCTGATGCGGAACGCGAATGCGATCGCCATGATGTAACCGGCGCGCCGCAGCGCAACCAGCCAGCGCCGCCAGCGGTTCGGCTCGCGGCGTTCCAGGCTCTCCATCTGGAAGCCGAACGTCATGCCCGCCATGAAGAGGAACAGCGGCGCGGCCATGCCGCCTACGAACTGCGAGAGCACGTAGGGGCCGCCGTTGCGGACATCGAGGCGCGCGAAGGAATTGAACGTGTGGCACTCGAACATGATCAGCACGGCGAGGCCACGCATCCAATCGAGGAAGGGAAAGCGTTTCACAATATTAGAGACTACCGGCCGTGGCGCACGCACCCATGCGTGCAGCGTATTGCCGCCGGCAAGAAGACGCGTTCACACGAGTGTGAACGCTGCACGCATGAGTGCGTGCGCCACATCGGACTATGATAACGCGCCCGCAATGGCGATTGGCCGCACCGGCGCGCCCGTGGCCCCGCGGATCTTCATCGGCGCGGCGATGAACTGGAATTCGTACACGCGCTCTGCCGCCAGTTCTTCCAGGTTCAGACACTCGATTATGTGGATGCCGCTCTCCACCAGCAGATGGACGTGGACCGGCATGGCCGGGTCGGGAACTTTCTCAAACGCGACCGTATCCGAACCCGCTGCGAAAACACCTTTGCCGCTCAGCCACCGTGCGCCCGCAATTCCCGGCCCCGGGCCGCACACTTGCGAAATATATTTCGCCGGATCTTCGAAATACTTCGCCCAGCCGGTCCGCAGCAGCACGACGTCGCCGGGCTGCACCGCGACGCCGGTTTGCTCCAGATGCTCGGGCGTGATTACGAAATCCGCCGGCAGCACGTCTACGCCCGCGACGCGCGCGATATCGAGCAGCACGCCGCGGCGGACGATCGGCGGGATAGTATCCACCGAGTACTTCTTCAGGCCGCCGGTGTACGATTGTACGCCCGCCGCGTCCACGCCGCCGAACAGTTTGCCGCCGCATGAAAAGTGGCACAATGCATCGATGTGCGTGCCCACGTGGCTGCCGAGCGCGATGGCATCCGACGAAGAGCTGCATCCGCCGGGACCGATATATTCCCCATGCTGCTTGACCAGGCCGAATAGAAACGGCGGATGCACCGGATGGTGCGGCATCCCCGCGAAATAAGGCTGGCCGAGGTCGTAGACTTTCATATTCGGAACTTGCGCGGCTTCAGAACTTGAGCCGCATTAAAACTTAAGCAACGCCCCGAACTGCATCACGCGCGGGTTGTAGAACATGGAGCTCATAAAGCCGAACGTATTCGAATTGATGTTCTGATCGCCGGACCAGAACGTGGCGTGGTTGAGGACATTGAAGGCATCCGCGCGGATATCCAGGCTCACGCGCTCGGTGATTTGGACCTTCTTCTTCATGCTCATATCGACGTTGAATGTCCACGGCCCGTTGAACATGCGCCGCTGCAGCGTACCCAGCGTGCCCGGTCCGGGATTATAAAACGCCTCGCCGGTAAACGGCGGGAGGTCCTGGTTCACACCGGTGCCGTCGACGGGATTGACGGCAGAAGACGAAATCATCATCGGACCGTTGCCGGTCATCTGGTAGTGTACGGTGTTGAATAGCGCCGCGCCCTGGAGGGTGGTGTCGGCCCCGTTGTAATAGGACCGTCCGCTGGAGCTGCGATTGAGCGTGCCGTACCCCGAAAGAATGGAAAAGGGCGAGCCGGATTGCCACACCATGACGCTGCCGAAAATCCAGCCGCCGATCACGCGATCGAGCGGACGGAAATGCGCAACGTGTCCCTTGCCAATGGGCAACTCGTAGAAACCGTCAGCCTTGATCATGTGCCGAAGATCAAAGTTGGCGACGGACCGGTCGAGCTTGGGGTTATTGACGTCGAGAAAATTCTGGAAGCGCGTTTGCGAATCGCCGTCGGCATCGCTCAGCACCTTGGAAAACGTATAGTTCGCCTCGAGACTGAGCCCCGAACGAGTGCGGTGGCGCGCCTCAAGCTGCAGCGAATTGTAAGTGGAGTTGGAATAGTTAGTCAGCATGTCCGCCCCGATGGCGTAAGGGTTGGCGAAAAAGTTGACCTTTCCATTGAGCCCGTTGGTCTGATAGAGATACGCCAAATCGGCCACTTGTCCGGTTTGGATTTCGTTGCGCACCGTGGCGTCGGTCAGATCGCCGCCGCCTACCAGCAGCGGAAACACGGTGAGTTTCTGGCTGCCGGGAATGGACGCGTTGTAGGCCGGATTGAAAGTGCCGGTCTGCGCTTGAGCCAGATTGCCGTTGCTTAGCGCGCGGTCGAAATCCGGCAGGAATCCCGACGCGTTGATATTGATCTGGTTGAAGTCGAATGCCCGGTATTCGCCCACGCCGTGGTTGCCCACGTAACGCGCTTCGTAGACCGTGCCCTTAATGGATCGCTGGATGCCGATGGAATATTGCTGCACATAAGGAGTGCGCAGGTTAGGATCGACAAAACCCAAGACGTTGAACGGGTCGAGCGAGTAGCTGGTGGCTTCATTGGTCGGGATCTGGAACTGCGGCGCCGGGATGGGCGTCAGCCCGGTGGAAGCGCGGTCGGAAAGGCCCGTGCCGGCCGAAGTCCCTTGCAGCCCGTCATTGGCTTCCAGCATGTTTTCCGGCGCGATAATATTCGCGTCGTTGACGTAGAAGATGGAGTAGCCGCCGCGCACGGCGGTTTTGCCATCGCCGAAAACGTCCCAAGCCAGGCCGATATTGGGAGCGAAATCATGCAGGTCGTGGTGGTACCACGGCGTATTCACCGACGAGCCGACATAATTTACGGTGGCGTTTGAGAGCAGCGTCTGCACCGCGGTGCCTGAGAGCACCGGCTCTATTTCCAGCGAATTGCGCTCATTGACCACGCCGGGCAGATCCCACCGGAAGCCCAGCGTGACGGTGAGGTGCTGAGTAATCTTCCACTTATCCTGTATGTAAAAGGCAAAATCGGTGACCTGGAAATGCCGCAGATATGGCGCGCCGGGCACGAAGCCCGAAGTAGTGCTGGCGATGTTGAACGTCTGGCTGTAGCCATCCACGTAGCCGCCCAGCGTGGCCAGCAGTTGATTGGCGTTGGCCAGATCGGTCTGGCTGATACCCGGCAGATCGCGCGTGGTGAGCGCCGGTTGGCCGTCCCCCATAAAGAGCGAATAGGTAGGCTCGGTCCCCGAGAAATCGACCGAGCGTACGCGGATCTGCTGGCCATGGAAGCCAAACTGGATATAGTGGTTGCCGCGCTGATAAGCCGCGTCGTCGGCGATGGTGAAGGTATCGGTATTGCGGCCTTGCGGCAGAAACTCATTGACCGGATCGGAGAAGATTTCTCCGGTGAGCAGGTATGGGCCAAACTGCTGCGAGGAATTGAAATAGGCCGAGGTCAGGTTGAAACCGGCGCGGAGCTCGTTGGTGAGCCGCGGCGACGGCGTCCACCGCCACGAGGTGGAAAGAAATTTGGCGCCGGTGGGATTGCTGACTTTGGGAACGAGCGAATAATCGTTTTCGGCGTCGGGCCGGTCTGAGTTATCGCGGTTCCACGCGAAGGAAGCGCTGAGGGCGTTGGCGGTATTGACGTCATAATCGAGACGCCAGGTGGCGTTGTCGCGGATTTCATTGGAGCGCTGATTGAAACGGTACCCGGCGGTGTTGAGGCCGTCGCCCACCAGCAGGTTATTAATGTATTGCGCGCCGGGAACCTGGTTGAGCAAGGTCTGCATCACCGGATCGACCTGCGTCAGACCGCGGAGCGTCAGCAGATTTTTCTGTAGGGTGGCGCCGCTGCTATTGCGGTACGTGAAGATTCCCGTGCGCGCCGGCGCGGTCAAAATGGTGTCGTCCACCGGAGTTTGCGCGTGGGTGCGCACGAATTCGTAGTTGGCGTAGAAGAAGAGCTTGTCCTTTTTGATGGGCCCGCCGATGGACGCGCCGCCCTGGTTCTGGTTCAGAAACGGCAACGCAACTCCGGCCTGATTATTGAACCAATCGTTGGCGGAGAGCGCGTTGTTGCGGTTGTATAAGAACAACTGGCCGTGAAGCTGGTTGGTGCCGGAAGGCGTGGACATGGCGGTTTCCGTGGCGCCGCCGGAAGCGGCGGAATTGCCATTGGAGCTGACGATGGTCATCTGGCGCACCTGCCCCAGCAAGAGCTTGTTCGGCAGGTAGTCGAGCGCGTTATCGCGGATGTAATTGTCCTGCACGTTGATGCCGTCCAGGGTTACGTCCGAATACGAGGTGCGCAGCCCGTTGATGACGGTGTTGGAATTTCCGTTGTACACCACGCCCGCCTGCGTCTGGATGACGGAAAGCGCGTCGCGGTCCAGAATGGGCAGGTTATCGATCTCTTCCATGCTGATGGTCTGCGAGATTTCGGCGTTGCCGGTCTGGACGCCCTGAGCGTCGCTTTTCACCTCCACGCTCATGCTCACGGAGGCCAGTTGGAGCTTGATCCGCGGCATGGACGTCTCGCGGGCGGGGTCCACCGACACATTGTTCAGCGTGGTTTTGACGAAGCCGGTGGCCTCGACGACGAGGTCGTAATAGCCCGGCCGCACGCCGATGAAATGGTAGAGCCCGTCGATCGAGGTCTTGCTGGTGAGCAGGGGCTTCTTGCCGCCCACCATGAGTAAATCCACTTCGGCGCCGGGAACGGCGGCGCCGGAGACATCCACCACGGAACCGGTTATGCGTCCGTCGATTTGAGCGAACGCCGGAAACACTTGCAACAGGCCAAGCAGCAAAACAAACCCTGGGAAGCACCGCATGGATATATTGAACCATGCGAGGGCGAAAAGGTTACGCCGAAATCGTAGGGATGCGCACGGAGGTTGCAGCCGAGATGGCTACACGCTCAAGCTTCGACCCACCGGCGACAAGACCGCCGGCGCTACGCCTCTCAGTGCGTGAGATCGTAAGTGAAATAGTTCATCGCGATCTTGTAGGCTAGCGTAGCCCATTTCTCCGGATACCGGGCGTCGTCGGACCACTCCCAGGCATCGCCCAGATCCATATTATGACAAATCGCCACCATGATCCGGCCTTGGTCGTCGTAGATCGCGCGCCAGTGCGGAGCCGCGACGGTAAGAGAGCGGATTTTGAGCGGCGTTTCCCGAATCCGTTTAAGCATCCCACGCCGCCGGCGCTTAGCATTCTGAATTGTGCCCGGTGGGGGTGTATCCTACAAACATTCCATCTTCGCCTTGGTCGATGGACTATACGCTCATCCGAGCCGGGATATCCGGCCCCAACGAAAGAGGTTCGATTTGATGAAAATTCGAGACGAACAGATGGCAGTCTTTCGCAGGGAAGCCATGCGCCAGTTCAAGGACCATACCGTCGACCGCCTACGGAGTTTTGCGCCAAAACACTTCGTGCAGCCTGGGAAGATCGGAGTCCGGCAAGCCGTCAATGTCGGCGTCGAGCGGGCCTTAGCTTATGGCCTGACCGCGCAAAGCGCCGTCCATTTCTACATCGAAATGATGTTCATCTTGGGCAGCGGGTTCGACAGGGACCCGATGTTCCCTTGGGCGGGCGAGATTCTGAACGATCCCGCGATCGTCAGCCAGTACGAGAAGACCGATCGGCTTTTCTACAAAACGTCGGACTATCTCAACTGGTCCCTCGGAAAGTCGAACGAATATTATTACAACGCGCTGCGCCGGATCAGGCAGGAGTTCCTGGGCGCGGAGATCGGGCTCGGATCGATGCGGTTCGAGGAGTACGCCGCGGAATGGTTCTTCAGGATGTACCCTGAGAAATATGCCTACGCGGGGGACGCTGTGGCGCGAATCGTAGCCGCCCAGGCGGCGCACGAGGCGATGGCCCACAGCATCGAGAGCGATCGGGGTTGCATGGTTTTGGGGATGCTGATGTTCCTGCTGGGCTCCGACGTCCACAACGATCCGCTTCATCCCTGGGTAAACGACGCACTGGCAAAGGACGCTCCGTTAACCTCGGATGAGCGCGTGGCACAGCTCTACGAAGGTGGCGCGCGCGCGTTAGACTATTGTGTCGCATGATCGAGGAGTCAAACACAGATGCCCGGATGTAGCTCGCCCAGCCAGCCGAGCCCGACCGCCGATGCCGGCTCGCCGACTGCTGCATGTGCCTCATGTTACGTAAGCGCCACCCCCAAACCGTTGAACGTGTGCGTCATTTCGGGACATGGAGCTCCCTATGACCAGTCGACAGCGACATTGACAGCCACGGGTACGCCCGCGGGAGGATCTTATTCCTGGAGAAGCGCCAATACGGCGATCGCTACGGTTTCGGGAACCGGCGCCACCGGTACGGTTACCGGCGTGGCGAAGGGAAGCGCCAACATCGAGGTCACATATACGCCACCCGGCTGCGGCCCATGTACCGACACCATCCCGGTCAAGGTCTGCGTTTGCGCCAGAGTCAACAACTACACGTCCTACGGCAAGAACGTGGCCGATGTTAATGGAGCAAAAGCGAAGATCAAGACCCGCTACGCCAAACTATGTTGTGAAAACGAAGGCTGCAGCAAATCTCATGCCCTGCATTGCACCTATGTGAACATCTCTAATACCAGCGGTGCTCTGAAATGGGCGCAGAGCGGATATGGACGGGAACGCAACTACGGGTCCACGGCGATCGCCACGGACCTATATTCGGAAGTGCAGGGAGACGACCCGTATTACATCAGGAAGGAGGCCGCGCCCGCGGAAGGGACAGCGCACGAGTATAAGATCCAACTGGACCCCGCCACTGGACAGTGGTCGTTCTATTTAGACGGCGGCGTTCCATGGGACACGCATACCGACCCCTTCTGGAAAGGCAAACGCGGGGATAACGTCCAATGGACCGGCGAAATCCACAATACGGATGACGACATGTCGGGGACTTCGGGAGACAAGTGCAATTTCACCGAGTGCCAGTACCGCGTGCGCGGGCCTCTCGTCTATAAGGACGCGGGTATCCCGGCAGGAGGTCCGACTACTAGCGATGGCTCGGAGTGGGGGGCCGAGCGCGTGAGCGCTACGGCGCTCGATATTTGGGATAAGAATCCAAATTAGACGGAATGGAAAGATAGACAGCGACAGCCAGCCATGGCGATGAATGAACGCACGAGGGGCGCCCCGCTGCTGGGCATCTTGATTTGCGCCGCGGCGGCATTGGCCGGGAGGGCGGACGCGCAAGCAAGCGGGAGGGAGAAGAAGTTGCCAGACAAACAGGACATCGCTACGGAATCCGCGGCAATTGAGAGGGCGAACCGCCTCACCGGGCTCAATCAATTGACCGCTTCGGCGGCAGCGCGGCGCATTGTGATCTCTTCCAGCAATCTGCCGTTTCTGGCGGGAGAGGTCGTCGGTCAGCCCGCATGGCAGGTGGATTTCGGCAAGACCGCTCTGAGGTTGAAATTAGCGCTTCGAGGGTTTCAAGATAGCTACCAGCGGGAATTCCGGGTGATTCTTCTGGAGCGGGGAGGACAGCTTGTCGGCGTCAGCTCGCGTTATGAGGGTGAGGACCCCGACATGCGTGAGCCGCCGTCGGCCGAGTCGGCCCAGAGGCAGCTGCAGGGCGGTTCCGAAGTCTACACGGGACTGCCCGCGGACGATCCTAAGATCGTTTTTCTCGACGCGCTCAACGTGGTCCTGACGAAAGGCTCGGGAAGTCCCTTCCTGGCCAAGGTCATTGAGGGAGTCTATGTGATGGATTCTTCGAGAGGGTCTCCGGCTCGTCCCGTATGGGCTATTACGCTGCGGGGGCTGCCGCCGTTTTCCGCTCACGGGCCGGGCGCCGATTCGGTGCCCGTCTGGCAGCGCAATCATATGCGCAACGTGCTCGACGCGATGACCGGACAACTGTTGTTCGCCACCAATACTCCGCAACCGATATGAGCGATGACGACGATGTCCGGCTCTGCGCAAAGTGCTCCTGCCTGATTCGATTTGGCAGGAGTTCCAAGACTGGTGCGACCACCCGGACGATATCGTGGAGCACCGCTCCCTACTCTGGCTTGCGTATCTGCGCGGTTGCTTGGGTCGAGTAACGTCGCCGATTCACCGACATCTCCTGACATCGCCATGATCGGCCGCTTTGCGATACCAGCGCACCGCCTCGGCGTAGTCCTGAGTCACCCGTCGCCCTTGGGAGTACATCGAGCCAAGGGCGTACTGTGAGGCAGCGGTCCCCTCGCGCGCGCTTCGCTGGACAGTTTCGAACTCCTGAGTTGTTTGGCGCCGGAGAAGAGCTGATCCCAACAGCCACAATACCGCCATGGACGCAGCCCGAAGTCGTAACCCTTGCGATTTCGGCGTGCCAGTCATTCTTCCTGCTTTGATCAGTATCCAGCTAAGCGCTCATGCAATCCGCGCGATAAGGTCGGCTAAGTCGATAGGCGCGTCGGAACGCTTGTCTCGCTCTAGCGCCGGCGCTATGGCGACCGCTTCGCTGTGATCCTCAAACCACGCCAGGAATGCCGATTTCCGGTCACCGGGAAGACGCTGTTGATTGACCCACGTATAATAGGCGCCCATGTCGGCATCGATCAGCGAACCCTGGGGGTCGAGTTCCGGCTTGCGCTGATGTTCGGCGAGCAGCTCGTTCATTTGATTCTCGCGCTGGCGCGGGGCGAAGCGAGTGACAAGCGTCAGGGGTTGGGCGCGGCGGAGCGCCTCACGCGCGGCCCATTGAACGAAGGTCGTCGCGAAGACCTGGGTTCCCGAACCTTCCGTCAGCAGACTGAGCTGGAAGCGGTTGAGCACACTGTCTCCGCCGGAATTGAGACCGGCTTCTTCGGGCTTGATCTGCGCCAGCATGGTGCGGAAGGCCTCGGGATCGAAGACCGCCGCCTCGTAGGTTTTCTGCATGCGGTTCTGGAGCGTAGCGCGTGGCGCGGAGAGTGCGTCGTACGAGATTCGCGTGATGGCTTCTGGCACGGTGAGGCTGGCGTCGTCGATATGTCCGCCATCGATATACCAATGGCCGTACGCAACAGGATGCGCTTTGGCGCGCGCCGCAACCGCGTCGAGCAGGACCTGCACGCCGCCGGTGTGTTTGACCTGCGTGAAATAAACGCCCTGCGGACGGAGCTTGCGGAAGAGGCGGTAGTCATTCTTCGCGACGCCCTGCCCGATGATGGCGATGCCTAATCTGTGAGTGGGAAGCGCCGCGGCGTCGTCTCCCGATCTGGGCGGCGCCGAGGCCTTCTGAACGTAATCGACCGCGGCGGCGCTGAAGGCGTCGATCTGATGCGTGGCCCATAGATGCGCGGAGAGCTTTTCCGAAAATACGGCCGGGGAGTTCACCCAATCGGTCTGCTCCAGCTCGCGCGCGAGCTTGAGCTGCGCGAAGGCGGACATGGCTGCCTGGAAGGGGCCGGCTGCCAGGGTCCCGAGGTACGTGAACTGCCGGCCAAGGTCCGCCCGTTCCGCCGGGAATTTCCAGTCGTAGACGATCAGCTCGCGCAGCAGCAACGGGAGGAATGCGAGCGGCAGACGCTGCAAGAGCGCGATCTGCTTGACGGCGAGTTGCCGCGCTTCGGGAGGGTATGCGGCGAAACTGCTAGAGGCTAATTGATTCGGGAGCATGGCTCAGGCCACCTCCGCGATGGGTTTACCCGTGGAGAGGCGCGCGTCGAAGCCGAAGTACGCGCCGAGGGTGGGTATGAGGTCGGTCGACTCGACGCGGCGATCGACGACGACGTTCTGCTTTACGTCGGGCCCGAGGACCATCATCCATGTGGTGCGCGAAACAGCGTCGCCGGTGCGGTGATGCTGGAAGCCGTTGCCGCCGGAATCGATGTCGGAATCGCGGCCGAAATCCGGCAGGATGAACATGGTCGTTTTGTTCGCGTATTCGGGATCCTTTTGGATGGCCTGCCAGAGCTCGGCGCAAAGGCGGTCGGAGCGCTTGATGCCGTCAAGGTAGAGGGAGAAAGTGCCGGAGTGGGCGATGTCGATGTCGTGCAGGGTGACCCAAAGCAGGCTGGGCGAGAGCTGGCGCATCAACTGCTTGACGATGTATACGGAGAGCTCGTCGGGGCTGACCAGATTGCGGGCATGGGCGGCGAAATCGTCGACTGAGAGCTTGAGAACTTCGGCCATCTGGTCCAGCTCGATCTGATGCCCGGCGAGCGAGGGCGCGTAGAGGGGCGTTTCGTAATTGTCGCGGAGCAGGTGCTGATAGCGGGCGCCGTCGCTTGCCGCGGAGAGCGCGGCGGCAAGCAGGCGCTTGGGCAGGATTACGCCCGCCCCGAGCCCGGGACCGTAGAGCTTGTTGGCGCTTTCGCCGATGCGCGCGAATCCATTGCTGGGCGCGACCACCCAGGCGTCCGTTGCGGGGCGCTTCAGGTCTTTGCGGAAGTACTCGAAGACGGTTGGATTGTTGGGGGAGACGGCGGCGAAGTTGTTGAAGGTTTCGTAGACGCCGGTGACGATGCTGGCCGTGGCCACGTAATGGCCGAGGATGCCTTGGTTGACGACGTTGGTCAAGAAGGTAGCCTGGGGCATGAGCTCATTGAGGAGGTGCGGGATGTTCTCCTGGCCATCCGGCATGAAGGTTTCGTCGTCGCGCGCGCCGCCGCCGAAGGTGACTACCACGGCTTTGCGGTTCTTCGGGACAGCCATGCCGCGCAGGGCAGCGGGGCCGAAGAAGGCGGCTGCCGAACCCGCGCCCGTTACTGTGCGGAGGAAGTTGCGGCGGCTCAGGGAAATCGCCTGTGAGATTTCGTGAGGACTGCGGGACTTTAGGTCGGCGAGGCGCATATACTACCCGAGACTTAGAGCTATATGATACTGCGAATTGGGGGACCAGAGTGTGCTAACTCCGTTAACCTGGGTTAACCCACGATGCTGTTCATTTAGCAGAGTAGCGGAGACCTTCGTAATCTGCGTCGATACGCTTCATGCCTCGCCCGCCATGCGTTGGGATTGGCTGCGCCTGGTTCGGCGCTATTATAGCGGGAGCTTACTGAGAACGCCGTCGTGAAAGCACGCGAAGAACGGCCTGACCAAAAGGCGTTACGATTGTTGGCATGAGCGCGTACGGATTCCGCCGGCGGACGGTTCAACAATAGTGAACCAAATGTGTCCGCGCCAGATCCTTTTCATCGCTCCCTGGAGTTTGCCGCCAGGCTGGAATTCCACCATGGAGTGGTAACGATGATCGAAACGAGCAAAGCACGATCCTCTCTCAAGTCGACCACATGTCTCAAGCCGGCCACACGGAGTAAAGCGACCATACTTGGGTTACTCTTGGCAGGCGCCGGCTTTGCTCAATCGGCGCAAATCACGGGGCGAGTGACGGACAGTTCGGGAGCGGCGATTCCCGATGTAAAGATCACTGTTACCAACACCGACGGCGGCATTGCCCGCGATACGAAAACTAACGGACTCGGATACTACGCCGTGCCGCTTCCAGACCCCGGCAATTACAAGATCGCCGCCGGGAAGGAAGGCTTTCGAGGCCAGGAACAAACCGGCATCCAATTACGCGTGGAGCGGCAGGCAACCCTCGATTTCAAGATGGAAGTGGAGCAATTGAACCAGGACGCCACCATCCGGGTCGACGTTCAGCAGGTGCTGGTACCGGTGGTCGTGACCGATAAAAAAGGTCACCATGTCAGCGGGCTTCATGCGTCGGATTTCCGGATATTTGAAGATGGCGTGCAGCAGGAGATCGCGGCTTTTTCGAGCGACGCCGCCGGAGGGGTTGACGACATCGGCGCGCTCTCGAAACCGGCTTCCGGCGGCGTGGCGCCGACGCAGGGGGCGGCGCAGGCAGCGCCGCGTCACACCTTTGTGATCTGCATCGATACGCTGCACGCCTCACGCGCCAGCGCCGTGCGGACGCGCGAAGCCCTGGAGATTCTTTTCGAAAAAGAAAAACCGGCCGGCGCCCAATATGTTCTGATTGGCATTGGCCGTCAACTACAGGTTCTGCAGGCGGCAACCACCAACCCGCTGGCGATTCTGCTGAAGATTCGCGGCGCGGCATTTCAAAGCGCGATGGGAGGGCTTGACGCTTCGGCCCTGGCGGCCCAACTCCAAAACATCAGGAGCAGCATGGACGCGTTTTGTAAGCAGTGCGCGTGTGGGACGCGGTCCGGCCAACGGAATTGCGATCCCGAGATAGACACGCTGAAGCAGAGCGTGGATGCGGAGGCCGATCGCTGGACCGCCGCTACGAACGGACTGCTGGAACAATTCAAGAGCGTGGTGGAAGAACTGGCGAAGCTGCCCACGGGCCGCACGCTCATCCTGGTTTCCGACGGATTCAACGTCAACCCGAAGCGCGAGTTCTACGCGGCTGTGTCGGCTTATCTGCCGAACCGTCCGCAGTTCAAGCTGGAAGAGTCGAAGGACGCCGATCCCGGTTTACGGGACGCGTTGAAAGTCGCCTCCGAGCGTAATGTCACGATCTATACTGTCGATTCGCGCGGTGGTTCCGCGCCCTCGCTTGCGAGCACCGGACCGATGGACGCCGGCGCTTCGGGCGGCAGCAGCGCGTTGGGCGACCTGGGTCCGCGAAACGCGAATCAGTCGGTCAGAGCCGGCACTTTGCAGAGTACCGCTGGTACACAGGCAAATCCGTTTGCCTCCGCGGAAAGCGCCTCAATGGAGCAACTCGCCCGCGCCACCGGCGGACTGTACTTCCATGAGAGCGCCGACATGCTCAAACAATTCCGCAGCGCGCTGGCCGACGGCCGCGAGTACTATGTGATTGCCTACGTGCCGAAGAACCGTGCGCAGGATCGCAAATTTCGCGGCATTACGGTTGAGACGAGGGATCCAAAGCTGAGTATCCGGGCGAAATCGGGCTACTGGGCGGCCGGCGCGGCCCAGTAACCCCGCTTGGCATTCACCACCGCCTTGGGATCGCGCACCTGAACCGTGATCGCACGGAATTTCCCGTCCAGGTTCGCATTGCCCGAGACATACGCAATCGTGTAGTAGTCGCGGCCATCGGCAAAAGCGCGCTGCAAACCGCCCAGCAGGTTATTGCTGTCGTGGAAGGCCGTGCCGCCTGTCGCTTCGGCGATTTCGGCGAGAGTATTGCCGTTGGCCGCGGCGGCGTCTCTGTCTACCCGGCCCACGGCGCCATCGACCGTGACCGGATTTCCTGGATTCGATGCGTCGAACGCTTTCTGACCGTACAAGCCGCGGGAGTCGATGGTGTCAATGGTGACGTCGCTAGCGGCGGCGAGTTGCAGGATCGGCTCGAACTCATCCGCCATGCGGCTGGTGGATTGCATCTCATTGGGCGGGCAGTAGACGTCCGGCGGTACGAGGCAATGGGACGCGGGCGGAAAAAATGCATTCACTAAAGCCAGCGCTTCACGGCCGGGCTCGATTTGAAACCCGTCCGAAATGAGCACGATGGTGCGCCGGTCGCGGGCGCGGGCGAGTTGCGCCACCAGAGAGCGGAACTGCCGAAGGAATCCGACAGTCAGCGTCCGGTCCAGTTCCGCGATTTGATGCGACTGCTGGGGCGCCCGGGACAACCCGGCCGCGCATTTTATTTTGAACACGCTATCGGTGGCGGCGAGATCGCACGCATAGCGAGTCTCAGTCAAATCGCGGCGGAATCGCTCCATCTCCGCATTCATCCCGCCCATCTGGCCGTCAAGGAAGAACTTCTGGAAACGCTTGTTCTGAAAAACTGCGAGCACCGCCGCAGGATCGGAAGTAACGTTGAGCACCATCTCCGGCGCGGCTGCGAGGGCAACCACCACGTATTGGGAATCGGCGGAATGCTCCTGCTGAAAAAGCTTCACCAGCGCTTCCCGCGCGGAGACGAAATTATTGAACGATGCGTGGAGCGTATCGATCAGAATCATGTAGGTGCGGCGCGGGGCTTGGGGAGATGCGGCTGATGTCCTAGCAGCCGATGAAGCCGCGGGAGTTGCCGCCGCAGGCTCGCTCTTCGCCGGAACGACCGCTTGCGACAGGCCTGAGCTCTCTAAGCTGAACGCCGTGATCTTCTGCTCCACGCCGTCCTCGAAGACTCTGAAATCCGCCTGCGTGAGGCCCGTCACATGATGCCCTTCGCGGTCCGTCACGACCACCGGAACCAGCACCTGCCTTACGTCGACCTTGATCGTGCTCTCGGGGAGCGTGCTCTCACGTGCTGCGAGCGCGGTTTCCACCACTTTGACCAGGCGCGCCAGCCCGGCATCGCCGGGCGCCAGCCCCGCCGCTACTCGAAGTTCCTCCACGGCGCCGTTGCCGTCCCCGGTACGCGCCAACGCCTCGCCCAGATTGAAATGCGCATTCGGATCCTTGGGGGCGAGCTTGGCGGCGGCGCGAAACTCCTCGAGGGCGGCCTTCGCTTCTCCCATCTGAAACAGCACGATGCCCAGATAGTTGTGAGCCGCGGCGGAATCCGGAGTGCGGCCGACCGCCTCGCGCAGCTCAGCCTCGGCATCCGCCTCATCGCCGATCGCGTGGAACGCAATGCCCAGCTGATAGCGCAGCGTGGGAAGCTCGGGATCGAGCCGGAGCGCCTGTTGCAGAAGCTTCACGGCCTCGGCGGGCTTCGATTGAATCAGCTGGGCGCCGCGCGCCAATAACGCATTCGCGTCCGCCGCGCTGTTTTGCGCGGATGCGCTCGCGGCAAGGGCGAAAAGAACGCCGCAGAGAATTGCGAGGGCGCCGGCCGCGTGACTTTGCGCTCTTGCTGGAAAGCACTCCCTCACGGTCGTGGCTCCGATCGGAACGGGCGCCCCGTAAGCGAATCTTGCGGCCAGCGAACCAGTGTCATGCCGAATCCGGAGTAGCCGGCGCCTACTTCGTGACGCCCATCAGCTTCTCGAGTTGTCCAAGCTGATTCTTCGCCTGCGCCAGATCCGGCGCATTTGGCGCGAGTTTCATATATGCCGTCAGCTCCGCGGCGGCGCCTGCGTAATCCTGCTTCTCGGCGAGCACGAGTCCCAGCAGATAGCCGGACCGCGGGTTGGCGTGCCTCGGGTCCAGTTTCACGGCCTCGCGCGCGCTTTTCTCCGCCGCATCGTATTTCTTGAGGTTGTAGTTCGCCACGGCATCGGCATACCAAGCCTGCGGAAAGTCGACCGGATCCAGTTCGACGGCGCGATCCAGATATTTGCCGGAATCCTGCCAATTCGCATCCTTCGCGGCGAGGAGACCGAGTTCCACGTACGGCGCGACCAGCTTCGGATCGGATTCCATGGCCTTCTTCAGAGCGGCGCGCGCCGGTTCGATAGATTGCTGATCGAGGCGCACTTTACCCAGGTTCACCCACGCGTCGGCGTATTTGGGGTAGACGGCGACCGCCTTTTCAAAATCCTTCACGGCATCGTTGGGCTTGTTTTTCAACAGAGACTGCAGGCCATGCTCGTAGGCTTTCTTCGCGTCTTTGGGAGCCATCATCGACGTGACGCTGATCGACGATCCTTCGACGCCCGCGATGCGGCGGAGGACGATCGTGCCAACATCCGGACTATCGGTACTCTTGCGATTGTACAGGTCGACCTTGTCGGAGATAAACCCCGCTACGCTCGCCCGCAATGCGCAATTCATCATGCGGCTCCCGAATGGATCGGCAGCCAGGGTGTTCGCGCCGCCGGCCGATTGAGAACTACCGAATCCCCCGGAGTTGGAATTCCGGGTAGCGCCAGAGCCGGCGTCGGAAGCATCGGTGACGATCATACTGCGGTCGCCCCATTGAAAACTGAAGCGCCCATTCGAATCGGTGTACGCGACGGTCTTGGAGATGCCGCCGCAGACTCTCTCGATGGTGATATTCGCCGAGATTGGCGAACCGTCCTCGATGACAACTCTGCCGGAAATATAGATGGGCCGGGAGGTATTGGCCCCCATGGCCCCGCCCCCGGAGCCCAGACTGGGGTTGGCCTGGACGCTGGTTTGTCCGCCGCTGCCGGTAGTCGGCGTTCCGCCCATCTGGGCCGTGAGATTGACGGTTGCGATCGCTCCGAGGAAAAGAAACCGGGCCGAATTCTTCATTTTCGTACCCTCACGTAACTGACTTGCTAAGTAACCTGACTTGACCCAATTATGTCATACCCAGCATCGGCAGCCCAAGCTCGGTGGACAAAGTTCCGTGGACAAGACTAGGGGACAAGCCCAGTGGACCGAGGACAAGGGCCCCATTCTCACTGCTTGACCTCACTGGTTGACCTCACCGGTTCACCCAGGCATGGCGCTGCCTTCGGTCAACCATAGCTACGCTAGCCGCCCTTCACTATCTCCCGCGCGCAGTTATACCCCGGCGCGCCCATCACTCCGCCGCCGGGATGCGCGCCCGCTCCGCATAGGTACAAGCCGCGAACCGGCGTGCGGTAGCGCGCCCATCCCGCTACCGGACGCATCACGAACATCTGGTCGAGACTCATCTCGCCATGGAAGATATTACCGCCGGTGATGCCGAAGCGGCGCTCCAGGTCGAGAGGCGTCAGTACTTGCCGGTGCTCCACAATCGAGCGGATGTTGGGCGCATACTCCTCGATCAGCGCGATCACGCGGTCGCCGAACGGCTCGCGCAGTTCGTCCCACGTGCCTTCGCGCAGCGTGTACGGCGCGTATTGCAGGAAGATGCCCATGATGTGCTTGCCCGGCGGCGCGAGCGACGGATCGTACATGGTGGGGATGGTGAGTTCGAGCAACGGCCGCTCCGACGGGCGGCCATACTTGGCGTCGTCCCAGGCGCGCTCCACGTACTCGATGCTCGGGCAAATGTGCATCGTCGCGCGGTGGTGCGGGCCGGGCGCGAAGGCGCCGCCGGAAAACACCCCGGGATAAGCCGTGAACTCCGGCAGTCCGTTGAGCGCGAGGTTGATCTTGCAGCTTGTACCTTCGATGCGGTAGTGGTGAATCGCGGCCACGAAATCCGGATCGAGGTCGCGTTCGTCGAGCAGCTTCAAAAACGTCAGCTTCGGATCGAGGTTCGAAACCACCGCGCCGGCTTCGATCTCCTCGCCGCTCCCGAGGGCCACGCCGCACGCGCGTCCGCCGCGCACCAGCACCTTGCTTACGGCGGCGTTCACGCGAATCGATACGCCGCTCTGTCGCGCCGAAGCCGCGATGGCCTCTGAAACCGCGCCCATGCCGCCGCGCACGAATCCCCACAGGCCGCGATGTCCGGCCACGCCGCCCATGCAGTGATGCAGCAGGATATACGCCGTGCCGGGCGAGCGTGGGCCGCCGTTGGCTCCAATCACTCCGTCGGTCGCCAGCGTCACCTTCACCTGCTCGGATTCGAACCACTCGTCGAGATACTCGGCCGCGCTCTGGGTGAAGATCTTGACCAGCGCCACCATGTCCTTCGGACGCAGCCCGCGCAAACGGCCCGCGAGCTTCAGGTAATCGACGAAATCGCCAATGCCGCGCGGTGGAAACTGCGGAGGCGTGGTGAGCAGCAGGCTCTCCACCACTTGCGAGAGGCGCTCGATCTGGTCTTCGTAAGCCGCATAAGCCTCGGCGTCGCGCCGCGAGAATTTGGAAATCTCGGCCAGCGTCTTCGCGCGATCCTGCCACATGAAGAAGTGGCGGCCATCGGGGAACGCGGAGAAGAACGCCGGGTCTTTGGCGTCCACCTTATAGCCGTAGCGCTCCAATTGCAGCTCGCGGACGATGCGCTCTTGCAGCAGGCTGGTGAGATACGCGCCGGTGGAGACGCGATAGCCCGGCCAGACTTCTTCGGTGACCGCGCAGCCGCCCAGCAATTCGCGCCGCTCAAGCACGAGTATCTTGCGCCCCGCCCGCGCCAGATACGCAGCCGCAACCAGCCCGTTGTGGCCGCCGCCTACGATTACTGCATCGTACTTAGCCATTCGTACTTAGCCATTCCTGCTTAGCCATTCGTGGCGCGCACGCACTCCTGCGTGCAGCGTTCACCACTAGTGTGAACGCGATCTTGTGGGGCAGCCAATCCTGGCTGCAGCCGGCTTTCAGCCGGCTTTTTTCGCCTCGCGATATATCGGTTTCTGCCGCGCGGGACGCACCTGCGAGCACCCGTCCCCAGCTCGTGTGAGCGCTTGTCTCGCGCCGGCGCAACGCCGCCGCAACGGCCCTTGGCGGTCCTTGGCGGGACGCCACCGCGGAAGAAACTGGCGCGCCGCCAGGCGAAGAGCGCCGGCTGAAAGCCGGCGGCAGCCAGGATTGGCTGCCCCACAAAGTAGCGTCGCTAGACATGACTTAGCGCTTGCGGAACGCCACTACCGCCAGCGGCGGCAGAGTCACCGCGATGCTCTGCGGCCGGTTGTGCCGGGGAATCGGCCGCGAAGAGACCATGCCGCCGTTGCCGATGTTCGAACCGCCGAACAACTCCGAATCGGTGTTGAGAATCTCTTCGTAGAAGCCCTCTTCGGGCACGCCGAATTCATAACCCTGGCGCGGAACCGGCGTGAAGTTACAGCAGAACAGCAGGAAGTCCTTCGGGTCCTCGGCCCGGCGCAGAAAGGCGATGATGGAAGATTCCCAATCGTGGAAGTCCACCCATTCGAAGCCGCTGTAATGGAAGTCCACCTCGTACATCGCCGGGTTGGCGCGGTAAATCCGGTTCAGCTCGCGTACCAGGCTTTGCAGCTTGCGGTGATAATCGAACTCCAGCACCTCCCATGGAATGCTGGCGTCGTGGTTCCACTCATCGCGCTGGCCAATCTCCTGCCCCATGAACAGAAGTTTCTTGCCGGGATGCGCCCACATGTACGCCAGAAACGCGCGGACGTTGGCGAACTGCCGCCACTCGTCGCCGGGCATCTTGCCGAGCAGAGACTGCTTGCCGTGAACCACCTCGTCGTGCGACACCGGCAAAACAAAATTCTCGGTGAACGCATACACCATGCTGAAAGTGATGTTGTTGTGGTGAAACTTGCGGTAGACCGGATCGTAGCTGAAGTAGTCCAGCATGTCGTGCATCCAGCCCATGTTCCACTTCATGGTGAAGCCGAGTCCGTTCAAGTATACCGGCCTTGAAACGCCGGAAAACGCGGTGGATTCCTCGGCTGCCGTGAATGCGCCCGGCACTTTGTGCGCCTGCTCGTTAAAAGTGCGGAGGAACTCGATGGCCTCCAGGTTTTCGTTGCCGCCGTATTGATTGGGAATCCACTCGCCGGCCTTGCGCGAGTAGTCGAGGTACAGCATGGACGCCACCGCGTCCACGCGCAGGCCGTCGATGTGATACTCCTTCAGCCAGAACAGCGCGTTCGAAACCAGAAACGAGCGCACCTCGTTGCGCCCGTAGTTGAAGATCTTGGTGCCCCATTCCCGCTGCTCGCCTTTGCGCGGGTCGGCGTGCTCGTAGAGCGCCGTGCCGTCGAAGAAATCGAGACCGTGCGCGTCCTTGGGGAAATGCGCGGGCACCCAATCGACAATGACGCCGATTCCCGCGCGGTGGCAGCAATCCACCAGGTATTTGAAATCGTCGGGTGTGCCGAAACGCGCCGTGGGCGCGAAGTAGCCGATTACCTGATAGCCCCACGAGCCCGCAAACGGATGCTCCATAATGGGCAGAAACTCGATGTGCGTGTAGCCCATCAGCTTCACGTATTCCACCAGCTTCACGGCCAGCTCGCGATAACTCAATCCGCGCAGCCACGAGCCGGCGTGAACTTCGTACGCCGACATCGGCGACTTGAGCCAATCCTTGGCGCCGCGCGATTCCATCCACGCCGCGTCGCCCCATTGATACTTGTCGCACTTCCACACCACCGACGCCGATTTCGGCGGAGCCTCGCAGAGGAACGCGTAGGGGTCGGCTTTGAGCTGCTGATATCCGCCGACCTTCGAGCGGACGTAATACTTATAAACCGTGCCTTCGACGAGCCCGGGAATGAACAGCTCCCACACTCCGCCGTTGCGCCACCGCATGGGATGGCGGCGGATGTCCCAATCGTTGAATTCGCCCGCCACAGTTACATTGAGCGCGTTCGGCGCCCATACGGCGAAGCGGACGCCGCCTTCGGTCACGTGCGCGCCCAGCGTGCGGTAGGCCTCGAACAGCGTGCCTTCGGTGTGCAGGTAGAGGTCGGAATCGGAAATCTGCGGCCCATAGCGGTACGGGTCGTCGATCTCGATTTCGCGCCCGTCCCAGAGGCGCGCGCGAATGGAATAAGCCACCGGCGCGCCCGGCAGCGATACGCAGAAGAAGCCGTCCGGATGGAGTTTTTCCATTGCGGCCGTTGCGGGACCGGCTTCCTGGCCTATCACGCTCAATACCACAGCGGCCGATTCCGCCTGCGGGAGAAACGCGCGCACCTCCCACTTTTTCCGGGTCACGCTGTGTGGGCCGAGCACGTGGAAGGGGTCGCCGTGGTATCCGCCGGCGATCGCTTCGATCTCTTGCGAAGTCATGAGGAGTCTAATAGTCAAGTATGGACGATTTTTTGGCGGAATTGCCAAAGGCCGAGCTGCACCTGCACCTCGAAGGCTCCGTTGAGCCCGAAACGCTGCATGAGCTCGACCCGGCAACCGGCCTTGAAGAGTTTCGCGCGCTCTATCGGTACGGGGATTTCGACGCGTTCCTGAAGGCTTTCGGCGCCATTGGCAAGCGGCTGCGCACTCCCGAAGATTATGCGCTGATCGCGAAGCGGCTGCTGGAGCGTCTGGAAGAGCAGAACGTCCGGTACGCCGAGATCATCATTGCCGCGGGCGTGGTGCTATGGAAAGGCCAGGAGTTCGGACCTATTTTCGACGCCGTGCGCGAGGCCGCGCGCGAATCCACCGTGGAGGTGCAGTGGATTCTGGACGCGGTGCGCCAGTTCGGCGTGGAGCACGTGCGCAGCGTCGCCGAGTTGGCGGCCGCGCGCGTGGACGGAGGCGTGGTGGCATTCGGCATCGGCGGCAGTGAAGAGCGCGGCCCAGCAGAGTGGTTCGGAGAAGCCTTTGCATTCGCGAAAGAGGCCGGACTGCGGCTGACGGCGCACGCGGGCGAGAGCATGGGGCCGGAATCGGTATGGGCGGCACTCGGTTTGGGCGCCGAGCGGATCGGCCATGGAATCGCAGCGGCGCGCGATCCGGAATTGATGCGGCATCTGCGCGAGCGCGACATTCCGCTGGAAATTTGCATCACCAGCAATTTGGTCACGGGCGTGGTTGCGCGCATGGAAGATCACCCGGTGCGGCGGCTCTACGACGCGGGCGTGCCGATCACGCTGAATACCGACGATCCGGCCATGTTCGGCTGTACGTTGACGGGGGAATACCGGCTGGCGGCGAAGCAGTTTGGGTTTAGCGAAAGTGAGTTGCAAGGGATCGCGGAGAACGGGTTCCGGTACGCGTTCCGCGGGGGGGGCGGCTCCAAAAGATCCAAGAGAGCAGAGCAGCTTGACTCGCTGTGACAATCGGATAACCTGAAGGTATGGCAGGAAAGACAGGCGCAACCGTGAGGGACCCGATCAGCCGGGTTGGCCAGCGGCGCCAAGTGGTGATTCCCCGCGAGATTTTCGACAACCTTCGCATGCGCGTGGGAGATTTCGTGGCGTTCACTAAACACGGCAACGGCGTGTTGGTGCAGCCCAGGCCGGCTGTTGGTCCCGACGATGTGCCCGACGATGTGCTCACGCCGGCTGAAGCGAAACGGTTGCGCCAAAGTCTCAAACAGACACGCCAAGGAAAAACGCGGCCGTGGGCCGGAATTAAACGTGAATTGGGCCTGTAAGTTCAGCGCCAATGCTGAGCAGGATCTTCACTGCCCCCCAAAAGCTATTCAAAAACGCGTGGCCCGCGTCCTGACGCAGATGGCATCCGACCCGTTCCAGGGCAACGTAAAGGCCCTCCAGGGTGCGGAGTGGAAGGCGTATTCCAGCGGCGC
The DNA here is from genome assembly GCA_003135055.1 of Bryobacterales bacterium. GTDB lineage: Bacteria > Acidobacteriota > Terriglobia > Bryobacterales > Bryobacteraceae > PALSA-243. The sequence goes on along the minus strand of PLDF01000434.1, from coordinate 19,615 downwards.
ATCGGCGATTATCGGCTTCTCTTCACCGCGGTCGCCGATCAGAAGAACATGGTTGAAGAGCGGCTCTATCTTAAACAGGCTCTCGACGCGCGAGGGGTAAACCTTTTTACCCGTGGAAGAGACAATCAACTCCTTCTTGCGGCCGGTGATGAAGATGTAGCCCTCTTCGTCGATGTGGCCCAGGTCGCCCGAATGCAGGCAGCCATCGCGCAGAACTTCCGCGGTGGCTTCGGGGTCGTTGAGATAGCCGGTGAACAGGCACGGGCTCTTGATCAGAATCTCGCTGTCTTCGGAGAGCCAGACGTCCACGCCCGGAAGCGGCTTGCCGATGCTGCCCGGCTTCGGACGATCGAGCGGATTGAGCGACACCACGCCGCCTTCGGTCAAGCCGTAGAACTCGGCGAGATCTTTGCCCAGGGCGCGGCGCCGGGCGCGGCCACACGAATCCCCTGGTCCGCTTATAGGCGTTAAAGTAGAGCCCGTCCCGTTTACCCAAATTTTGAGAGTGTCAAAACGGGTATCACGCTCGACTGAAAACAAAGGGCGCAGTGAGACGATGACGACCGAAACGGGTCTTTTGTGCTACCAGATGAACCAATGGCTTAGACTTTTACAAAATCATGCAACATCATAATCTGGCAATTTCCGCATTTTGGCTGATTCTGATACGTTTTGTGATCGATGGCAATGGTCCAGAGGCCCGTGTTTATTGGGTCAAACGCTCGCGGGACGAGCTCTAAGGTAAGGCCGATCTCACACGAGCATTAGCCGCCTACCATCGGCAGGCCGGGTTGGCGGCGATTCGCCGGCGCTAGTCCAGAGTCCCCGGCACTCGCGCTGAGCTTGTGCCATAATCAACGACATCCCAAATGCTCTCTCAACTGTTGTCCGCACTTTCAAGAAAAAAGAATGCCATTGCGCCGTTCAATATTGGATCCGGGCGGCCGCCCCGCGTCCAGAAGACTGCGTTGGGAAGCGCCGGAATCACATTTCCCGTCGATGCTGTTGCGCCGGCCGAGGAGCCCATTTGGACCGAAAGCCTGGCAGACAGTCTGAGCCGGCGATTTCAGCGCAAAATCCTCGCCCTTCCGGAAGGAGAAAAGCCTGTTACGAACGTACATCGGTTGGTTTACTTTCCGCAGAAAGGCTCTCCGGATTTGGGCGCCAGCCGTTGTCATCCGCTGATCGACGCTGTACATCTCGCCTTCAGCCAGCACCGCCCTTTGACGCTTTCTCCCGATGACATCTGGCTGGTTATTGCGCAGGGTTTCGGCCATCACCTGGCTGAGAATGCAGAGGCGCTCCGCCACCGTTTGGTTCGTCACCAGGGAAAGCGCGAACTCAACACAACGGTTAGCAATTTAAGTCTGGCCAGCTTCGAGAGAGCGATTGCGAGTTTTTCCTCGCAGATCCGAGAGGCGACCGACCCAGTGCTGCACGAGACTCTGATTTGCGATTTTTCGACTACGACGCCGGCGATCCGCACCGCCAGCGAAGTAGCTCTCATGGATAGCTTCTCGAGCTACTTTAATTATCTGATGGAGTGCATTTGCGGAATACCGACGATCACAATCAAGGGTTCGCTGGACGACTGGCAGCGCATCCGCGCGCGCGTGGAGGTGATCGAGACATACGACCTCGGATGGTGGGTTTCGCGTCTCCGCCCTATCCTGGACGAATTCGTTCTGGCGGCAGGGGGACATCCGACAAAAGAATTCTGGAAGGCGATTTACAAGCCGGCGAATGCCTACGGGGACGAAGCAGTGACAGGCTGGATCACGGACCTCTTTCCTTACTTAGGAGATGCGCCCACGCGTCGCCGGAATCGCGTCCTAGAATACGATCGTCACGACTGGGCGCTCCCCATCGACAGCGGCGTCACAACGAGGGGCTTCCCCAAGGGCCTTTCCAGCGTGCCGATCAAGGTTCGGTTCAAGAACGGCTCAAGTTGCGATGTTGACCTTGTGGCCGGCTTCTTTGCCGTGCAGCAAAGCCCGGCGGACCTGGCGCTCTCACCGGTCATCGGCTGGTCCGTCGCCGAGCCACCGCCTCCGCCGGAGACGGCTGTGCAGCCTTCGGGAAGGTTCACAAAAATGTTCAGAACGGGGCATTCAGCCGATGCGTAACGTTGGAGACCTCGGCACGCAGACGTTCGCCTGCGCTGTCCGCGGTCGGGCCCAGGCCGGGTTTCCGGTAGCCGGCTGAGTTTGATTTCGTTAGCGTCGAACAGGTCCAGGGGGGCCGTGCGGACCAGGTGCGGACCAGCAGGCCCGACACTCGTGAGATCGGTATTGACCAGAGGCGCACCGGCGCTGGAGACAAGTCACTCCCGCCCGGCGTACAATTCTTCGATCTGTTCCTTGAAATTCTCCATCGCCCGCGTGCGCCGCACCTTCATGGTGGCGGTCAACTCGCCTTGCTCGATGGAAAACTCGCGCGGCAGCACGCGATATTTGCGGATCTGCTCGAACGGCGCCAACAGCTTGTTGACGCGCGCCACGGCCTTGTGAATTTCCGCCAGCAATGGCGGCGCCTGCGTCGCCTCCGCCTCGGTGCGCCGCTTCCATTCGTCCATGCCTTTGAGAGTCTGCGCCGCGGCGATATTGACGGTGAATAACGCGGTCACGAAGGGCAGCCGGTCGCCGACCAGAAGGACGTGGTTGATGAGCGGCTCCATCTTAAACAGGCTCTCGACGCGCGAGGGGTAAACCTTCTTACCGGTGGAAGAGACAATCAACTCCTTCTTGCGGCCGGTGATGAAGATGTAGCCCTCTTCGTCGATATGGCCCAGGTCGCCCGAATGCAGGCAGCCATCGCGCAGAACTTCCGCGGTGGTTTCGGGGTCGTTCAGATAGCCGGTGAAGAGACACGGGCTTTTGATCAGAATCTCGCCATCCTCGGATAGCCGGACGTCCACGCCCGGAAGCGGCTTGCCGATGCTGCCCGGCTTTGGGCGCTCGAGCGGATTGAGCGACACCACGCCGCCTTCGGTCAACCCGTAGCCCTCGATGAGCGGCATGCCGATGGCTTCGTAGAACTCGGCGAGATCTTTGCCCAGGGGCGCGGCGCCGGACGCGGCCACGCGAATCCGGCCGCCGAAACGATGGCGCACCTTGCTGAACATGAGGCGGTCGGCCAGGCCCAGCGGCAAACGAATGCGCAGTGGAACGCGCTTGCCCTGCCTTCGATAGCGCGCGGCGGCGAGGCCCAGCGCCAGAGCGCCATAGAAGGCTTTGCGCGCGGCGGCGGGGCGCTTGCGAAGCTCAGTGCAGATGGTGGAGTAGATGCGCTCCCACATCCGCGGCGGCGCGAGAAGTATGGTGGGGCGCACCTTGCGAATATCCTGCGGCAGCTTCATCAGGCTTTCAAAAAACGTCACGGGCATGCCCCAGCGGAGCGGGAACATCTCGATCACCACGCGTTGCGCGATGTGCGCCGAGGGCAGGAATGCCACCGTGGAATCCTCCGGGCCAAGCGGTAGCACGGCCGGGCCCATATCGATATTGGCCACTATGGCGGCGTGCGTCACCAGCGCCATCTTGGGCTCGCCGGTGGCGCCGGAAGTGAGATAGAGAATCGCGGGGTCGGCGGGCGTAAGCTGTGCGCGCAGTGCGGCAAGATGTTGCGGGTTATCCGCCATCGCTCTGCGTCCCAGCTCGCGCAGGGCGGCCAGTGAGAGCGCGCCCTCGGCCTCGCCGGTGAGCAGAATCCAGTGGCGAACCGCGGCTGCGCGCAGCGTCTCGAAGGTTTTCGCGTCTTCGACGAAGACCGCCCGCGCGGCCACCGATTCGAGGGTGCGGATCAAATCCTTGGGCGGATAGCTCGGATAGAGCGCCGCGGCGATGGAGCCGTTTGCCAGGATGCCGAGGTCGGCTAGATAGAATTCGAGGCGCGTTTCGGAATCGAGCGCCACTACGTCGCCCTTGGCGATGCCGAGCGCGTGCAGGCCCGCGCCGATTTCATCGGCGGCTTGCCGGTAATCGTTCCAGGAGTAGGTGAGGTAACCCTCGTTGCCGTGTCCGATGGGCTGACGGAGCGCGGGCGCGGCGCCGTGCAGACGGGCGGTTTCTTCAAGAACCTGATAGAGGGTTCGGGCAGTCACTCCATGCACTTTAGCATGGGGTTTGGCGGGCGCCGGCTACTTGGCGCGGTCGAGATCGAGCAGCGCCTGGGCCATGTGGTTGACGGCGTGTTCCTCGTCGCGGCGATTCTCGTCGGAACGCTGCAGCGGGGCCAGCACGGGAGAAAGCTCAAGGTGAATCAGCTCGTGGACCACGGTGAATTCCATGTCCTGAAGCATCGCCTCAAACGGCAGATGGTAATCGGCGGGGTCGAGAACATGGATGGTGGCGGTCTTCTCATCGGTATCCCAATGGATGTTCCCCAGCGTTTTGGGCTTCAATTCGGTAGCGCGCGCCAGGGCCACGGTGACGTTCCAGTCTTGCAGGTTCAGGCGCTTTTGCCAAACCCATAGCTTTTCCGCCGTGAAGCCCTCGGCGAGTAAGGTGCGTTGGCGCGCCGTGACCGAGGGAGCGGAAACATTCTGCGCCGAAGAGGCCATTGTCAAGGAAAGAGCGAGGCCCAGAAGGGAAAGGAATCGATGGACCGAGAAACAGCTGCCCAACATGTACTCAATGATACCAGATTTCACGGGCGACCGTATTTCTCTTCACCTGTAGGCAAACCCAGAGGCTGAGGCGGAGGCGTCCGCTGGTTGGCGGCCTGGACGAGATACTGCAAGGCTTGGCGGGCCAATTCCGGCATGCCGGGGTTGGGATGGCGCAGCAGCGAGACCAGGATTCTAACCCATCGCAGCTCATCCGGCTCAATTCCGATCACTGACACTGGTTTCGACAAAGCAACGCCTCCGAGATTCTTTTCGGCGGAAACGGCCGCTTTTTCAGGCGCAAAGCGGCTCACAATCCCGCCCCCAGCGGCGATAAGAAAACTGTGAGCGCGTTCCTAAGACATGCGGAAGAGATCTTCGCGGCGGCCCGTACGGCCGGCCCGGAAGATTGCGACATGGCGATTCTGGTGAATCGCGATGGAGGAATCCACATGATTGCGGGCGCGGATTGGGAACTGGAGCCGATGCGCCAGCATTACGGCGCCAGCGCAGCCTATCGCGTGAACCGCAACGGCGGGCAGGTAAAACTGGAAGCCCGGCGCGCCAATGAAAGCTGCACGCTGGTGGCGGAACAGCCGGTGCGCGCTACGCGCTACGGCCTGGCAGATTTTCCGCAATACCTCATGATGCAATAGTCCGAACCGATAAGTGGAGTGAGATTAGATTATGTCGAGCAACGCACACAACGCCTACCTGGAAAGCCGGATACTCTCCGCGGAACCTGTGGAACTGACTTGCCTGCTGTACCAAGGGGCGATCTCCGAGGTGCGGGAAGCCCGGCGCCATCTGCAAGAGAAGAACATTCGCGCACGATCCAATTCCATTACGAAAGTTCACGACATTCTGTCGGAACTGACGACCGTACTGGACCACAAGCGGGGCGGGCAGATCTCCAAGAATCTGGCGCAGCTCTACGATTACATGATGCGCCGGATCACTGAGGCGAACTTCAAGCAGATCGACGCGCCGCTGGCGGAAACGCTGGGGTTGTTGACAACATTGAAGGAAGGCTGGGACGGCGTACGGCAACAACAGGCCAGACCGTCGGCGCCATCGGGTAACGCTTGGGCACAGATGGCAACGCAGGATGCGTTGGGCGGATCGCAGGCCTGGAGCTTTTAAGGGGGGCCGCTCAATGCCGCCTCACTTCGGCGGAGGGATGCGCCAAAACCAGCCCTGACCGTTCACGTCTCGCAAATGGACATGAAATCCATCGGTTACGAGACATCCACGTTTCGGAGAGTTCTCGAACTCTATGGCTGCGAAGACATTCCAGGTCACAGGTTCGGACCATGGAGAGTTTACAGCATCGAGTTGGCCGGACCAAACCTTCTGTATTTCCTTCTGGATTTCGGACCAACTCCGGAAAGGTCGAGGCCAATTTTGCCCGCGGTACTGCTTCACTACAATTCGAAGCACCTTTGAGCCTGCGAGGGTCGCCGTGTCGGTTGCCCCAGTGGGTGAGCAGGGTAACCACCTCCGGCTCCATTCGCTGGCAATACTGCTGCCTTCTCGAACGAAAGGATTCACCGTAGCGCATTGCCCAGGATCTATTGCTTGAGCCCCGCTGTGCCAGTAGCCAATCGCTCCGGGCGGGGGGGGGGAGACCAGTATCGGTTGAGGTTCCGGCCATGGTTCCAGGACGATCTTGCTCGGATCAAGCTCGCCAATGATCGTCGCAGCGCCGGAGGCACCCACTTTTTGAGCACCGGCGGGAACGACGAGGAACGCGCCGATCAGGAGTCGCGCTGCAAGTGCTGTGCCGGAGATTAGGTTGTGCATTCGGCCTCTGCAACCACTGTATCAGGAGCTACGCAGTTCACTCCTGTGAGACGGCGATCATGGCAGCGCGAGGCATCACAACAGCGTGTAGAGAGCCGGCTGAAAGCCGGCTGCAGCCAGGATTGGCTGCCCCACTTAGCGCTTGCTCTCGCGCGTGAGACCCGCAGAGATCATCGTAGAAAGTCCGAGGCCGCCCTTTTGAGCGATCATCCCGGCCAACTGCTGCTCGGCGAAGCCGGTCGCGGCGCTGGAGGAATCGTCGCTCGACCCTAGCCAGCCGCCGCCTTGATGTATGCTGCCCAACATCTGCGCGAGCAATAAGCCTTCGAACTGCTGCGCGGCGTCGTGGATCTTAGCGGGGCTGTCCGTCTGTTTCAGATTGCTGCTCGCGAGAAGCTTCGGGTCGGCCTGCGCGAGCGAAATTCCGTCCATTTAGATCACCTCGATTTCCGCTTCCAGCGCGCCGGCGGCGCGGAGACTTTGCAGTATGGCGATGACATCGCGCGGCGTCGAGCCGATCGCCGCCAGGGCGCGCACCAATTCTTCCACGGTCGCACCCTGTTTCAGCACTACATTGCGCGATTTCTCTTGCGTAGCGGACACTTTATCCTGCTGCACCACCTGCGTGGTCCCTTGCGATTGCGGCAGCGGCTGCGAAACGGCGGAAACGGTTTGCACCTCGACGTTCAGGGTGCCGTGCATAATGGCGACGGGCGAAATACGCACTTCCTTGCCCAGCACGATCGTGCCGGTACGCTCATTGATAATAACCTTCGCGGCACGGTCGGGTTCCACCGAAAGCGTTTCCAGCTCGGCGATGAATTCCGAGGTGCGAGTGGCGTATTCGGCTGGGATGGTCACGCTCACCAGCCCCGAATTCTCGGCGTGCGCGGCCGGCTTGGCCTCGCTGCCGAACCTCTTGTTGACGGCTTCCACAATGCGCGCCGAGGTGGTGAAATCGGGCTCGCGCAATTGCAATCGCGCCACTGTCTTCGGCTCCACGGACGGCGCGGCGCGTTCCACGGTGGCGGCGTTAGGCGCGCGGCCCACGGTGGGATGATTCACAGTTTGAGTGGCGCCGCCGCGTCCCGCGGAAAAGCCTCCGGTCACCACCGCCCCCTGCGCCACCGCATACACCTGCGCATCGGCGCCGCGTAGCGAGGTCAGAATCAGGATGCCGCCTTGCAGATTGGCAGCGTCGCCAATCGCGGCCACCGTCACGTCAATGCGCGTGCCGGGTTGCGCGAACGGCGGCAGGGTCGCGGTAACCATCACCGCGGCGGTGTTCTTGACCAGGATGGCGGTGGGCGAAACTGCCACACCCATACGCTGCAGCATGTTAGTGAGGCTCTGGTTGGCGAAGACGGTCGTCTGCTTATCGCCGGTGCCCGCGAGGCCAACCACCAAGCCGTAGCCGACCAACTGGTTCTGGCGCACGCCTTCGATATCCACAATGTCTTTCAGGCGGGCGGCGGATGCCAGCAGCGGCATCAGGATGAGAGCAATAATTTGGGCGCGCATGATTTTAGACATGATTTTAGAAGGGAAGAATCCCCAGCAGGAAGCGATAGAGGGCGTTGGGCCGGCGGATGGCATCGCCCACCACGCCTTTTCCGTTCACCCGCAATTCAAGTTGGGCGAGGCGAATCGATTGTACGCTGTTGGTGAAATCGATATCGGCCGGGCGGACCACGCCGCGCACGGTGATGATCTGGTGCTCGGAGTTGATCAGGATGTCCTTGGACGCTTCCACCACCAGGCTGCCGTTGGGCAGCACGGCCATGACGCGAGCGGTGAGGATAGTGTTCAACGTAGTGCTGCGCGTGGTGGTTCCCGTTCCCGCGAGCTCCGTGTCTCCCGAGACGTTAGCAAGGTTCGCCAGCGGTCCGGTAGCGCTTTTGATTCCGAGCAGACTGGTGATGGAATTCGCGGTGCTCGACTTGCGCCCGGTGGTGGTGGCGCCGGATGTCACGGCCGAAGCCTGCTCGGCCACGACGATAGTGAGTATGTCGTCGGTTTGGCTGGCGCGCACGTCGCGTGCGGCGTCCGCCAGCCGCGAGCCGGCAATCCAGATGGACCCGGGAGTGGTGGCGAGAGCCTCGCCCCGCCGGGCTTCGGCTTCGGCCACGTACCGGTCGAGCGGCGAAGCCGGCAGCGGCGGAGCCGGCGGCTTGGCTTTTTTATCTTCGGCGGACTTCAATCCGCCGCTGAACGCGGCAAGTATCAGCAATGAGAACAGAATTCGCTTCATGGATTTTCCTTTGCGGCAGAGCCGTCTACGAACACACGGCCTATTCCCTGCACGTTCGCCATAAATCGCTTGCCGGATGCCGGGTTGCGCACAGGAATGGCGTCGCCTACCGCGCCCGGAGCTTCCGCGCGCGCTTCGAATTTCAGATGTGCGCTTCCGTCTTGCACCTCGACCTCCACGATGTCGCCCTGGTGCACATCCTTGAATCTTTCGAGACTCTCGGGCCGAATGACCGCTCCGGCGTGGATCGCTACGCGCGAACATTTTCCAGTTACCTCACCGGTGGGCGCGGCGAGCGCTTGCGGGGATGGAAACTCTTCGCGGGTCTCAATGCCGGCGTCCTCCGGTTCAATTCGCTGTCCCGGCGCGATGTCCCGCTTGGCCACAAGGTGCGAAACCTGCGCCGTCATTGTCACCTTGGCCCAGATGGTGAAGTCGCGGCCCGGCGCGTAGCGCACCGCCCCGAACCAGATCGCGCCCGCCAGCGAGTTGGAACGCAGACCGCTGCGCCGGAATACGATTTCCCCTTGCGGAGCGGCTTGCCGGCTGAACTCGACGATCGCAATTTTGGCGCCGGGCATTTCCTTCCGCATGGCCGCGAGCAGCGTGGCGGGTTCGAGCGGCGCGACGGTCCGCGCCACGCAAATCTCGTCTTCGGGAGCCGCGGCCAGATGGAACTGCGCGGCGATTCTTAGCAGCTCGGGGATGCGGAACACGCGCTCCAGACCGGGCTCGGGCGCGAAGGAGAGCACGGTCGCGGGCGGCACGGATTCTAGACCCGCGAAGGCCGGCGCCAGGTCCGCGGCGGTGACCCGCTCGGCGCCTGCCGGCAGCCCGAGACAGCCGGCGATCGCGAAAGATGCCAGGAACATCATCGGATCAGGCCATTGACCTGTTGATACATTTGGTCGGCGGCCTGCACCACCTTGGAGTTCGATTCGTAGCCGCGCTGCGCCTGAATCAGGTTAATGAATTCGTTGACAATGGATACGTTCGATTGCTCGGTATAGCCTTGCAGCAGCGATCCGAGGCCTTCGGTTCCGCCGGGCGCGCCGACGGCAGGGTCGCCCGACGCGTCGGTGGGCGCATAGAGGTTGTTTCCCAAGCTGTTCAAGCCCGCGGGGTTGGCAAAATTGGCGAGTTGAATCTGCCCGGCCGTCTGCGCCGCGGTCTGGTTGGGCAGCGTGTAACTTACGGTGCCGTCCCCGGCGATAGTGATCTGCTGCGCGGCGGCCGGGACGGTGATCTGCGGCGTGAGGGCGTATCCCTGCGGAGTTACCACGTTGCCGGTCTTGTCGAGCTGGAACTGGCCGGCGCGCGAATATGCCAGAGTGCCGTTGGGCATCTGGATCTGAAAGAAGCCGTTTCCCTGAATCACCAGGTCGAGCGGGTTATCGGTCTCGGTGAAGGCGCCCTGCGTAAAGATAATCTCGTTGGAAGCGGCGCGCGTGCCCAGCCCGAGCTGGAGCCCGGTAGGAACGACCGTCTGCTGCCCGGATGCGGTGCCCGGCTGCACCAGGCTCTGGTACATCAAGTCCTGAAACTGCGCACGGCGGGACTTGAAGCCGACCGTGTTGGCATTCGCCAGATTGTTGGCGATGTTATCGATATTGGTTTCTTGCGCCGACATTCCGCTGGCGGCGCTATAAAGAGCTCGAATCATAATTATGTCCTCTTACGGGCTTACTCTTGCGACCTGTTCGATCGCCTGCTTATCCATGTCCGTTCCCAAGGCTGCGGCCTTCTGCAGCATCTCGAACTGGCGCATGATGCTGATCAATCTCACGGCGGATTCCGCCGTTCCGCTATTGGAAGCTTCGAGCTTCCCCTGTTCCACCGACGTACCTTGGGGTATTGCCACTTGACCGGCCGGATCGGCTGCGCGGAAATAGTTATTGCCTTGTTTCGCAAGCCCTGCGCCGCTGGTGAAATCGGCGATCTGCAATTGGCCGATGGCCTTGCCGCCCTGCATCACGGTTCCATCGCCCGATATTTCTATCGGCTGAGTTCCCGGAAGCGTTATAGCGGCGCCGCCGGTTCCGCGGACGGGGTAGCCTTCGGCGCTGATCAGCTTGCCGTCGGATGCCAAGCGGAAATTCCCATTGCGCGTGTAAAGCGGTCCGCCGGGCCCTTGCACCGCGAAGAAGCCCGCGCCCGATAGCGCCACATCGAGCGAGTTGCCGGTGGGCTGCAGCATGCCTTGCGAGAGATCGGTATACTGCTTCTCGATCACGGGCATCGTTGTGCCGTTGTCGGCGTCGGCATCGGCCGCCGCATACAAACTGTAGAACTCGCGATCGGCCTTGTAGCCGCCGGTGGATGCGTTGGCGATGTTGTTGGCGAGAAGGTCGAGCGATTCCATGCGAGAGCGCATGCCGCTGGCTGCCATTGCTGCGATAGAATCCATAACACAACCGGTAAAGCACGGTGGGGGCCAAGCCGGGTAACTAATGTAAGTCGCTCAAACTGCGCATTGCGGCGCCGATAAGAAGGACGAAGACGGAAGCCTGCGCGGCATTTTCCTGCCGCGCGTTTCGGGTTGCGGCAAATTGCTGGCGCGCCTGGCGGCACTAAGCCGTTGAAAACAGGTTGCCGCGAAATGGGTGCAGATTTGCATATTAGCGTTGCGTGATCGCCCTTGCATCGAACGCCCCTCCCGCAACTTCGCTACTCGATTTGTTAGCGCCGGCTGAGATTCCAGCGGCGGGGCCAAAGACCGCTGGCGGGTCGCGTTTTCATTCCATAATGAAAGCGGCGACGGATGCGGACGAGCGTCCTAAGACCAAGTCCGCCAAGAAGGACTCCGCGGCGGACAATGCTACAACCGCAGCCGTTCCGGTTCCAGCGCAGCGAGCCGCCACGCCCCCGATCACGCTGAACATATTCCCTGCGAGCGATACAGCGGATAAGAACGACGGGGAAGATTCCGAAGCGCCTTCTGCCGCCGATGAGAAGGCGGCGCCCAAGAGAATCGCGGAAACATCCGCGCAGCCGCGAGCCGCGTTGTGGGGCCAGCCCCGAATGCAGGCTGAAGGCGCCGGCGCCGCGAATCGAGCGGACCCGCGGAGCGCGGCCGAAACCCAGCCCGATCCGGATCAGCCGCTGGCGGTGGCTGCGAGCGCAGCAGACGGTAGCTTAAGCAAGATAGAGGCGGCATTCGAAATGCGTCTCCAATCGGAAGAGCCCCAGGAATCGTCAGAATCGGCGACAGCGGCGGTGACGGCCGCCGCCAGTAAATCCGGAGACTCGCGCCCGTCGAAAGATAATACGGCCGATCCGTCGGAGCCGCCCGCGGCTGCTGCTTCGGAGGCGGCTCCGGGAGTGACCCAATCGGCGGCGTCAAGCTCCAAACATGGCGACGGGTCTCACCATCCGGGCCAGGAGGGGCCGCAAGATCCGGCATCCACCGCGCCGCGGCGCGATTTTGGAACCCCCGATGCGAGCGCCGAGCTGGCGCAAGCCAGATTCGACGTCAACGCGCCTGTGCCGCCGGCCGGTTCCACGACATCTTCGACGCCAGCCGCCAGCCGCTCCGAAACTCCCGCGCCGGCCGAGGCTGCCCCGGAGCCTTCCAATCCACTACCCGCGGCGGCGGCGCCCACCGCGCACGATATCAAGCTGGAGCTGAACAGCGGCGGCCAACGAGTGGAAGTGCGGCTGACGGAACGCGACGGAGACATTCACGTGGCTGTCCGCACTCCCGATGCGCGCCTTACGGACGCGATGCGCGCAGACCTGCCGGCGCTGGCGGCCAAACTGGAACAATCCGGATTTCGCACCGATGCCTGGCAGCCCGGCTCCGGAGCCGGCGGTGAGCGGCGTGCGGCGGAAACCGGAGCCGGAAACGCCTCGCAGGACTCGCAGGAACACGCCGGGCAAAACCAGCAGCAGAAGCAGGACAATCCGCAACAGCAGCAGCAGAGAACCCTCACCAACGCACCAAATCGCAAATCGGATCGAAAGGATTTCGCATGGCTCCTTCAGACATATCGCTAAGCCGGGTGGCCCACAATCCACACGCACCGTTGAGAACCACCGCTCCCGCAGCTTCGCAGGCGACACCAGCTACGAGCGCGCCGGACACCACCGCCGCTCCCAGCTTCACAGCCGTGTTTGCCGCGATAGCCGCAGCCGCCGCGGCAGCGGGCACGACAGTCGCCACTACGGCCCCAGGGCCAGGCGCGTCCGCTTCGACAACCCCGGTGGCTGCTTCAGCAACCCCAGCCGACGACCCGGCCGGCCCGCTCTTCGGCGCGAACCCGTGGCTCACCGACCCCACCGGCAGCGGACCTGGTCCGGTGACGCATTACAACCCCATCTACTTTGCCACTCCGGAAACCGCGCAGACGGTGGCGCAGATGGTGGGCGGAACGGTGACCTCGACGCAAGTATTCACCTCCGCGCCGGGAAGCCCGTTCCAACAGAATGAGCCCAACCTGATGGTGCAGCTGCCCAACGGCGGGCTAATCAATCCGGGCCTGATAGCCGATATCTATACGCACGGCTGGAACCAGGCCTTCGAAAATCAACAGGTCGCCAATGAAGTCGCCGGCGCGGTCCCGGCAAGTACAAATGGTTAGTTGAAGAATTTCGCTGAGTCCGGTGATAGCGGCGGTTGCCAACCACCACGAAGGTTGCCAATCTGCCCCACATCGGCAGGCACAAATAGTCAGTCAAAGGAGAATTTTCATGTCGCCAATACCACCTAGCAGTTCGGCCGCCGCATCCCCGAGCACAGCGGTGAGCGCCACTTCGGCCAGCACCGACCAGAATATGTTCCTGCAGCTTCTGGTGGCGCAGCTCAAGAACCAGGACCCGACGCAGCCCATGGACAGCACTACGTTCGTGACGCAGCTCGCCCAGTTCCAACAACTCGAATCGACCAACAACATGGCCACGTCCGTCAGCGGCATCCAGTCGGATACCGATCAGCTTGTGACGGACCTCAATCCCACCGGCAGTACGGGGGCCGCCAGCTCCACAACTTAATCGTAGATAAAGGGAAAAACTATGTTCAACGTATTTTCAACCGCGCTTTCCGCGCTCAACGCTACTTCCACCGCGATCGACGTGACGGGCAACAACTTGGCCAACATGGATACGACCGGTTTCAAGGGCAGCGACATGGCGTTCAGCGACCTGATCTCTCAATCCATCGGCAATAACGGAGGAACCGAGGTTGGATTCGGAACGGCCCAGCCGCTCAGTATCCAGGACTTTTCGCAGGGCGCAATTCAGTCCGAAACCGGCCCACTTGACGCGGCGATTCAGGGCAGCGGGTTCTTCATCGCCCAGAACGCCAATGGCAACACGCTCTACACGCGCGATGGCACGTTTCAGGTGAATGATTCGGGCAATCTGACCACCGCGACTGGCGAAGACGTACAGGGCTGGACGGCTCTCAATGCCGACGGCAGCATCAACACCAGCGGCGCCATCGGCAATATCGCGATCACTTCGGGCGCGCTCAAGCCGCCGGCCGCTACCACCGATATGACGGTCTCTCTCAACCTGAACTCCACGGCGACTGCCGACGCCACCTCCTCGTTTTCCGTGCCGGTAACCAGCTACGACAGTTTGGGTACGGCGCACGTGCTGACTGTGGATTTCCAAAAGACCGGGTCCAATACGTGGAATTATCAGGTGACGCTACCGGGCTCCGACGTCACGGCAGGCACGGCAGGAACGCCTTTCGACATTCCGAACGCCAGCGGCAGCATGACTTTCGACGCCACGGGGCAGTTGACATCCCCCGCCGCGGGCAGCCCCATCGCCGTCGCGATTCCGGGACTTTCGGACGGCGCGGCCGACATGAATATCACTTGGAACCCCTATAGCAGCGCCGGCGCGGGGCTGATCACGCAGTTCGGCCAGGCGTCGGCGTCATCGGCCAACACCCAGAATGGAGAAGCCGCGGCGCAACTGGTGAGCGTCAGCATCGCGAACGGAGGCGCAATCGTGGCTAACTACTCGGACGGCATCCAGACTACCGTGGGCCAGGTTGCGGTAGCGTCCATCGGGAACCCGAGTACCCTCATCAACGCGGGAAACAACGAGTACACTTTGAGCGCCAATACCGACAATCCCTCGGTGGGAACGCCGGGCACGGGCGGCCGCGGAACCGTGGTGGGCAGCGCTCTCGAAGCCTCCAATGTGGACCTGGCCACGCAATTTACCAACCTGATTCAGTTTCAGCGGAGCTACGAGGCCAACGCCCACGTAGTGACCACCGCCGATCAACTGAGCCAGGACACTATAAACCTCATCCATTAAACAGCCGATGACTCCTCAGGAAGAAATTACGCCGCTGGGAGAAATCCCGGTAGAGGTCGAGGTCGAACTCGACCGGAAGACCATGACAGCTCGCGAAGTGCTCGAGCTCGAAGAAGGCAGCGTGATCGGTACCGGGCGTTCAGCCGGCGAAAATATCGATCTCTATATCGGCGGAGTGCTGTTCGGCTCCGGTGAGATTGTGGTGATCGAGAACACGCTGGGCGTACGCATTACCGACTTCCGCGACGGATAAAGGCGGTTTAAACATGGAATTGATTCAACAGACGGGAGCGGTAGTCGCAGTTCTGGCGCTACTGCTCCTGACTCTGTGGTGGCTGCGCAAGCGGGGACTTACCGGTGTGACGCTGGGCCGGAAAACGGCCGTGCGCCGGTTGGAGAGCCTGGAGCGCCTGCCGCTAGGGCCGCAGCATGCGCTGCATCTGGTGCGGCTGGGCGAATCGGCGCTGCTGATATCGTCGTCGGCCGCGGGCTGTGCGCTGATTCATCGCGCCGCCTGGCAAGAGATCGATGGCTCGAAGGCCGCTGAATGAAGCGGCTACTGTTCTTCTTCACCATGGGCGCGCTGCCCGCTCTTGCGGCCTCGCAAGAACCTCTCTCCCTGTTTGGCATATCGGCCGGAAAAGGCGGAACCACTTTAAGCGCGCCGATGCAGATTGTCATCATGCTCACGCTGATGACCGTGCTGCCGGCGGCGCTGATGGCCATCACGCCGTTCCTCCGCATCACCATCGTGCTGCATTTCCTGCGGCAAGCTCTGGGAACGCAAAGCACGCCATCGAATCAAGTGCTGCTCGGCCTCGCGATGTTCCTCACCATCGTCATCATGCAGCCAGTCGCCGCGGATATGTACCACCAGGGCTGGGAGCCGCTTGAAGCGGGCCAAATCACCACCACCCAGGCGATGGACCAGGCCGCCAAGCCGCTGCACAATTTTCTCATCCGTTTCGCACGCGAAAAGGACGTCAAGCTGTTCGTCGAAATTTCCCATGCGCCCGCGCCGCGCACGCCGGCCGATCTCGATCTCAAAATTCTCATTCCCGCCTACATTCTTTCCGAGTTGAAGGCCGGCTTCCAGATTGGCGCCGTCCTATTTCTGCCGTTCCTGGTGATCGATCTGGTAGTGGCCTCGGTGACGCTCTCGGTGGGCATGATGCAATTGCCGCCCGCCATGATCTCAGCGCCGTTCAAGATCCTGCTGTTCGTGCTGGTGGACGGCTGGAGCCTGGTCATCGGATCGCTGATGAAGAGCTTCTACCAATGACGCCCGACGCGGTAGTGCAAATCGTCCGGCAGACGCTGATGACGGCCTTCTGGCTGGCCGCCCCGCTGCTGATTGTCGGCTTCATCGCAGGCATCGTGGTGAGTCTGGTGCAGATTGCGACCTCAATGCAGGATAACGCCTTCAGCACGGTGCCGCGCCTGGTAGTGTTTCTGGTGGCGATCCTGGCGCTGCTGCCGTGGATGCTTCAAAGAAGCATGTCCTACGCCACCTCCATCCTGGGGAACTTAGGCCACTATGCCCGGTGACCTCACCATCTCCACGGGAACTCTTTATGCCTTCCTGCTGGTGCTGACGCGCGTGGGAGGCGCACTGGTCTTCGTTCCGCTGCCCGGACTGAATAGCGCGCCGCAACCGGTGCGCGCGGCGTTCGCTCTGGCGTGCACCTTCGCGCTCTACGCGCGGTGGCCGGTGGTGGACGCCGCCAATGTCACCGGCGCCACGCTCATCGCCTGGGTGGCCTCCGAAGCGGCCATGGGAATCGGCATCGGCGTATGCGTGGCCATTGCGCTCGAGGCGTTTGCCTTTGCCGCTCATATGATCAGCGTACCCGCGGGTTACAGTTTTGCTTCCACCATCGATCCCAATACGGAAGCCGATTCCACGGTGCTGGTGGTGATGGCGCAACTGATCGCCGGCCTGTTGTTCTTCGCCATGGGACTCGACCGCGAAGTTATACGGCTCTTTGCGATGACCCTCGACAAGATCCCCGCAGGCTCGTATATCCCGGGCCGGGCGGCGGCGGACACGCTGATTCATCTGGGGAGCAATCTGTTTTCGGTGGGAGTGCGGATCGCGCTTCCGGTGGCCGCGCTGCTGATTATGGTGGACGTTGCGGTGGCGCTGCTGGGGCGCTTGAACGCGCAGTTGCACCTGATGTCGATGACCTTTCCGGCCAAGATGCTGGTGGCGCTGGTGATGCTCGGCTGGATCGCGTCCGTCTTCCCGCGGATGCTGCTCGAATCGAGCGGCCATGCCTGGGTGGCCGCCCGCCAGATGCTGGGGCTATGACGCGCCATGGCGGAACAGGGCAAAGACGAAAAACCGACTCAGCGGCGCCTGAAGAAGGCGCGCGAGGACGGCAATTACCCATCGGCGAAGGAATTCGTCTCCGCCTTGCAATTCATGATCTTCCTCGGCCTGCTGGGGGTGGGCGGAGCGCACTGGTTCGCCGCGTTTCAGAAGACCGCACGGTCGATTTTTACCGTGGGCTTCAAGCAGGATCTGAGCCGGGACGACGTCACGCACATGGCGTGGCAACTGTTCTGGAACCACTTTGCGCCGCTGCTGGCAGCCGGTCTGGTGATCGCCATAGCCACGCTGGGGCTGCGTCTGGCTACCACGAAATTCGGACTGAGTCTCAAAAAACTCACGCCCGATCTGAAGCGTCTCAGTCCTATGGCGAAGCTGAAGCAACTGCCCAGCCAGAACCTGCCCGCGCTGGTGCAGGCTTGCTTCATGCTGCCTATCTTCTTGTGGGCCGTCTACGTGGTGGCGCGCGAGAAGCTCGAATTATTTCTCAGTCTGCCTTTTCAGAGCGTGGAGAGCGGCTTCGCGGTTCTGGGCGGGTCGCTGATGGAGCTGTTCTGGAAAGCGGCCGGCGTCTTCATCGTGGTGGGCACGGTGGACCTGTTCCGCCAGTTGCGCCGCCACAACCAGCAGCTTGGCATGTCGAAGCAGGACATCCGCCAGGAGATGAAGGATACCGAAGGCAACCCGCAGATGAAGCAGCGGGTGCGGCGCATCCAGCGCGACCGCGCGCGCAAGCAAATGATGAAGCAGGTGGCCACGGCGACCGCGGTCATCGTCAACCCGACGCACTTCGCGGTAGCCATCCGCTATCACATGGACAGCCAGGCGGCGCCCATGGTGGTGGCGAAAGGCAAGAACTATCTGGCGCTGCGCATCAAGCAGCGGGCCATCGAAAATCAGGTGCCGATTATCGAGAACCCGCCGCTGGCGCAAGCGCTCTACAAATCGGCCGAAGTGGGGCAGGAGATTCCGCCGCAGCTCTATCGCGCGGTAGCGGAAATTCTGGCTTATATATACAAACTGATGAACGGAAAGTTGCCGGGTTGACGGGGATGCTTAAGGGTTGCTGGGATTGCCTCACGAGAAACGAAGCGCGTTCACACGAGCGACAGACGATCCCTTCGGGAGCGTCTCTTGCGGCAGAAACCTCGGTTTTTTGCCACCGCGCAGAAGTGTATTTCCGTGCAAGGCAAAGATTCCGCGCTGTTTCGTTATACACTTGGCCTGTCCGCGAGGTTTCTGGAGAGTGTGAACGCTGCACGCATGTGCCCAGAGGGCGCCCAGCGCGCCACGACACCGGGTTGACACTATGAGTCCAGCTAGAGCGCTCGCCGCTCCCAAAGTTTCGAAGATGTTCGCGGGCATACCGCTGAGCGCGCTCAGCGAGCTGGCGGTGCCGCTGGCAGTGCTGGCGATTGTGGTGGCGCTCATCACGCCCCTGCCGGGCTTCGTGCTCGATCTGCTGATTGTGACCGACATTCTGGCGTCGGTGACCGTGCTGATGGTGTCGCTCTACCTGGTACGGCCGGTGGAATTCACGTCCTTTCCCACCACGCTGCTGCTGCTGACGCTGTTTCGCCTGGCTCTCAACGTTTCTTCGTCGCGCTTGATCCTCTTGAATGGCAACACCGGAACCTCGGCCGCGGGGGATGTCATCGGCGCGTTCGGCGCCTTCGTGGTAGGGGGCAACTATATTATCGGCACGGTGATCTTCCTGGTGCTGATCGCCATACAATACGTCGTGATCAACCATGGCGCCGTGCGCATTTCGGAAGTCACCGCGCGATTCACTTTGGACGCGATGCCCGGAAAGCAGATGGCCATCGATTCCGATCTCAACGCCGGGTTGATCGACGAAACCGAGGCCAAGCGCCGCCGCAAGCAGCTTTCCACTGAAGCCGAGTTCTACGGATCGATGGACGGCGCCTCGCGCTTCACCCAGCGCGACGCGATCGCGAGCATTCTCATCACCAGCATCAACATCGTGGCGGGCTTTCTGATCGGCGTGCTGCAGCACGGCATGGAGATGAGCAAGGCGATCCAAACCTACACCATCCTCACCATCGGCGACGGCCTGGTCACGGTGATTCCGGCGCTGATGATCTCCATCGCCGGCGCCATGATCGTCACCCGCGCCAGCTCCGAGGCCACGCTAGGCGCCGAATTCAAGAAGCAGATCTTCGGTAGCGCGCAGCCGCTGCTGCTGGCCGCGGGCGTGCTGTTGGCGATGGCGATAATGCCCGGAATGCCCAAGATTCCATTTCTGTTGTTGGGTGGCGGCGCGGCCGCGGTGGGCATGAAGATCAGGAAGACGCAAAAGGATGCACCGATCGCGGAAGCCAAAGCGGCC
>PLDF01000148.1 GCA_003135055.1 Bryobacterales bacterium | reverse complement strand
TTCTCGATCTTGCAGGTCAAGTCCCTCGAAGAGGCCATCGAGTGGGTCAAGCGCAGCCCCAATTGCAGCCCCGCCGGTGACTATGAAGTGGAAATCCGCCAGATCTTTGAGATGGAAGACTTCGCACCCATCCTGTCCGAAGAGCAGATCCAGCACAAAGTANNTGGATCGAAAGCTGGTGTGATCGGTAGCAGTGTCCGCTACCGATCCACATCACGCCACACATCAAGCCCTGCATCGCACCATCGAAGCCGTCTGGCGCATCGAGTCCGCGCGTGTCATCGCCGGACTCGCGCGCCTCACCCGTGACGTCGGCCTCGCCGAAGACCTGGCGCAAGAGGCACTCGTCGCCGCACTCGAGCAGTGGCCACAATCTGGCTTCCCCGATAATCCCGCCGCATGGCTTACCGCCACCGCCAAACGACGCGCGATCGATCTCTTCCGCCGCAACGCCGTCGCCAAGCGCAAACACGAAGAGCTCGCCCGCGAACTCGAAGCCCTCGAACAAACCTCGCCCGACCTCGACTCCACTCTCGACAACACCATCAGCGACGACCTCCTCCGCCTCGTCTTCATCGCCTGCCATCCCATCCTCCCCACCGAGTCCCGCGCAGCCCTCACCCTCCGTCTCCTCGGCGGCCTCACCACCGACGAGATCGCCCGCGCCTTCCTCACCCCCGAATCCACCATCGCCCAGCGCATCGTCCGCGCCAAACGCACCCTCGCCGACAAGCACATCCCCTTCGAGGTCCCCCGCGGCCCCGAGCTCGCCGCCCGCCTCTCCTCAGTCCTCGAAGTCATCTACCTCATCTTCAACGAGGGCTACTCCGCCACCACCGGCGACGACCTCATGCGCCCCACCCTCTGCGAAGACGCGCTCCGCCTCGGCCGCATCCTCGCCGAACTCACTCCCACCGAACCAGAAGTCCACGGCCTGGTCGCCCTCATGGAGATCCAGGCCTCCCGCACCCGCGCCCGCGTCACCTCCACCGGCGAACTAGTCTTACTCTTCGATCAAAACCGCACCCAATGGGATCAACTCCTAATCCATCGCGGACTAACCGCAATCGAACGCGCTCATAAAATCAACACCACCCGCGGCCCCTATCTCCTCCAAGCCGAGATCGCCGCCTGCCACGCCCGCGCCCGCACGCCATCCGAAACCGACTGGCCCCGCATCGTCATCCTCTACACCGAGCTCGCCCAGCTCATCCCCTCCCCCGTCATCAAGCTCAACCGCGCCGTAGCCGTCTCCATGGCCCACGGCCCCCATGCCGGCCTCACACTCGTAGACGCCCTCGCTTCCGAACCCTCTCTCGCGCGCTACCATCTTCTCCCCAGCGTCCGCGCCGACCTCCTCTACAAACTAGGCCGCCACCCCGAAGCCCGCACCGAGTTCGAACGCGCCGCCGCCCTTACCCGCAACACCCGCGAACGCCACCTCCTCCTCACCCGCGCCGCATCCTGCGAGACTGACCCAACTAACCCTTAGGAAAAATAACAAACGGCTCATCCCGCACAAATACCGGCCGATTTCCCGTCGCCGCAAACTGCAGCTCCCACACCGGCGAGATCAGCTCCGGCATCGGTCTCGCTGCAAACACCTTCCTGCACTGCCGTGCCGTCCATCGCGCCCACGTCTTCGATTTCTTCCGCCGCGCGCTGTCCGTCGCAATCCCCGTCCCCGCATTTACATCTGCCGGTACAGCTTCGATATCACGGGGGACTGAACTCAGGGAAGCACTGGCCCAGAGCGTCGGCACAAGCGACGATACCTTGGTTGTGGAACTGGCCGATGGCAGAACCATCTCGGTGCCCCAATGGCGAGGGCATTCATTGGCCGGATCTGGATGAAGATATTAGTGTGGAGAGTCTCCTGGCCGGCCGCAAATCCGGTGAGACGCAGGAGTCTCTTCGCCGCTGGCGCCAGCAGCGGGGCTAGGCTTGCCCATCCCTCACCGCTTGTGCGAATACGGCGCGGCCTCCCTGCGCCCCACCTCGGCGTCAGCCGCCGCGACAGCGGCCTCGACGTGTTCCACCGTGCTCTTGAAGTATGCCGGCCCAGCCTCATACACCCATTCCTTGATGGAGAATTCCGGCGCCAGCCGCTCCTTCTGCAGCCGCTTCTCCGTGTCATAAGCCAGCACGACACTGTGAATGACCGCGCCCGCCACCTCGCCCGCATCCAGGGCAGTAACGCCCTGGTCCTTGATCGCCGCCGCAAAGGCAACCGCGGGCGCTTTCATCCGGACCGCTTCGCGAAGTGCCGTAGTGCCGATCCGCCCCATAGCAGCCAGCGACAGCCCCGCCTCCTCGCCGAGCCCGATCAACAACACCGACCCCGCCTTCAGGCTATCTTTCGGAGGAATGAACAGCAGCGTTTCGCGCTCGTCACCCGCAAACTCGCCGCGATCCCGCAGCGCCTGCACGATACCCCCCATGCCGTGGTCAAAGTCGGCTAACGCTTCGATCACCCGGTCGCCCGAAGGCTTGTGTTTGAAGTAACAGACCATCTGGACGGGACTCGGCTCGTTACCCGGCGCCACCATCTTTACCGTCACCACAAGGCCGTTCGCCGCGGTGAAGGACTGCGTCGCAGGATCGGCAGCACAGGCTGCTCCAGCACCCAAACTACAAAAGCAGGCGACCAGCGCCGACCGTGAAATTCCTGTCGTCATACCAAGATATAATTATGGACCAGCACTCTATCGCATGCACCTTCCCCGCATCCTCCGCGCGGCAGTTCTCCTGGCATTACCCACCCTGTCCCATGCCGTGGACTTCGCCACCGAAGTCCATCCCATCCTGGCCTCGCGATGCGCCCCCTGCCATAGCGGCGCAAAGCCCGCCGCGGGACTCTCACTATCCAGCCGCGCAGCGGCCATCGGCGGCGGAGCAAATGGTCCAGCCATCGAACCCGGCAACAGCTCCGCCAGCCTGCTCATTCAGAAGGTCACCGGCCAACGCGGCGCCATCATGCCCGCTTCCGGCGACCCTCTCACAACGGTCCAAATCGCCACCCTGCGCGCCTGGATCGATGCCGGAGCGATCTGGCCGGAGACCCCGCCGACCCCTGCCGGATGGGTCGCCCCCATCGCACCCACTCAACCCGATCTCCCCGCGGGCGACGAGCCCCATCCCGTCGATCGCTTCATCGCGGCATACTTCGCGAAGCACGCCATCGCTTTCCCGGCCGCGGCCTCCGATGCGCAATTCGCGCGGCGCGTCTATTTCGATCTCTGGGGCCTGCCCCCCACGCCGTCCCAACTCGACGCGTTCCTTCACGACCCCACCCCCGATAAACGCGCCCACCTGATCG
>PLDF01000114.1 GCA_003135055.1 Bryobacterales bacterium | reverse complement strand
TCGGAGCCGAACTGATTGATGAGGATTTGAGAGCCGGGATGGCCCTTGAGGTTTTGGAAAAGCAGTGCGGGACCACCGAGCCCGGCTGCGCCCGGACGGATAGCCGAGTACGGCTGTTCCCGCATGTGCATTTTGGAGACGCGGTCGGAGATTTCGGCGATCTCGAGAATGGGGTCAGCTTCGGTCTGGATGCGCTTCAGTTGGCCGGCGCGATCAAGTGCGGCGATCCACTGGCGGAGGTCGTCGAAGGGCAAAGGATTCCTCTCGGTGCTCGAATTATAAGGGACGAAGATTATAAGGGATTCATTCGGACGCCTGTACCAACGGAAGAACTGTCTTCTCGACTTGCTTCCAGGCCTCGGTCCGCGGATCGATTAAATCGAAATGACCAGCGCCAGAAATCTCCAGCAACTGAACGTTTTCCTTATCTTTTCCTGCCCGCTTCTGTTTGGCGAGCACGTAGTCGCGGCTAAACACAGGTGGGACGATGTTGTCGCCGGAGCCGTGAATGAGCCATTGGCGGGCTTGCGCGATCGAGAGAGCCATGGGATCGGCCTCGCGGTAGTGATCGGGAACTTCAGCGGGAGTGCCGTGGAGAAACTCGACCACGGCATCGTCACTCAGGTGAAGTTGATACGCGCGCTGCAAATCAACGACCCCCGCGATTGAGACCGCGCGAGTGATACCCGGTTCGTGGGCGGCGAGGCAAAGAGCGAGTTCGCCTCCGGCGGAGTGGCCCATCACGACGATTCGCCGAGAATCAAGGTTATGCGTGTGCGCGTTCTGCAGCAGAAAGTGATAGGCCGCGCGGAGATCGGAGAACGTGCCGGGCCATCCTCCGCCTTCATTACCGACTCGGCGGTATTCGAGGTTGGCCGTCGCTAATCCACGAGCGGTCAGAGCCGCGCACAGGTGCCCGGCGTGATCGAGATTGTATTTCGCTCGGTAAAAACCTCCGTGGATGTTGATGACCAGAGGATACGGCACTTTGCTTTTTTCCTTTGAGGAAGGAAGGCGCAGATCGAGAAACTGGTTTGGATCCGAACCATAAGCGAGACGCGCGTCGGCAGGTGGCGGAGGCAGAGCGAGAATGTTGGTCGACATTGACATTAAGCAACCAGGTTCAAACAAACAAGGTTCAAGCAATCAAGGTGTAAGGATAACGAAAATCTAAATGCGGCGAAGGTCCGGCCGCCGTGGCAGAGTTGATTTTAGCCGCAAGCCAGTGCGTGGGGTCACCGTCTTGTGTAGCTGAGGACACTGAAATCCGGGCTTCGAGGACTTAAAGTTTCGGCGTTTCTGATTCGGGATCGGGCTCGCGAGAGGCCGCCTCGAAATGTGGACTCTTCCGAGCACTTTCCCTCCAAGAAGGAGAGTCTCCCATGTTTGCACGTTTCGTAGAAATAACCCCGAAACTCAATCACAAAGAAGAACTGATCACAGCGATTCGTCAGGAAGTCCTTCCGATCCTGAAGAACCGAACGGGTTTCCTCGAACTGCTTCCGTTCGTTCCGGAGAGCGCGAAAGAGAACGCGAAGGACGATGCGAAAGAGAAGATGATTGCCATCTCTTTATGGACTGAGAAATATGAGGCGGAGAAGTATGTGAAAGAAGTGTTCCCGAAGGTTGAGCAAATCTTGAAACCGTTCCTCGCCGTCCCGGTCACGGTCAGCAACTACAAGGTTGAAACCACTGTCTGCGAGCATTTCGTGGAGGCGCTGACCTCGGCTGCCTAACAAGAGATGTCGTAACTCAAGCCGGAGCCTAAGTTGCTCCGGCTTTCTTGTCTGCAAAACGCGGATTTCTTTACTCGTAGCGCAGGGCTTCGATGGGATCGAGATTGGCGGCCCGCAGCGCTGGAACCATGCCACTAATCACACCCACTATGGCGAGAATTGATGTTGCCACCACCAGAATCATCGGCGAAACAATAAGCCGGATATCTGCCGCCTCAGCGTGTTTCGCCAGAGCGCTGTAGAAAGTAATGCGGCCGGCGAGGATCGACACCGCATAGGAAAGCAAAATACCGGCCGCACCTCCCGCCGCCGTGATCACCATTGCCTCGGCAAGGAACTGGAAAAGAATATGGTGGCGTCGCGCTCCGAGCGCCTTTTCCACTCCGATTTCGCGGGTACGTTGCGTCACCGATACCAGCATGATGTTCATCACCCCGATGCCGCCCACCAGCAATCCGATCGAGCTGAGCACCACCATCACCAGGAACGTCATCGCCGTAATCTGGTGGAAGTCGGCCACCATTTGCTCGGCCGTGGAAAGCGCGAAGTCGTCGGGCTTGCTGTAGGGCACGCGGCGGTCGATGCGCAGCACCGTGCGCACTTCGTCCAAGGCTTCCGGCAGCTTGCCTTCCAAAGCGGTCACCACAATGGCGTTCTCGCGCGCATTGGGGTACATGCGTTGCATGCTCCAATACGGCAGCAGCACGCGGTTGTCGGTGTCGCCGAAGAAGGACGCAGCGGGGCGGAGCATGGTGCCGATCACTTCGTACTCGTGGCCGTCCACCTGAATCGCCTTACCGATGGGATCGACGTTGGCGAAGAGTCCCTTTTCGAGATCGGCGCCGATCACCACCACCGGGAGGCGGCGGCGGCTCTCTTCGTCGGTGAAAAATCGGCCCAGGTGCAGATCCACCTGGCCGCCGCGGGCGTAGGCTTCTTCCACGCCGAACAGGTTGACGTCGTACATGTCGTTGCCCTTGTAGTGGGCGTTAATCGTGTTGGTATTCGGGAAGAGCATCGACGACACGTCCTCCACGGCTCTGCAGCGCTCGCGGATGTCGGTGGCGTTCTGATAGTTGAGGTCCTTGCGCGTCCGCTCCTCGGGGCTCAAATTGCCCTCGTGGGGGCCGACGGGGAACTTGAAGACGATGATGGAATTCGGCCCGAAGCTGCGCAGCACGGAGGTGATGGAGGTATCGAAGCCGGTCAGGATCGCGCCCACGCCGATGATGGTTCCGGTACCGATAATCACGCCCAGCACCGTGAGGAACGCGCGCATTTTGTGCGTGCGGATGGTCTGCAGCGCCAGCGAAATACCGTTGTAGAAGGGGAGCCAGATCATCTCGCCACCCGTTTCAAAATGGGGCAGGCGCTTCCGCCCGCCAACCCGTCGTAGAAACTCACCCGCATCATCTTTCCACCCGCAGCGCCTCGATAGGGTCGAGCTTTGACGCCTGTCGCGCCGGATAGATTCCGAAGAACAGCCCCACCACCGAGGAAAGGCCCACGCCCAGCAGTACCGAGCTCCACGGCAGCGCCATGGGCACGGAGGTGAAGCTGCGAACCAGCACCGCGATGGCCCACGCGACGCAGACGCCCGCCAGGCCGCCCACGCCGGCCAGCACCGCCGATTCCACCAGGTATTGATTGAGAATGTCGCCGCGGCGCGCGCCCAGCGATTTGCGGATGCCGATTTCGTGCGTGCGCTCCGTAACCACCGCCAGCATGATGTTCATAATCACGATGCCGCCGACGATCATGAACACCGAAACGATGCCCACCGCCATGCCTGCGATCGTTGCGGTAAGCCGCTCCCACAAGCCCACGATGGTTTCGGAGGCGAAGATGCTGAAGTTATCGTCCTGCCCGGGAAGCAAATGGCGGTACGAGCGCAGCAGCACGCGCGTTTCGTCCTGCGCTTCCATGAGGCGCTGCTGATCGATGGCTTTGGCGATCAGGCGGATTCCGTTGCGCGATCCGTACGTCTTGAAATACGCCTCGATGGGGATCATGACGAAGTTGTCCTGCGATTGCCCGAACACGCTGCCCAGCGCCTTGGCGGCGCCGACGACCTCGTACGGATTGCCTTCGATGGCGATGGTCTTGCCGATGGGGTCGCGACCTTCAAAGAAGCGCGTGCGGATGTCGTTGCCGATGAAGGCTACGGCGGCGTGGCGGCGGACTTCCTCGTAAGTGACGCCGCGGCCGATATCCACTTGAATATTGTTAATGGTGGGAATGTTGTCGGTGACGCCCTCGATATCCACGCCTTCGGTGGATTTGCCCTTGTATGCCACGCGCGCCTGGCGCGAGGCCATCATGCCGACGTCTTTGACCAGCAACGCCTTGCTCTTGACGAACTCAAATTCATCCGGCCGGATCTGCGGATTGCGCTTCTGCATCTCGTAGAACTTCTTGGGGTCCCAAGGACCGAACCACGCCATGCGCACGATGCGGAAGCCGTCCGAACCCATGTTGGAGACCTTCTCGGCGATGTAGACGTTCATGCCGTGAATCAGCGCGGTGACGGCGATCAGCGTGGTGGTGGCCAGGATGATGCCGAGCAGCGTCAGAAAACTGCGCAGCTTGTTCTTGCGCAGGGAATCGAGCGCGATGCGCGTCGCTTCCCAAAAGGACGCGCTGAGCCTGAACTTTTTAGAAACAGCCACTTCTCTGAGCAGACGCACATTACCCGCCACTTGTTCCGGGGAATTCGTAACATCTGGCGGGACGCGCAGTCGAACAGAGCCGCAACCGTGAGAAGCTGTGAAGGAATCGCTGGGGTCGCCGGGGTGACAGACGAAAGGGTCTGTCCCACATTGGCGCGCATAGGGTTGCGTTTTTGTGGCGCAGGCGCCTTCGCCTGCCAACCGATTGTTTCACAGCTTCTGGGCTGAGGGAGGGTTTTCGCGGCCGGGCGAGGAAGACCCTGAAAACGCTTAAGCACCCGTGGGGATTCAAGCTCGATTTGCGGACGGCTTCCTGCGAAGCGCGTTTACACTGTGTGGATGCGGCGCATACGCGACTGCACCCGATGCTAAATGGCGCCACTCATCCGCGGCACTACCGGCCGGAGAGAGCCAGTTCCACGTGATTGGCGGAATCCATGGCGGCCGAACCCATGCGCGCCAGCAGCAGGACACAGCCGATCTGCTCGCCGACCGTGGTGAGCACTTCCATTTCGCCGCCGGTATGCTGGTGGGGCTGGCGGTGCTGCACGTTGATGACGCCCACTACGCGGTTGCGGGCGATGATGGGGGCCGAGAGGAAGGCATCGAAAGTATCTTCGGGCAGCTCGCCGAAGGTTTTGAAGCGAGGATCTTTGTAAGCCTCGC
Source organism: Bryobacterales bacterium (assembly GCA_003135055.1). Lineage (GTDB taxonomy): Bacteria > Acidobacteriota > Terriglobia > Bryobacterales > Bryobacteraceae > PALSA-243. Next base: position 18,267 of record PLDF01000114.1, on the reverse strand, counting down.
GGGAGATAGCAACCAGACGGCGCTCGCGCGCCACCCAGCCGGTCAGCCCTTCGCTCCACTGCATGCGTACCTTGCCGATGGCGCCGGTGTGGGGCGTGTTGCACGCGCACAGCACCAACTCGGAACCATCGAGGAGATAGATCAGGCAGGAATCGCACTCGGTGAATTCCTCTACCAGCGACACTACGCCCTTGAGAACTTCGGGCAGGCTCATGTCGCGCACCATGAAGCGGCTGATCTTCTGGAAGAGCCGCAGTTGCTGTTCCGTGCGTTCGAGGCGCTGTTCCAGGTCCTTGGCTTTCGGCACGTTCCTATTATAGACGGCTCATGCCGGAAGGCTTGTCCCCGTTCGGCGCTTAACCGGATTCGGGAAAAGCCGTGTGAACCGGGTTCGTGGGGCACGGTCGAAAAACCTCGCCCTCGGCTCTTCCCAACCGCGCGACTTGCCCGCAGTCGGCTGCANNTGGCCCGCAGGGCCATGCCGACAGGTTGGTAACCCGATGCCATGCGATCCCCGAGAGGCCGACCTGGGGGGCGGCCGCGGACCAGGGGGTCCGCCCTACATTAATCCGAACATCCCGAATCCGATTAAGCACCGTCCCCGTTTTCGCGTTTTCTTCGGGAAGCTCGCTGCGTCCCGGAGGTGGAGCGATAGAGCCATGCGCTACCGCTGCTTCAACATTGGCTCCAGGGCTTTGAACACCGCCGCCGCAACCGCGCGCGTACCCTCGGCGTTGGGGTGCAGCCCATCCTGCTGCATCAGCCGCGGGTTGCCGGCCACGCCCGCTAGCAGAAAATCGAGCAGCCGCACTTTGTACGCCGCCGCCAGCTTCGGATAGATCGCCGCGAATCGATGAATATACTCGGGCCCGTAATCCGGCGGCAGCGTGATGCCCGCGAGCAGCACGCTCACCTTGGCCTTCTGAAAGACCTCGATAATCTGTCCCAGGTTCCGCTCGATGCCCGCGACCGGCTGCCCGCGCAAGCCGTCGTTGGCGCCCAGCTCGATCACGGCGATCGCCGGCTTCAGGGCGAGCGCCATAGAAACGCTCGCCAGCCCGTCTTGTGTGGTGTAGCCGCTGACGCCGAGATTTTCCACGCGATACTTGTAGCCGCGCCGGTCGAGCTCCCGCTGCAGCAGGCTGGGATAGCTCTGGCCGGAATCGAGTCCGAAGCCGGCCGTGAGGCTGTCGCCGAAACAAACGATGACGGGGCGGGTATCGGCTCCGTAGAGTGCCGCCGCCGCGGCCATCAACGACCAGATTATTTTCATCCCAATGCCATAATAAAATTTGATTCAGGTTCGCGCGCTTACCAAATCCATTCACACCGGAACGCACCGTGTGGAAATTCTCAAAGGCATCGATCTCGAAATACCGCGCGGCCAATTCGCCGCCGTCATGGGACCATCGGGCAGCGGAAAAAGCACGCTGCTCGGCCTGCTGGCCGGGCTCGACAGCCCCACCAGCGGCCAGGTGCTGCTGGATGGCGAGGACATTACCCAGCTTAGCGAAGACCGCATGGCGGTGCTGCGCGGGCAAAAAATCGGCTTCGTGTTTCAGTCGTATCATCTGATTCCCACGCTCACGGCCGAAGAGAACGTGCTGCTGCCGATGGAACTGGCCGGACGCGAGCGCGGCGGACGCACCCGCGCCCGCGAGCTGCTGGACCGCGTCGGGCTTAAGGACCGATTCGACCATTACCCGGTCCAACTCTCGGGCGGCGAACAGCAGCGCGTAGCCCTGGCGCGCGCTTTCGCGCTTCGCCCGCCGATACTGCTCGCGGACGAGCCCACGGGGAACCTGGATAGCGCAACCGGAGCCGTGGTGCTGGATCTGATCCTGACGTTGCACCGGGAAGAGAACGCGACCATGGTGCTGGTGACGCACGAAGAATCGTTGGCAGCCTGCGCCGACCGGCGGATTATTCTCCGGGATGGATCGGTAGCCGCTTGGTAGGACAGACCATTTCGTGGTCTGTTATGTTTCGCTAAAGTACGGCCNNGATCGTCTGTCCCACCTCACATTCGTGGTGGGCTTTTGCCTACCCGATCCGCGCCCGCAACTCCGCGCCCAGCTTCTCCCGCATCTCCGTCTCCAGCTTTTTCCCGCCCGCTGTCACATAGAATACGTCGATGGCTTTATGCGCCTCCGTATCCACCAGCACCACCTCGATATTCGCGCCGCTGCTGGAAATAGCGGACGCCAAATCGTAGAGCAGGCCCGGCCGGTCCTCGGCCACAATTTCGATCAGCGTTGCCGCATCGCTCGCGTCGGGATTGAAACTCACCGCCGCGGGAATGCGCGCCTTGCGGCTGGGCGGCTGCGGCTTCGGGCGGTTCTGCAGCAGCTCGCGAACATCCTTCTTTCCCGTCACCACGCGCTCAGTCACGGCGCGCAGGCGGTCCACCTCACTCGGGTTGAGATCGAGCGTACGGTTCGGATCGGCGAAGAGGAAAGTGTCGAGCACCAATCCGCGCCGGTTGGAAAACGCCTCCGCGCGCAAAATGTTCATGCCAAACCCCGCCAGCGTTCCGGCTACGGACGCGAACAAGCCGGGACGGTCGGCCGCCACGAGCGTCAACTGCCAAACCGATTCCAGCTTGCGGACTTCCACGGCGACGCCGCGCTGAAGCCGCACTGCGTCGAGCGCCAGGTGATGGTCTATCTCCGCCTCGCCGTGCGTGCGCAAATAGCGCTTGGGGAAGCCTTCGAGGAACGCGGCGCGCTCCGGCGGCGCGGCCACGGTTTCGATGCGATTGGTTTCGAGCTCGCGCGTCAGCTCGTTGTAAGTCATCAGGTAGAGCTGCCACAATTGTCCGGCGCGCCAGGAACTCATGGCCTCGGGGTTCACCGCGCCGATATCGGCGTAAGTGAGCAGCGTCAGCGCCTTCAGCCGCTCCACCGTTTCCACGCGCGCGGCCATCTCGCGAACGGTTTGCGGGTCGGAGAGGTCGCGCGCCTGCATCGCCGCCGAGAGCTCCAGGTGGTTCGAGATCAGGAAGCGCACCATCTCCCGCTCGCGGCGCGGCGTCTGAATCCGCGCCATGGCGGCGTCGGCCAGCTCCACCGACTTCGGGACGTGCCCGCCGGCCGACGCGCTCTTGCCCGAATCGTGGAAGAGCAGCGCGAACATCAACACACCCGGCTGGTCGATTTCGGCGCGCAACTGCCGATAGTTTCCGCTCGCGTTCCAAAGGAATTGCATCGCCACCAGAGTATGCTCGTCCACCGTGTAGCGATGATAAAAGTCGCGGATCACCAGGCAGTCGATGCCGGCGAGCTCGGGAAATACACCCATCAGGACGCCCGATTCGTGCATAGCGCGCACAGCCAGCGGCGCGTGCGGCAGCGAAAGAATCCGGCACGTCTCCGGCCACACGGGCTGCGACTCGGCGAAGTAGCGTTGCAGGCTCGGCAGCCGGGCTTCAATCTGCCGCTCCGCTTCGGCCGACGGCCGGATGCCGTGGCGCGCGGTGAACTCGAACAGGCGCAACGCCAGCGAGGGGTCGTCCTCAAGCTGCAGCGGCGCGCGAAAGTGCGCGCGTTCGCGGTGTACGCTGAAGTCGGTATTTTCCAGGCGTCCGCGCCAGTCGCGAAACTGGGAAAGCAGGGAGCTGAGCTGCGCTTCGTTGGCGTCGAGCTCATGCACCGCGGCGCGATAAACAGTCCGCGCATGGCGGTAATACTCGCGCATGGCGCGCGCCGCGTCCCCCTGGTACCATTGCTCGGCGATCGCGTCCTGCGCGTCGAAGGAGAGCACGTTGGCATCGCGGCCGGCCTGCGCGTGCAGGAAGCAGCGCACCTGAGTGAAGTACAGAAATGCGTCTTCGAGCGGCCGCTCAGGCTCTTGCTGGCTCAATTGGCCTAACCAGCGGACAATCTGGTAATCGCGCAGCCCGCCCGGCGATTCCTTGACGTTGGGCTCCAGATGATGAATGGTGTTGGCGTACTTGGCGTGTCGTTGCCGCGCCAGGCGCGCCAGATTGCGCACCAGCTCTTCGCGGTTGCCGCGGATGAAGCGCGGCAGCTTGCCGGCCAGCGCCGCATAGAGCGCGCGGTCGCCCGCCAGATAGCGCTGGTCGAGCAGGCTCACGTTCAGCTCGATGTTCTGCTGGTGCACTTCCAGGCATTCGGCCAGCGTGCGCACCGAATGGCTGACGCGCAGCGCGGAATCCCACAGCTTTTGCAGGAACGCCGAGACGGCTTCTTTACTGGCGGCGAGCAGGCGCTCCGATTCGAACAGAATCAGGACATCGACGTCGGAATAGGGAAACAGGTGGCGGCGGCCGTATCCGCCCACAGCCAGCACCGCAACGCCGGTTGGCGGCAGCCCGGGTTGAGACAGCAAGGCCGATGCCGCGTCCGCCACGATGCGGTCCACGCGCTCGGAGCGTTCGGCGAGCGTGAGCGCAGCCCCGTGAGTCCGCGGGCTAGAGAGCAGCTTCTCCACGGTCGTCATTGCGAATCCGGATGGCCTCGGCCACTTCGTAGACGAAGATCTTGCCGTCGCCGATCTTGCCGGTGCGTGCGGCGTTGGCGATGGCGCCCGTCACTTCATTGAAGCGGCCGTCGGTCACCACCAGTTCGACCTTCACCTTCGGCAGCAGATCGACGTTGTATTCCTGGCCGCGGTAAGTCTCCTTATGGCCCTTCTGCCGGCCGTGCCCGCGGACCTCGGTGATGGTCATGCCATCGATGCCAATGGCCTTCAGGGCCTCCTTGACCTCTTCGAGCTTGAACGGCTGGATAATAGCTTCGATCTTTTTCATAAGTTATGCCTCGAAGATATATCCTTCCTCACCGTGCTGGCTGAGGTCCAGCCCGTCCATCTCCTGTTCCTTGGTGACGCGCACGCCGATCAGCATATCGCAGACCTTGAGGATGATCAGCGTTCCGACAATAGCAAGGCCCCACGCGACGGCGCAGCCGATCGCCTGGTTCAGCACCTGGCCGCCCTGGCCATCCACCAGACCCAGCGGCAGCACGTGCCCTTTGGCGTCTTTCAATCCATCGTTCACCAGGCTCGTGGCGAAAACGCCGGTGAGGATTGCGCCCAACGTACCACCCGCGCCGTGTACGCCGAATGCGTCCAGCGAATCGTCGTAGCCGAATTTCGCTTTCACCGCGACCACCATGAAGTAGCACAACACGCCCGCGCACGCGCCAATGAGCAGTGCCGGGAACGGCTGCACGAAGCCGGAAGCCGGCGTGATGGCCACCAACCCAGCCACAGATCCGGAAATGGCGCCCAGCGCGCTTGGCTTGCCGTTGTGCATCCACTCCGCCGCCATCCAGCCCAATGCCGCCGCAGCCGCGCCGAAATGGGTGGCTACGAATGCGCTGGTAGCGAGAGAGGAAGCCGCCAATGCGCTACCGGCGTTAAAGCCGAACCAGCCCACCCACAGCAGGCACGCGCCGATGAAACTCAACACCAGGCTGTGCGGCTTCATGGCGACGGTTGGATATCCGACGCGCTTCCCCAGATACAGCGCGCACACCAGCGCGGATACCCCGGACGTGATGTGCACCACCGTGCCGCCCGCGAAATCGAAGGTGGGAACCCGGCCGCCCGAGAATGCGTTCAGCAGACCGCCCTTGCCCCAAACCATGTGGGCCATGGGAAAATACACCAGCAGCAGCCAGAGCACCGTGAAGAGCAGCATCGCGCTGAACTTCATCCGCTCCGCAAACGCGCCCGAGATGAGCGCCGGCGTGATGATGGCGAACATCAGCTGGTAGATCATGAAGGTCTGCTGCGGAATGGTGGCGGCGTAATCCGGGTTCGGCGCGCTGCCTACGTTATTCAAAAACGCGAAGTGCAGATCGCCCAGGAACGGCCCCGATCCGCCGAACGCCAGACTGTATCCCACAACCGCCCAAACCACCGTGACCACCGCCATGAGAATGAAGCTATGCATCATGGTGCCGAGGACGTTTTTTCTCCGCACCAGCCCCCCGTAGAACAGCGCCAGACCGGGTCCGGTCATCATCAGAACCAAGGCCGCGCTGACCAGCATCCACGCGTTGTCACCCGCGCTTTGCGCAGCCGCAATTCTAGCTTGCAGGTCCGCCTGAACCATATTTAATCATTCTGCGGCGCCCGATGGGGCAACTGCCAGATGGAACTTTCTATCCTGCGAATTGTATTTTTTTATCACAATTCGCTCCGGCGCGCTACAATGCGGAAAACCCATCGCCATGGCCTCGGCTCTTGTGAAGTCCCCGATCATCGACCCGCGCTACGCCTGCTTCAAGCTGGAAATCCGGGCGTCCAGAATCCACCGGCGCGGCGTCTACGCGCTGCAGCGAATTCCGGCGCGCCGCAAAGTCATGGAATACACCGGCGAGCGGATCAGCCGTCGCGAGACCAAGATCCGCGGGCAAGGCGACCTTACCTACCTGTTCACTCTGGACGACTACTGGACGCTCGATGGCGCGGTTGGCGGCAGCGGCGCGGAGATCATCAATCACAGTTGCGACCCCAATTTGCGCTCATCCATCATGCGCGGGCACATTCTCTACTGGAGCAAGCGGGCTATAAAGGCCGGCGAGGAATTGACCGTGGATTACCGGTTTTCCAATAAGATCGAGCGCGTTCCGTGCCTCTGCGGCGCGAAAAGCTGCCGCGGCGTAATCAATCTGAAGGGATGATCTACGGGCAAAATGCAAATGGTGAATATTTCGGTTTCCGGCCCGAGCGGTGCTTGACTGCGACGTGGCGCGCGCACTGATCGCTTATTGCGGCGCGAACCATGCGGCCCGATGAGCCGGGATGCTAAAAGCCGCCTGAAAGCGGCTTCAGCCAGGATTGGCTGCCCCACTAACCAACGGTGGGGATTCGGAAGCCGGGTTTCGGGAAGGGTACTTTCGGGTCCCATCGATTTTCGGCGCCGTGGCGGGCCTGATTGAGACGCTGATTCCGGTCGATCAGGCGGCGGATTCCGGCGCTCGAAAAATCAGACCCAATTTGCAGAATTTCCGGCGGGAAGTCGCGGGCCGGATCGTATTTTTCGCCCTTGCTATAGGCAGGCTGGGCCAGCAGTTGGGCCTCTTCGAGCGCCTGTTGGCAGACGGCTTGGCGCTCGGCCCGCAGGGTACTGAGATGGGCCATATTCTTCTCGATGGCGCGGTGGATGCGCTGCTCATTCAACGCGAGCAGCTGGAAATTTCGCTTTTGGCGACCCAGGTGCGGGCTCGGGAGAGCGCTTCATCAATGGGAAGCTGGGCGGCGTCATCCCGGTCCGGCGCGGGGAGTCTGCCGAGTTCGCCGAGTTGGCCGAGAGCGAAGATGCCGGTTTCGAGGGCTCGCGCGCGTTTGGGGCGCCAGCGGTCTTCGGCGATGGATTGGGCGAGATCGAGACTCAGCGCGCCCACGGGTTCGAGCGATTCGCGGATGCCGGTGCAGTGTCGGTCGAAAGCTTCGTGCTCATCGGCGGTGAGAAGGCAGATCTGGCCGGTGAGGCCGTGACGATAAGCGTTGGGACGGGTGCGATGCTTGCCTTTTGCGGTTTTGGGACCGGTAGATTTCTGAGCGTTGGCATCGGAAAATTCTTGCAGCAGCCACTGTGGCGACGGCGAATCGACGGCGCCGTCACGCCGAGGAAACGGCCTTCCCATTTGTGCTCCGGAAGGACGAGCCGCAGCAGCCGCAAGTTCCAGCGGCGGAAAACGATAACGTGGACATTGACTGAAATTTGGTAAGCCACTGGTTCGACCAGTGAGACTTGAAAAGGTTCGACCGTTCCAGGAGTAGAATCCTCCTCAAGCGCTTGATGACCATCAATGAGGAGGATTCAATGTCAGAGCTCTACCGGAGCCTATCCCATTCTAAATGGGACTGCAAGCATCACGTGGTATTCGTGCCCAAACGGCGGCGGAAAGTCATCTTCGGCCAGACCCGTCAGCAATTGGGGCCGATCTTCCACTCGCTGGCGCGGCAGAAGGAATGCCAGATTCTCGAAGGGCATTTGATGCCAGACCATGTACATATGTGCATCGCGATTCCCCCCAAGCACCTGGTGGCTTCGGTGATTGGGTTTTTAAAAGGGAAAAGCGCCATTGCGATTGGCCGGCTGCGCGGCAAGGAACGGAATTTCTCGGGAGAACATTTCTGGGCCCGGAGTTATGCCGTCTCCACCGTCGGCTTCGAACTGGAGCAGGTCCGTCAATACATCCGCGAGCAGGATGCGGCGGATGGAGCAGCCGGACAATTCTGAATCAACCAATAAGGCGCGCAACGCGCGACGCCTAAACCTGCGTCCGGACCGCCTTTGAGGCGGCCCAACTCATCAAGCCACCCGCTCCGCGGGGGGTGTCCGACTTGGCATTAGCGCCTATGTTCATCGCTCAGCAGCGGGCCGGGCCTCCTGGCCCGTCCTCGCCCCTGGCGAACATTATCGGCCTCAGCCGCCAATCTGATACATCGGCCGCGGCGGCGGCACAAAGCGAGCCGTGTTGATCTCATGCCCTTCCCACTTGCCCGCCACGTTGCGCCGCACCAGCGTGGCGATCTCGCCGTCCGGCGCCCCGGAGCGCATCAGCGCCTTCACGTCGTCCTCTTCAATCGCGAACAGGCAATACCGCAGCTTGCCGTCGGCCGTGATGCGCAGGCGGTTGCAGTTCAGGCAGAACGGGCGGCTCACCGATGCGATGAAGCCCACGCGGCCGCCGCCGTCGGCGTATTGATATTCGGTGGCGGGCGCGCGCGGGTCGCGGTTCGGCACCGGGATCAGCGGCGAGATCTCGCGCGACAGCGTCTCGATTATGTCGTCCGCCAGCAGCACCTTGCGGCGGTCCCACAGACCCTGCGCGTCGAGCGGCATGAACTCGATGTAGCGCGGCTCAAAACCGTTCTCGCGCGCATAGCGCGCCAGCGGAACAATGTCGGGCTCTACCAGATTCTTCACCGCCACCGCGTTCAGCTTGATCGCCGCATAGCCCAGGCGTTTGGCCGCATCGAGGCCGGCAAGCACCTTAGGAAGGTCGTCGCGGCGCGTAATCCGCGCGAAGCGTTCGCGGTCCAGCGTGTCGATGTGCACGTTGAGGCGCCGCAATCCGGCATCGTAGAGCGGCCCCGCGAGTTGCGGCAGCAACACGCCATTCGTGGTGAGCGCCAGATCGCGGATTCCCGGAATGGCCGCCAGCCTGCGGATCAGCGCCGGCAAATCCCGCCGCAGCAGCGGCTCGCCGCCGGTGACGCGCAACTTGGTCACGCCCAGCGACGCAGCGATGCGGGCGAATCGCTCGATCTCCTCGAAGTCCAGAATCTCGGCGCGCGGCACGAAATGCACGTCCGTCTCCGGCATGCAGTAGAAGCAGCGGATATTGCAGCGATCCGTGACGCTGATGCGCAGGTTATCGTGAATGCGGCCGAACGAGTCGATCAATGGAGCCTCGATCAATGGGGCCTCCGTCGGCGGCGATGCCATGGTTGCCATTTAATTCACCGCCAGCATGCGCTCAAGCGGCGCCAGCGCGCGCTCCATCAGTTCCTTGGGCAACTCGACGCGCGGCCGAAGGTAGAGCAGGCTGTCGCGCAGCTTTTCGAGAGTGTTCAGCTTCATGTACGGGCACTCGCTGCAATTGCAGTTCTCATTGGCCACGAAATAGAACCGCCTCGCGGGCGAGATTCTCTCCAGCGAGTATCGAATGCCGCTCTCGGTCATCACGATGAACTCGGCGGCGTTGCTGGCGTCGCACCAATCGATTATGGCCGAAGTGGAACCTACGAAATCCGCCAGCGCCAGCACCGATTCGGGGCACTCCGGATGCGCGACCACCTTCGCATGGGGATGCTCCATCTTCGCCTCGATCAGACGGCGCGCCGGAAAAGTCGCGTGAACGATGCAGGTCCCCTGCCAGATCTTCATGTTCTCGCGCCCGGTCTGCCGCTGAACGTAATTGCCCAGATTGCGGTCCGGCAGAAAAAGCACCGGCTGCCCGCGCGGAATGGAGTTGACAATCTTCACGGCGTTGCGCGAAGTGCAGAGAATGTCGCTCTCCGCCTTCACCTCAATCGACGTGTTGATGTAGCTCACGATGGCGTAATCGGGATGCGCGCGGCGAAATTCCCGCACCGGTTCCACCGGGCAGCTATCCACCAGACTGCACGAAGCGTCCCGGTCGGGCGCCACCACAGTCCGATGCGGGTTGAGCGCTTTAGCGGTCTCGGCCATGAACCAGACGCCGGCAAAAGAGATCACGTCGCCTTCGAAATTGCGGGCTATGCGGGCCAGTTCGAGGCTATCGCCCACCACATCGGCCTGTTCCTGAATCTCGGGTTCCTGATAGTGATGCGCCAGCAAAATAGCGCGGCGCTGTGTCTTCAGGTCCTGGATTTCCTCGGCGATTGTGGCTGTGGCAAGCATGGGAGAGGCTGGGATTCTTACTCTAGTCTATCAAAGCCTCCAATCGGGGCCGCGGCCATCGGAGCCAAGACCATCGGAGCCGCGACCGTGAGGGAGCGGAGTCTGCGCCTAATCGCCGAAATCCCCAAAACGGCTAAGCGCCCCATCATAATGGAAGCAGTGCGCGCCGTTCTGATCTCCACCTACGAAATGGGCCGTCAGCCGTTCGGGCTGGCGTCGCCGGCCGCCTGGCTGCGCCGGGAAGGCCATTCCGTGACGTGCGTGGACCTCTCTCGTTCGCCCTTGCCGCGGGCGGCGGTAGAACAGGCGGAGCTGATCGCGTTCTTTCTTCCCATGCACACGGCCACGCGGTTGTTCCTGCGCGCCGGCGCCAAAATACGCGCTCTGAATCCGCACGCGCATCTGTGCGGATACGGTCTCTACGCCCCGCTCAACGAGGCCGCGTTACGGGAAGCGGGCGTCGGGACCATACTCGGCGGCGAGTTCGAGCAGGGCCTGGTGGACTTGGCGCGCCGATTGGCGGCGCATGAATTAGCTCGTCCGAGCGGCGGCCCTGCACGCGTCCACGTGGGACAGACGCTTTCGTCTGTCAACCCCAAGGCGGCGCACGCTTTAGCCTATCCCAGCGGCGGCCCTGCGCGCCCAGCGGACGCGCCGCTGATTTCGCTAGCCCGCCAGCAGTTCATAACGCCCGACCGCGCAGGCCTTCCGCCATTGGCCGCGTACGCGCAACTCGTGGTCAACGGGACCAGCCATTGCACTACGCGCCGCGTGGGATACACCGAGGCCAGCCGCGGCTGCAAGCACCTTTGCCGCCATTGCCCCGTCGTGCCTGTGTACCGCGGAATCTTCCGCATCGTCCAGCGCGACGTGGTGCTGGAAGATATCCGCCAGCAAGTGGCTGCTGGCGCCGAGCACATTACTTTCGGCGATCCCGATTTTCTGAATGGCCCGGGACACGCGATGCCCATCGTGGAAGCGTTGCACCGGGAGTGGCCCGAGCTGACTTACGACGTGACCGTGAAGGTGGAACACATCCTCAACCATCGCGATCTGCTGCCCCAATTGAAGCGCACCGGCTGCGCGTTCGTCACGAGCGCAGTGGAGTCGCTGGACGACGCGGTGCTGGAAAAACTGGCGAAGGGCCACACGCGCGCGGGATTTATAGAAGCGTTGCAACTAATGCGGGCGTCGGAACTGCCAATGTCGCCGACGTTTCTCCCATTCACGCCCTGGACCACGCTGTCGGGTTACCGCGAGTTCCTGCGGGAGTTAGTCGCATTGGGATTAGCCGGGCAGGTGGCGCCGGTGCAGCTCGCCATCCGCTTGCTGATACCGGAAGGCTCGCTGCTCCTCGAATTGCCGGACGTGCGCGCCATATTGGAACCCTTCGACACGGCTGGCCTCTGTTACCCGTGGAAGAACGCCGACCCGGCAGTGGACGAGTTATGCAGGTCGATCCACGCAGCGATCCAGCGCGCCGATAAGCGCAGGGCCGGGCGCGAGGAAATCTTCCGCGAGATTTGGGACTTGGCAGGAGCAGGACGGTGGCTCGATGCGCCCATGGCGTCACGCGCGACTATTCCATATCTGACGGAGCCCTGGTATTGTTGAGCGGAGCCTGGAGAAGAGCAGTTAGCTCTTGTGTAAAAGAAAAGCGTTAAGATTATGAGCATGGGGACTAAGACGGCTCTCACTCCGGACGATCTCTTGCTGCTACCGGAGCCAGAGAACGGTAAGCATTACGAACTGAGCGAGGGAGAGCTTATTGTCGTGGGGAATCCGGGCTGGCGGCACGAAAGTATCAAGTCTACAATTCTGACGCTCTTAATCGTCTACCTGCAGACGCACCGGATCGGCAGAGCGTTCTCCGAATCTCAATTCACCATGGCTGGCGGCGGGGCGCGCATTCCGGACGTCGCCTTCGTCAGCCACGGCAAACTGGCGCCGCTACCGGATGAAGATATCGCCATCCCCTTCGCGCCAGACTTGGCGATCGAGATTATCTCCAACTCTGAGATCGCCGCGCGCGCGGAAAAGAAGGTTCGGGAATACCTCGCCTCCGGCGTGCAGGAAGTTTGGCAGGTGTACCCGGCGGATCGGTTCGTAAGGGTTCGCACGGCGGAAGGTATTCGCGATCTGGCGGACGATCAGTTGTTGGAAACTCCGGTGCTGCCCGGATTTCAGGTTAAGGTGCAGGCGTTCTTTGCCCGCTGAGATCGCTCGATGTGGGGCAGGAAGTCATCCTGCGCAGTTGCCAACCGCCGCTGTCACTTCGCCGCTTCGCCCTGCTCCACGGGATACCCTTGATCGATCCAATCGGCCTTGAAACTTGTGGGTAACTGCATCGCCTTCACGTGCGTGTAACCCATGCTCTTCAATAGCTCGATAGCCGGCTTCACATTCGGGCACTTATCCCACGGACAGCAGCCGCAATAGATCACGATTTCCCGCTCGTGCGGCAACTTCTCCACGGCCGACTTGAGTAGCTCCAGGCCCTCCGGCCGCGACCCCGGCCCAGCGTAAACCGCGCCGGGAATATGCTTGCTGCGGTACAGAAAGCTCGGGCCAACCTGAAAAATGGCCGGTTGCGGGCCCTTGGCGAGCCGGTCCACCAGCTCCTTCGGCTGCACCACCGGCAAATCCGCCGCCAACGCGACCGTCAAGGCGAGTAAAACGGGAAGGGAAAATGCGCGCATGAAATGCATCGTATTCCATGTGATATTGGGAAGCAAGCATGACCCTCGATCTTGTCGTCCTGTACGAGCACCCGGAATGGCAGAAGCCCTTGTTTTCCGCGCTGCAACGCCGCGGAGTCCGCTTCGGAAAATGCGACCTCAAGACAGCGGCATTCGACCCCGACATGCTGCCCGAGGCGCCGCTCTACTTCAACCAGGCGAGCCCCAGCGCGTACGTTCGCGGCAATACCCGCGCGGTCCCTTTCTGCCTCTCGCTGATGCGATCGCTCGAATTGGGCGGCGCGCGGGTGCTCAATGGCTCGCGAGCCTTTTCACTCGAGCTGAGCAAGTCCGCGCAAGCCGCGCTGATGAGGCGGTTAGACATTGCGCATCCGCGAACACTGGCATTCAACGATGTGGACGCGGCGCTGGCGCAGTGGGGAGACGCCTGGCCCGCCTTGTTGAAACCGGAGCAGGGCGGAAGCGGCGCGCGCATGTACCTGCTCCACTCCGCGCCGGAGCTCATCCGGCTTCTGCGCGACCGCCCGGACCTCTGGCTGCCCGATAATCTGCTAATGCTTCAGGAGTATTTCGAGGTCGATCCCGCGCAAGGCATCGTCCGCATGGAGTTCCTGGGCGGTGAGTTACTCTATGCCATGCGGGTGGTCTCGCACGGCGCGTTCAATCTATGTCCGTCTGAAGTGTGCAATCCGGAAGACGGCGCGTCGCAGTGTGAAGTGACAGAGACCAAGCCGGCCAAGCCGGTAGAGTTCCATCCATACAGAGATACGCCCGCCGCCGCTGTGGAGGCGGGCAAGAGTCTAATGGACGCCGGCGGATTGGATGTCGGCGGCATCGAGTATCTGGAAGCGCGGGATGGCCGGTTGATCTTCTATGACATCAACGCTAACTCGAATCTGCGCGCACCGATCGGTCAGGCCTTCGGCTTCGACCCGTTCGATAGAGTAGCGGCGTTTCTGATCTCACGAATCAAAGGCGTGTAAGTAGGCCGGCAACCACTCCTTCACGGCCGTGCCTCTGATCGGAGCCGCGCGCGTCAGCAAGCGGTTTCCCGTTGGGCCGAATCTTGCGGCCGTAGGATAGCTTACTTCTTTGCAAGCTCCTTGTAGACTACCTCGGTAAATGTGGCAAATTGCATCCCGCCGCGGCCGCCTCGTCCTTGAGCCGGCGGCGGATCGACGGCGGCCTTGATCTCATCGAGAGACTTGCCCTGGCCGACCAGCTCTTTAATCTTCGCCCGTTTCGCCGTCGCATCGGCCAGCCGCTTCTGAACCGCGGCCTTTGTCTGCACATCTCCGTGCCCGGGCACGAACTGATCGGCGTTGAGACCGGTCATTCCCTTCACGGTTGCGATCCAGCCTTCCGACGAGCCGTTCTTCTCCAGATGGATCAGCGGATCGGGCAACTGGGTCGCGATAATATCTCCCGTGAATACGATCTTCTCGTCGGGCAGATAGATCACCAGATCGCCGCTTGTGTGCGCCGGCGCCCAGTGGAACAGTTCCAGCTTTACGCCGTCGATCTTGAGAGTCTCCCTGTTCTTCGACACAAGCTGGTTGGGCAAATAGCCTTCCGGCGGAGCGCCTCGACCTCCGGCCGCGAAGGCGGTTACCTGCTCTGCCTTATTGTTCTCGTGCGCGATGATAGTGATCCCCGTGGGAAACGACGCCAGTCCATTGATGTGGTCTCCGTCACTGTGCGTTTCTATGACCGTAGTGACTGGTTTAGGAGTGATCTTAGCGATATCGGCCAGCAGTTCTTTTCCACCGGCCGCAGTGGTCTTAGCGTCGATCACGATCACGCTTTTGTCGCCGACAATGACGCCGCTATTTCCGCCTCCGCCTTCGATCCAGTAAACGTTGGGCTTCAACTGGTGGGTGGTGAACGGCGCAGGAGCCGGTCCCTGCGCCACAGCCCGTGTGGCGAGAGCGTTCAGGCCCGCGATGGCGGCAAACCCGCAGGCAAGAGCTTTTCCATATTGCATGGGTTATATTTCCCTTTCGTAAGAGACTCTATCACGTTGCCGGCTTGTAATGGTTGCCGATTTGAGCCGCAGCCTCGCGGCCAAGTCCGATATAATCTCGGCTGTTATGTCAAAAGCTATGTCTAAAGCTATGTCCACAGTGCTTTCTCTTTGCTGGCTGGCCCCGGTGTTTGCGCTTGCCGCCGCCGCGCCCGCCCAGACCAAGCTCGAGGTCACCTCCAAACTCCACACGAAGTTCTATTCGCTGGCCGACGACAAAGGCGCAGTGGCCGGCGCAAAGAAGAGCCTCGCGGCCGATCCAAAAAGCCCGGAATTGCTGCTCAAACTCGCGCAGGCGCAAATCTCCGTCTGGGAAGACAACGAGGCCGCCGCAACCTTGACGCGCGCGCTGGCGATTTCGCCGCAGGATGCCGGCCTCTACACCGAGCGCGGCCACCGCGAAGTCCCGCTGCGCCGGTTTACCCAGGCGCGCGCCGACCTGAGCCGCGCCGCCGAGCTCGATCCCAAGAACATGGCGGCATATTATCATCTGGGCCTCGCTCACTATTTCCTGGGCGAGTTCTCCGAAGCCGCCGACGCTTTCCGCCACGCGGTGGATACTGCGCCCAACACGGATGAGATCATCAACTCCACCAACTGGCTTTATGCCGCGCTACGCCGCGCCCGGCGAACGGACGAGGCGGCCAAGGCGCTCGAAGCCGTCCCGCCGGAAATGACCAATAAGGAGCCGCACACCAGGTTCTATCTCAACCTGGTGCGCTTCTTTCAAGGCAAAATGAGCGAAGCGGACGCGCTGCCGCCCGAGCCGCCGCCCGGCAACACCGACCAGGAAGTCGAGCTGCCGTTCGATACGGTGGCGTATGGCATCGGCAACTGGCATCTCTACAACGGCGATACCGCCAAGGCGCAGGAGTACTTCCACCGTGTGCTCAAGGGGCATGTGTGGATCACATGGGGCTTCGTGGGCGCTGAAACCGAGTTGCTGCGCAAGCCGCCGGGCGCCAAGTGATGCGGCTGTTCATCCTCGGCTTCGTGTTATCGGGAGGTCTCTTGGCCGCGGCCGATTTCGATCAACCCATGGCTTTCGACCAACCCATGTTTGACCAAGCCACGTTCGATCAACCAATGGCCGCGCGCTTTTTCCGGCTGGCGCTCGACTGCGTGCACAAGGAGTATCCCAACAAGATCGCGCACTCGATGAATTCCGACGCCGACGTCAAGCCGCCTCGCGAGCTGACTCCGGCGTTTTACGGTTGCTACGATTGGCACTCTTCGGTCCACGGACACTGGCTGCTGGCGCGGTTAGCCCGCCTTTTTCCGCAGGACCCATTGGCGCTCGAAGCGCGGCGCGCGTTGGCGCAGAGTCTCACTCCCGCCAATATCGCGCAAGAGGTGAAGTATCTCAACGCCGAGGGCCGCACAGCGTTTGAGCGCGCTTACGGCTTGGCGTGGCTGCTGCAACTCAGCGCTGAATTGAAGGAGTGGGGCGACGCTGGACACGGCGCCGGACACGACGCCCAGGTGCGCCAATGGTCCGCCGCGCTGCTCCCGCTGGAACAGGCCGTCACCGCGCGCATCGCATCCTGGCTGCCCAAGCTCGATCACCCCATACGCACCGGCGAGCACAACAATACCGCCTTCGCCATGGGGCTGATGCTCGACTACGCCCGCATCACGGGTAACGTGACGTTCGGCAAACTGGTGGAATCGCGCGCACGGGATTACTACCTGAAAGACAGAAGCTGCCCGCTTTCCTACGAGCCTTCCGGCGAAGACTTCCTCTCTCCGTGTCTCGCGGAAGCCGACGTGGTGCGCCGCATCCTGCCGCAAGCCGAGTTTGCCGCGTGGTTTGCGGCGTTCCTTCCGCGCGTCGATCTGGAACCTACCCGCGTCGCCGATATGACCGATGGCAAGCTCTATCATCTGGCGGGACTCAACCTCAGCCGTGCGTGGATGCTGGAGGGCGTCGTATCGAGACTCCCGGCCGCCGATGCGCGCCGCAAGCAACTTACCGCGCTCGCTGGGAAACTTAAGCAGGCGGGGCTTGAAAGCATTAACAGTGAGTATTATGAAGGCGGCCATTGGTTGGGCAGCTTCGCGGTCTATCTGGTGAGCGGCCGGGGGCTTCGGTAGAGGCTTTCGCAAACGGCGAAGCGCGTTCACACGAGTGTGAACGCGGCACGCACTCATGCGTGCGCGCGCCACGAAACCTAGCGCCTGCGGTTGAGCCGCAGGAGGATGTTCAGGACCGCTACGAACACGTTGAAGAGGCCTGCGAAGAGAGTCAGCGCGCCGGGGATCGGGCTATCCGCGTCGGGGTTATTGAGGACATCGCTGGTTGCGTATACCAGGATGAAAACTCCGAAGATGCCGATTCCGGCGGCAATCAGGATGCCCAGAAAGCCGATGTTCAAAAACATATTGAGCGCCACGGCCGCGGCGATGCTGATGAACACTCCGAGCATCAATCCTCGTGGCGCCGAGAACGTCCGGCCCGACGACATCACGAAGAGAGTGATGGCGGCAAAGATAATCAGCGTCATCACCATCGCAATCTGAATGGTTCCGGGCGCGTAGAAGCTCGCAACGCGGAGAATGGGCGCCAGCACCAGACCGGAGACGAATCCATCGACAAGCAACGCGGTGACGCCCAACACCGGATTGTGGCGGACCGCGATGGCAACCCGCGGGATGGCGTTGAGCAGGACCATGGCAAGGATCCACCCCATCCAGCCCGTGAAGAGGTTCGCCAAGGCGTCCGATCGCGCGCCCAGATAGCCGCCGCAGAAGGCGCCGGCCACGCTGAGCCCAAGCAGCATGTAGGTCTTCTTGATGGCATCGGCGCGGGCCGCAGTCAGCTGGGTGGTTCCGAACAGGTTCTCAGTTACCGTCATGTAGGGAAGCATATCACTACGCGCGGCGATGAGCGCCGCCGCCTGGCCGGCGCCAAGGCTGTGAGACTCCTCACAACGGCGACCCGCGATTCCGGGCATCGTCAGCGTCCGGTCCGTGACTCATGATAGGATATGGCCAATTGGAGGCCGACAGATGGCTTACTGCTCCAGACGCAATTTCTTGAAGACCGGGTTCGCCGCGGGCGTACTCGCGGGAACCGGAAGCCTGCCCGTGCGGGCGGCCCGCGGAACAGCGACGGATTGGGTGACGCTAGGAAAATCCGGCGTTAAGGTAACGCGGCTCGCGTTCGGCACCGGGAC
>PLDF01000382.1 GCA_003135055.1 Bryobacterales bacterium | reverse complement strand
GGGAAGATCGCGAACCATTACATCAAGTACCTTTTGCCCAGCATTCCCATCTGTTTTCTCACCCAGAATCACTTCGGTGATTCGGCCGGGCACCTGAAAGGCGACATCACCACGTTGCGCCACCAGTCGCATTTCGGCTTCGTGAGACCAAGCCTTATGCTTTGTGGCATAGAACAATCTCAACATTTCCATAACATTTTCGTGTTTGTGATCGAAGAACCGGTCGGCATTGAGCAGCGGCAAGTCCTCTGCATATTCCACCCACATGGGGATGAACTCCGACTGCACAAGCTCCTCGACATCAACCGTCACACCGATACATATGGCAAGAATATACTTGACTAAGGAGCCAAAGACAGCTACAGTAGATACATGGCCACTGAATTCAAAACTCTCCAGGACGCAATCATCTACTTCTCCAATGCTGACAACTGCTTACAGTATATGATAGGGCGCCGGTGGCCGAACGGTGTTACCTGCCCAACCTGCGGTAGCGCCGATGTCCGCTTTCTGGCGAATCAACAGCGCTGGGAGTGCAAGGCGAAGCACTCCAAAAAGCAGTTTTCCGCTAAGGTTGGAACCATTTTTGAAGATTCCCCCATCACTCTCCAGAAGTGGCTACCGGCCGCTTGGCTGCTCTCCAGTAACCGTAACGGTATCTCTTCATGGGAACTGCATCGGGCACTTGGAGTGACCCAGAAAACCGCATGGTTCATGCTTCAACGGATTCGCCTTGCGATGCAGGATGAAGAGAACGGCGGCAAGCTCGGCGGCGAAGTCGAAGTAGACGAAACCTTCATCGGTGGGAAAGCTCGCAACATGCACGCGGACAAGCGGGCGGAAAAGATCCACGGTCGCGGGACTCAAGGCAAGGCGATTGTAGCGGCGGTACTGGAACGCGGCGGGAAGGTCCGCGCTAGCGTCGTAGAGACTCGCCGTAAGGCCGATCTGCAAAAGCTGATCCGTGACAACGTGGAAATCGGATCGGCAGTCTACAGCGATGCTCTGAAGTCCTACGACGGGCTGAACGAATTCGAGCATCAAGTGATTGACCATGCCGTAGCCTACGTAGACGGTAACGTCCACACCAACAATTGCGAGAATTTCTGGTCACTACTCAAGCGCAGCCTAAAGGGCACTTACGTTAGCGTCGAACCCTTCCACCTGTTCCGCTACGTTGATGAACAGGCTTTCCGTTATAACAATCGCCTGCCAATGGCAGACAGTGACCGGTTCGACTACCTTATGCGCAAGGTGGTGGGCAAGCGCCTTACGTATGCGCAGCTAACCGGCAAGACCGGGCAACAGGGAGAGGAAACGCAAGCCGAAGTTTTCTAGACGGCGCGGGAAAAGAAGCGTAAAATAAAAACGGCCCGCGCTGGTGACACAGACGGGCCGAATTCGAAAACTTAAACGAACCGCGCCGGGGTTGGCGCGGGTGGGTAAACGACGTTCCCATCCTAGCCCCATTTTGGGCGAATTGTCAACCACGGCGCGGCATGAAGGAGAGTCCTGTGTACTTGCCTGACAATCGCAAAGCGCCATTTTTGCCGCCTACAGTAGAGCCGGTAAGCCCTGCACCACAACAACCGCCAGATCGTGCAGAAGAAAACACTGCAATTTTAGCGAATCTAGCCAGCATAGCCCGTAGTCTGTTCGAAGATGTAAAGCGGAGGAAACTAAGTCTCTTTGCGGGTATTGCATTCAATCTGCATTTGACAGAGCAAGGTCTGTGCTTCTAAACGGTACTTGAAGCCCTTCCCCTGCCCAATGCCAAAACCGATAATTGCTCCAAGCCCTGCGAGGATAACGAAGGGAACCGGGCTTGCGTATAGGATCGAGGATCGTTCAACTAACTCGATAAACGTTCCAACAACAATCGCGCCAACCAGGGCGCCGCCCCCGACACACTTCGCCGTAATCCAGCGGGCCTTGAAGTATAGAGAGTCGGCGTACTCCTGAAGCACACCGGAATCGTATCGCGCCATTTGGCCTAACTCCGCTTGGCTTTCGGTTTCGGCCCGCGCTTGTTGGGGTTCTTAGCAGCTTGCTTTTTGTAGGCCCCTATCCGGCGCTGCATCTCTTCATGCGACACTGACAGGATCTTATCCATGGTCGCGTTGAAGCGGTCCATTCCTGGACCCGTGGGAAGGTCTGCTTTCACGCCTTCACTCTACCATAAGGGCTTGAAAGTCGGCTCCGTTGCCACGCTGCCATCACCGTGTCGAAATCATCGCCCTTGCCAGCTTCGGTTTTTCTGAATTCTACAAACGATTTGAGGTTTTGCAGCAAGGCTGCATCGAAATTGCCTGTATTCGCGGGAACGCCGCGTACAAGACTTACAAAATCCAGCCTGCTTGATTTTCTTTCGGCGATACGCTTGAAATTCTTTGCCCACTGCCACGCCAGCAAATCGGCGGCCTGCAACCCACACGCGTCTTTTTTCCCAACGAACGAATGGGACAGGTATCGTCGATTCTCTCTGGTTATTGGCACCGCGTTTGTTTCTGTCAGGATTCTGTTGGCCTGAGTTTGGCTAGCATGACCGGATTCGAAGATGTACGAGACCTTCTCCACGTCAGGATAGCGTTGGCACCATTTGCCGACTTCGGTTAGGCACATTCGTAGGCACCACGTATATGGCTCTCCGAGAGCTTCGAGCGAGACCGGATCATCGAACAATCGCATGTATTCTGTCTCGTCAATTGTCACGGCAAACGCCCTGCGGACCCGGCGCTTAATAATCCCGATTGCTCTGGTTTCGACTTCGATCCTTTCAGCCATACTAAGATGCTTGAATGCGACCGTACCATGAGCGCATTCGCTCATGTGAAAATAAGGCAACTGATATCGCCCCAGTAACTCCCGCCATTCCCGCTCAAACAGTCGCGCCTGCGGCGCTTCCATGGCGTACCCAGCAACGCAGAGCACATGGGATGCGTGGTGCGTACCGCTCTCGTCAAAATAGGCCTCGACAAACACAATGTCAGTGGCACCCCAAGACGAAAGCGCCTCCAGCATTGATAGCCACCCGGGCTGCGGATCGTCAATTTCAAGGGTAGCCGCATTTGCGTCCTTAGTCAAGTATATTCTTACCATACATATGCCCCTGCAAGAGTCCGCATAATGAGCCCACATAAGCGGGTCGTCGTTGCGGGCAGACAGAGATAACACTCCTAAATGTGATCCAACACTTTGGTTGCGTTCGTACGCCTCTCTCAGTTCACTCTCCAAGCGCTTTCTGAGCTCACTATCTTTGTCCAGGTTCAGCCTCGTCGCGATCTCTTGGCTCGTGAGGCCCTGCTCTCTAAGGAAATGCACGATTGCGATGGTGAAAAGGCTGCGATTATCTTCATTTGTGCTAAGGAAGCCTTGGATAAACTCCTGGGAAATCGGGAAACTCTGGGAGCCACTGTGGCTCATCATTGCATCCAACAATTCCGGTGCAACGTAGTCGATCTTGAACCGCTTCTCGTAGCTTTCAACTAATTGCACTGCGCTCATCGGGATGAATATCGGGACGCTAAACTCAAAAGTGTCATTGAGTTTCGCCGGCAGTGAGAACCACATGCTACCCGAACGAAGCGTGTCGATAGACCAATCGTTAATGGCGCGATATTTGTATAGAGTGAGGCTCGCCGCGGCGTCTTCCAAAGGGCCATATTAGAACGCGCAGGCGGCAAGCGCAAGCCCACCTGGTCCGTAATGTCGCCGTCTCGGGCTTAGGCCCAGCCGTGGTCGAACCAGGCATTCTGAGCGCCAAGTCCTCGTTAGTCGCGCAGCGTTTACCTATCGCCAATGTGCGCCCAAGATTGCCCCCTTATGTCCGATAATCGATGTGAATAATTGCCATACACATTTTGCGCCTTCAGAAAACTGGGGCTCATTGAGCTGCCATTTCGCCGCCATCGCGCGTCAGGGCGGACGACGTTTCCCGACTGCCGAACCGTTTTGCGACAGACGCTCTTTTTTTCGGGGCTCGAGGGTGGCTCCGGGATCCTCGGGCCGCGCGGTGACAACTACCCGCCGCCTACTCTCGGCTACGGGAAAAATCTTCCGCCACAACCGCGCCTCACGCTCTCTCAGCTTGAATCCAACATCCGCAAGAAACTGAGTCCGGCTGAGGCTGACAACGTTGTCTTGGCCGCATCCCCCCAAAACGGTCAAGCACCCTCCGGACAGTAGCGGCGTCAATCTAAACGCGTCTACAATCTAAACGCGTCTACAATCTAAACGGCGACCTACAATTAAAACGGCGGCGGCGGCGCGAGCCGGGGGACGCCGTTTTTTACTCGGGCACGATGTCCAAGCGCAGATCCCAGGCAAGCGGCAAACCGGACAACAGCAGGCAAGCCGGAACTTTTTCGCGAGATTGGGGCGCGTTTGCGGCGATTGTGTGCGCGACGGTGCTGGCGTACTGGCCGGCGCTTCGCGGCGGAATGCTTTGGGACGATGCCAGCCACGTGACCCGGCTGGATCTGCGGACGCTGCATGGCCTGTGGCGAATCTGGTTCGACCTGGGCGCGACGCAGCAATATTATCCGCTGCTGCACAGCGCATTTTGGGTGGAGCATTCCGTTTGGGCCGATGCGGTTGCGGGATATCATCTGGTCAACGTGGCTCTGCACGCTTTTGCCGCGTGCCTGGTGGTGAGGATTGCACGGCGGCTGGCGCTGCCCGGCGCGTGGCTGGCCGGCCTCTGTTTTGCGCTGCACCCGATCTCGGTGGAAGCAGTGGCGTGGATCTCCGAACAGAAGAGCGTGCTCTCCGGAGCTTTCTACCTGGCCGCGGCGCTGGTCTACTTACGTTTCGACGACCTGCATTACGACGACTCGCGGCGGCCCTCGCGCTACCTCGCCGCGCTGGGGCTGTTCGTGCTGGCGCTGCTGAGCAAGACGGTTACCGCGACCTTGCCAGGCGCGCTGCTGGTGGTTCTGTGGTGGCGGCGCGGCCGCCTCGAGTGGAAGCGAGACGTCCGGCCGCTGATTCCGTGGTTCGTGCTGGGGGCATCCGCGGGGCTATTTACCGCGTCCGTGGAAAAGACATACATCGGAGCCAGCGGCGCGGATTTCGCGTTGACGCCGGTAGAGCGGTTGCTGCTGGCGGGGCGTGCGATCTGGTTTTATGCAGGCAAGGTGGTTTGGCCGGCGAACCTGACGTTTTTCTATCCGCGATGGAATGTGGATTCCGCGGTTTGGTGGCCGTACGGATTTCCGCTCGGGGTGTTGGCCGTTGCGCTCGGGCTGTGGCGCCTGGCGCGGCGCATGCGGGGACCCTTGGCGGGCTTTCTGATTTTCGCCGGCACGCTATTTCCGGCGCTCGGATTTTTCAACGTGTATCCGTTCCGGTACTCGTATGTGGCGGACCACTTCGCGTACCTGGCCAGTCTGGGCATCATTGTGCCGGTGGCGGCGGGCGTGTCCAAAGTCTCACGTGGGCGCGCGTGGCTTCCCGCCATTCTGGCAGCCGTACTTGGAGTGCTGACATGGCGGCAGGCGGGTACGTATCGGGACGAGGAGACACTGTACCGCGAGACGCTGGCGCGCAATCCCGGCGCGTGGCTGGCGCACAATAATTTGGGAAACTTTCTGCTCGCAATCCCCGGCCGGCGCGCCGAGGCTGTGGCCCATTTTCAAGCGGCGCTGAGCCTCAAGCCGGATTTCTGGGAAGCGCACCTCAGCATGGGGAACGCGCTGCTCGAAATGCCCGGCCGGCTGGACGACGCCATCGCCCAGTACGAAATTGCGGCGCGGCTCGCGCCCGATTCCGAAAGGGCGCAATCCAATCTGGGCAATGCCTTGCTTCAAACCGGGCGGACCGCGGAGGCCATTGCGCACTTGGAAGCCGCGCTACGGATTCAGTCCGGCAACGCGGAGGCGCACAACGGCCTGGGAAACGCCTTCATTCTCCAGCCCGGCCGCTTGCCGGACGCCATCGCCGAATACCGCGCGGCGTTGCGCGCCAACCCCAATCTTGTGGAGGCGCATAATAATCTGGGCCGCGCTTTGGCCCTGTCCGGCCGGCTGCCGGATGCCATTGCCGAATTTCAGGCCGCCATCCGCCTCGGGCCGGATTACTGGAGTGCGCACAGCAACCTGGGGAACGCGCTTTCGCAGTTGCCCGGCCGCCTGCCGGACGCCATCGCCGAATATGAAACGGCGCTGCGGATTCGCCCGGATTCCGCCGCCGCGCACAACAACCTGGGATACGCGCTCTCGCAATTGCCCGGCCGCCTGCCCGATGCCATTGCGGAGTACGGACAAGCCTTGCGATTGGACCCGGGCTTCGCGGATGCGCGTTACAACCTGGCGTCGGCGCTCTTGCAAGTGCCGGGACGCCAGGCGGAAGCGCTCGCCGAGTTCGAGGCGGTGCTGCGGTTGCAGCCGAGCACGCGGCTCCAGCAGATCGTCGAGCGTCTGCGCGCCAAACAAAGACGGCCGCCAGCGCCCTTCCCTTGACCGCCGCCACGCCTAATTCCGCGGCGGACCGATCATCCAGCGTGAGTACCTCGGGAAGACGCCGTACACCGCAGGTCCAAGGAAAGACCTGGAAAGACGCGCGACGCTGCGAAAAGACGGGCCGACGATCAGGCGTCCACCGCACGAACATTCTCAAGAACGGCAGAAATAGCGCCTTTCAAGAATGCTTGAGCGGCCGAGGGCGTGAAGCGCTGCGAGAGCGGCCCGCTCCGTGGCAAAGGAGCGCGATCCACGCAACGATATCGCGTCCGGACGGAGGTCGAAACCAGGCGCGGGGGCCGCGGAAAGGATCGCGCGCGGGTGTTCGAGCGGCTGATGAATCGGTTGCGAAGATTGTGCCGCAGGGACGGGGCTATGTGCCGGTAATGCAACCTGCCCCGCGCTGAAAACCTTCCCCGCCGGCCCTCAAGCCGTAACCGGCCGCTCCAGAATCCGCTCGTTCTTCCGGTCCCAATAGAGCTTCTTGCCTTCCCGATAGCTGCGCGTAGCCATCACCACCGCCACAGCGTGGGCGAATCCGCTCTCGATGCTGCCGTTCGGGGTCGTCCGGTTGCGCATGCACCGGAACCAGTTGTCCGTATGGGCCTTCAGATTGTCGTCCTGCTTCACAGGGGGCGTTTCCGGGTGACCCGGTATAGTTACGAGCTCCGGCTTACCCTTTTCCGAATGCAGATCGAAGACCACATTCGATTCCCAGAAGCTTCGCGTCTCGGGAGTAAACCACCATTGCGGACTGCCTTCCCCGCCCGGCGAATAGAGTGTGCCATGCGTGCCGCGGATCATCGAGTGATCGCCATATCCGCTTCCCAGCGTCATGCCGAACGAGTAGAGCACCTGCTTCTCCGCGAATGTGGAAAGACACTGGAACGTGTCGGGATTCTCACGGATGTCATGCCATGCAAATATCCCTCCGTTGGCCACCATATCGTCCGGAATGAAGGTATCCAGATAGAAATGCGCCAGCCCGGAGCCGTGGCTGAAAAACTGATCGGGAATCCCGCAGGAGAACTCTTTGAAAATGCGGAACTCAAAGTACGGCCATGGGTCGAAAGGCCTAGAGGCGCGGCCCAGCAGCCAGCGTTTCCAATCCGTGTCCTGCTCCCGGATGGCGGCGACATTCGCCCGATCCGGCACGTGCCAGCGCGGACCGTTCCAATTCCAGCTCTGGCTAATGGAGACAATCTTGCCGAGTTTTCCGCTCCGCACGATTTCGCGCACCTGGTGCTGATAAGGGTCGCTCAGCCATTGCGATCCCATCTGCACCACCTGCTTGCCGGCCACCACCGTATCGCGCGCCAGCTTGGCGTCCTGTAGGGTGTTGGCCATGGGCTTCTCGCAATAGCAGTCCTTCCCGGCGCGCACCACCTCGGCCAGAATGCGAGCGTGCTGGTGGTCGCCGGTAGCGATCATCACCGCGTCCAGGTCGTTATCGGCCAGCATCTCCTCGGAGTACTTGTAGGTCTTGGGCCGTTTTCCGAAAATCTGTTGCGCGTCATCGGCGGCTTTGTCGCGGTTGACGGACCAGAGGTCGCAGACGCTGCGCAGATCGAAATTGGAGTCGGTTTCGGCGGACAGCTTGAGCATGATCCGATGGCCCGACGCTCTGTGGCCGCAGCCGAGCTGGCCGATCTGGATTCGGTCGTTGGCGCCGACGATGCGGGCGTACGATGCGGCCGGCCATGCAGCGGCCGCTCCGATGAAATTCCTGCGCGATATTGGGTCCATTTTTAATACCTTTCGACGGGGTCGTGAATTCGGCAACGGATTCAGTCCGTGGGAAAGCATCCAAGACGCGTTCACACGAGTGTGAACGCTGCACGNNTCGGCAGACTGATCAAGTTAGCCAGAAGCTGGTAGGCGCCGTCGGTTCCGTCCGGCAGTTGACGCCACAGGTTGAGGCCGACATAGATCCACCGGCCTTTGCCGAACCTGGCTTCCACCAACGATCCGAGTTTCTCTCCCGGATTATCCTTGAAAGAGTCCGTCATCGACAAGAGGTCGATGTACTTCGGGTCTTTGTCGCCGAGGAAATAGAGGCCGCGCTCCTGCACCC
>PLDF01000476.1 GCA_003135055.1 Bryobacterales bacterium | reverse complement strand
CGGCCGGGAGGCCGGTCCTACATATTGCTGGTGGCGGCGCTCACAGCGTCTGCGCAGGGCGGCGGCACAGTGCAGGGCCGCGTAACCAGTTCGGCGCACGGCGAGCCGGTGGCCAACGCCCTGGTGACTCTGCGTGGAGTGGAGGCGCGTGGCGAAGCGCAGCCGCAGACTTATATTTGCCAGGCCGGCGCCGATGGCAGGTTCACCATTGCCGGCGTGGCGCCGGGCGTGTATGAACCCGTTCCATCGAAGCAAGGTTTTATAGGCCGGCCGGCGGGGCGCGTGGCCACGGCGCACGATTTTCCGCCGGTAACAGTGGAGGCCGGCGCACCGGTGACGGGCCTTGAGCTGCGCCTGATTCCCGCCAGCGTGATCGCCGGAAGAGTGCTGGACGCCGACGGCGACCCCGTACGCCACGCGCAGGTGGAGGCGCAGCAATACGCATATGTTTCCGGCAATAAGGAACTTCGCTCCATGCACCAGGTGCAGACCGACGATCGCGGCGAGTACCGCATGTTCAATCTGCCTCCGGGACGCTACTACGTGCGCGCCGAAGCGACGCCGCGTTCCTTTCGCCGGATGGTGCAAATCAATGTGCAGGTGCGCGGAGCCCTTCCACCCACAACCCTGGCAGCGGCATATTATCCGGGGGTAGCGGACGCGTCGCGCGCTACGGAATTGCAAGCGCAGCCGGGCGGGGAGCTGGACGGCATCGATATCAGCCTGGCGCCGGAGAAGCGCTACGCCATTCGCGGCAAATTCCCGGCCGGCGACCCCGCCAAGACTCGCCGCGGAGTTCGCGTGGTAGAGCGATCGGGCAACATGGCGCGGTTTCAGATAATGACTCAAATGGGCCGCGATTCGTATGAAGTGCGGGATATTGCGCCCGGCTCCTACATCGTGATTGGAGATTTGATCGACGCCGCCAACCCGGAAGCTCGCCTGTTCGCGCGGCAACCGGTGGACGTAATCGATCGCGACGTGGATGGCGTTGACCTTACGTTTTCCCCGGGCGTAAAAGTAAAAGGCGCCGTGAAGGTGGAAGGGTCGGCGACCGTACCCTTAGGGGACTTGACCCTGTATATGCAAGCCACCGATCTTTCCGGGCAGCAGCAGGCCAAGATCGCGGCGGATGGAACGTTCTCGAGCCCGGAGATGGCGCCGGGGATATATCAGGTGCGCATTGGCGGGCGAAACGCTTACCTGAAGAGCGTTCGCCTGGGCGATCGGGAGCTGCCGGAGCATAAGATCGACACCGAGCGGCTTTCCGGCGACGTGACGGTGGCCATCAGCGCCGATTTCGGTCAAGTGGAAGGCGCCGTGACGGACGAAGCGGGCAAGCCGGTGTACAACGCGAACGTGACGCTGATTCCCGATCAGAGCCGCGCGGATTGGCAGGACCGTTTCTATAGCGCGTTCACGCTGCCCAGCGGCAAGTTCAGTTTCGCTAACGTGCAGCCTGGCGAGTACAAAGCCTACGCGTGGCTGGGCGTGGAACAGGGCGCGCCGCAGAGCGCCGATTTCCGCAAGCCGTACGAAGAGCGCGCAGTGCCCGTCAAAGCGGGGGTCAACAGCCGTCAAAGCGTAGATCTGAAACCCATCGTTGTCGCCGCCAACCAGTAGGGCGGACCCCCTGGTCCGCACGGGTCCCCTGGACCCGTTCAACCCGAAAGCTTTTTCGACCTTATGTCTATGCCTCTTATGAACCTCCTTCAGGACGCGCGTTTCGCCCTCCGCGGATTCCGCAAGAACCCGGCCTTCGCCGCCATCGCCATCTTCACGCTGGCCGTCGGCATCGGCGCCAACACCTCGATCTTCAGTGTGGCGAATGCGCTGCTGTTGCGGCAACTGCCGTATCCGCAGCCGGAGCGGCTGGCGCTGCTCTCATCGGAACGCTTCGTGAATGGCGCCAACCACGGCCCGCTCTCGTGGCCGCGGTTTCAAATGGTTCATGAACAGAACAAGTCGTTCGCCGGAGTAGCCGCGTTCACGTCGGACACGTTTACCTGGACCGGCGCAGGCGATCCCGAGCAGCTCACCGCGGCGCGCGTCTCGTGGGACTTCCTGCAGATTCTGGGCGTTCATCCGGCGGCGGGGCGTTCGTTCCACGCGGAAGAAGACCAGCCCGGCGGCAACCTGGTGGTGATGCTCAGCCACGAGCTTTGGGCGCGGCGATTCGGCGCGAGCCCCGCGGCGGTGGGCCGGACGCTCACTCTCAACGATAAGGTCTACACCGTCGCCGGCGTGCTGCCCGCGGGGTTCCGGTTCGATTACCTGGGACCGGTGGATATCATCGCGCCGCGCGTATTCGAGCTCAGCGTCATCACGCCCGTGCAGCTCAACGGCGGCGCCGGGTTTCTGAATTTCCTGGCGCGGCTGCGGCCCGGCGTATCGTTCTCGCAGGCGCAGGCGGAGATGGATACGCTGGCCGCGCAATACCGCCGCGAGCATCCGCGCTTCCCGGACGCGGACTCCGGCTCGACCGTGCGCGTCGGCAACCTGCGCGACGAACTGGTCTCGGGCGTCAGTACGGCGCTGTGGATTCTCTTCGGCGCCGTGGGATTGGTGCTGCTGATCGCGTGCGCCAACGTCGCCAGCCTGCTGCTTTCGCGCGCGTTGGGGCGGAAGCGGGAAATCGCCGTGCGAACCGCCATCGGCGCCACGCGCGCCAGTCTCATCCGCCAGCTCCTGACGGAGAGTCTGCTGCTGGCGGTGGCCGGGGGAGTATTCGGCGCAGTGTTAAGCGCTTGGGGGACGAGGGCGCTGGCGGCCATGGCGGAGAAGACTCTGCCGCGCGCGCAAGAGATTCACGCCGGGGCTTTCGGGGACGCCATCGTGCTCGCATTCACGGCGATTGTTTCGCTGGCGGCGGGCGTGTTGTTCGGCCTGGCGCCGGCGCTCGAAATCTCGCGGCCCGACGTGAATTCGATCTTGCGCGCCGAAGGCCGCGGCGCCACCGCCGGCCGCCGCCGCAATGCGCTGGGCAGCTTGCTGGTGGTGTCACAAGTGGCGCTTTCCGTGGTGCTGCTGATCGCCGCCGGGCTGCTGCTGCGCAATTTCGCCAGCTTGCGCGATTCCCAGCCAGGCTTCCGCCCGCACAATCTGCTCACCATGAACGTGAGCCTGCCAACATCCCGTTACCCACGCCCCGCTCAGGCGGCCTTTTACCGCGACCTCTTCCGCAACATTCGCGCGCTGCCGGGCGTGCAAGCGGTAGCCGGATCTACCGCGCTGCCGGTAAACCCTTCGCGATTTTCGCCCGCCCTGCCGGAGGGGCAACCGCTGGTTCCGCTGAGTGAGCGGCCGCTGTTCAACATTCAATCCATCACCGCGGACTACGCGCAGGCCATGGGCATCCCGGTGTTGCGCGGCCGCGAATTCACGGACCGCGACGATGCCGCTGCGCCCATGGTCCTGCTGGTCAACCAGACCTTGGCGCGCCGCTATTGGCCCAACCAGAATCCAGTGGGCAAGCACATATTGGCAGGCAGGGGGACGTCGCCCGCCGAAGTGGTAGGCCTGCTCGGCGATGTACGCAACATGAATTTGGCGGCCGACGTGAAGCCGGAGCTCTATTTTCCCTACGCGCAGCTTCCCGGCTTATCGCTCAACGTAATCGTGCGGACCGCGGGCGACCCGCGCGCGATGGTGAAATCCGTCGAAGGGGCCGTCTTCGCGCTGGACGGCAGCCAGCCGGTGACGGCGATCCAAACCATGGATGAAATCCTCGAAGCCGGCGCCGCGCAGCCGCGCTTCACCACGACGTTGCTGGCCGGTCTCTCACTCGCCGCGCTGGTCTTGGCGATGGTGGGCATCTACGGCGTAATCGCATACTCGGTCTCGGAGCGCACCCAGGAAATGGGAATCCGCATCGCGCTGGGCGCGAATCGCGGCGACATTCTGCGCCTGGTTCTGCGCCAGGGCATGACGCTCGCCGGCGCCGGCATTGCGATCGGCATCGCCGCTTCGCTGGCGCTCACCCGCCTGCTTGCCAGTTTGCTCTATGGCGTCAGCGCTACCGACCTGCCGACGTTCGCCGCCTGCGCCGCACTGTTCGTGGCGGTAGCATTCGCGGCCAGTTACATCCCCGCGATGCGGGCCACGCGTGTGGACCCGATCGTGACGCTGCGGTAGCGGCAACAAACTTTGTAAGAATAGCGCGCTGCGCACGTCTAATAGTTATTCATGTCAAGAACCTTGTTATGCGGAATTGGCGCCGGACTGCTGCTGGTAGCAGGCGCGGCGCTCGCCCAAACCCCGGCGGCCGGACTGTCGTTCGAGGTTGCTTCCGTCAAACCGGCGGGGCCTCCCGACCCGGCGAGAATGATGTCGGGCCGAGTGGGCATGAAGGTCGATGGAGCCAGAGTCGATATCGGTTTCTTGTCGCTATCGGACTTGATTGGCATCGCCTATAGGGTGAAGTCTTACCAGATCTCGGGTCCGGATTGGATGTCCGCGGAGAGATTCGATATCATGGCCAAGCTGCCGGCGGGCGCGAGTCAAGACCAGGCGCCGGAAATGCTGCAAGCTTTGTTGGCCGAGCGGTTTAAGCTGACCATCCATCGGGCGAATAAGGAAGTTCAGATCTACGCGCTGGTGGTGGGGAAGAACGGTCCCAAGCTGAAGGAATCGCCTCCGGACGAGCCCGCGGCCCCCGCCGCCGATGGCGCCGGTCCATCCACAGACACCTCTTTGCGCATCAGCGGCGATCCCCAAAAGGGCATGACGGTCTCAAACGGGCTAGGTTCCGGAACCGTCAAGATTACCATGGCCAACGGCGCAATGCACATGGAATCCGCGAAGATGAGCATGGCGCAGTTTGCCGAAGCGCTGGCGCGTTTTGTGGACCATCCGGTAGTGGATATGACGGCGATCAAGGGGAACTACCAGGTGGCGCTCGACCTTTCCATGGAAGACCTGATGAACGCGGCGAGATCGGCGGGCATGCAGGCGCCGGGACCGGGACGGGGCGCTGGCGGAATGCCCGGCAGGGGTCCGGCTGAGGGCGCGTCCGATCCCAGCGACTCATCGCTTTTCACCAACGTGCAGCAGCTTGGGCTCAAGCTGGAAGCGCGGAAAGCGCCGGTGGATCTGATCGTGGTCGACCACCTGGAAAAGCTGCCCACCGAGAACTAGCGGCTTCCGGGCGCGCGGATTTTTCCGTGCGTTTCCGGCATTCGATTTTCTCGCTGTAACCGTGATATCTTGTATAGGCGAACCCATGAAAAGCATCCGCACGGGAATGCGATGCCTGCCTGCCGCTTTTCTAATGACCGCGGCCGCCCACGCCAATTCGGTCGTCTATATTTTTGCTGGAGCCGACAATTCCGGAGCGTCCCCGGAGCCGGAAGCGTTTCAGTTGACAGTGCCCGATTTTATCGACGCGGCGCCAGACGGTTCGGGCGTGGACTTCACTTGCGATCGGTTGGATTCGAGCACGAATTGCGGTAGTCCCGGCGTCATTTTCAGCGATCAAAGCGTCCTCGGGGCTTTCTCCGCTCAGTTGCAATTCGATTCCCCAATTTCCGGCTCCATATTTGACTTTCCGTCGGAGGCATTTACTGCGCCGGGAGTCTACAGCAGCGAAGCGGGAGGAATAAATATAGGCGCGTTGAACGTGCAGGAAGCAGCGGAGCCTGGTTCAATAGCGTTAACGCTCAGCGCCGGGCTGCTATTTCTCTTCAGCCGCGTGAAGAAATTACGATCGCCGCCTCGATGGCCGCGGCTCCGAACGGAGCCACGCGCGTGAGCCAGCGGTAACCGCGAGAAGCGTCTTATCCGGCGGACGGGGCCCCTGTCCGCACTTGTGTCCGGTACGCAAGCACCAACGCCCGGCGAAGGCGGGATGCCCGGCATGTGCTCCTTTGCGAATTCCCACCCCCTCACGGCCGCGGCTCTGTCTCGGCTGCGTGCGTCTGCAAATAGCTACGGAGCCGCGACTGTTAAGGGAGCGGATTTTGACCGGCGTTTCCCCAATCCGTTTAAGCACCCGGTCTACTCGCGGCATTCTCCCTAACGCACTTCCTCTGATACCCTAAGAGCAATGCGACTTCTGGTCGTCGAGGACGAAAAACGTATCGCCGACTTTCTCTGCCGCGGTCTCCAGGGCGCGGGCTACGCGGTGGATGCGGCGGGTACCGGCGGCGTGGCGCTGGAGCATACGCACGCCACCGATTACGACCTGGTGATTCTCGACCTGATGCTGCCCGATATGGACGGACTACAGGTGCTGGAGAAGATCCGCAACCGCAAGGTGGGGCCGCCCGTGCTCATTTTGAGCGCTCGCGGCGCGCTGGACGACCGCGTCAAAGGGCTCGAAGCCGGCGCCGACGATTACCTGACCAAGCCGTTCGCCTTTGTGGAATTATTGGCGCGGGTCCGCGCGCTGTTGCGCCGCGGGCAGCCGACGCCGGAGAAGCTCCAGGTGGCCGATCTGGGGCTCGATGCGATCCGTCGCAAGGTAACGCGCGGCGGCGAAGCCATCGAGCTTGCGCCCAAAGAGTTCGGCATTCTGGAATACATGATGCGCAACCGCGGACGCCCGCTGAGCCGCACCATGATCGTCGAGCACGTTTGGGACATGGATTACGACGGTCTCACCAACATTGTGGACGTCTACATACGGCATCTGCGGAGCAAGATCGACGACCGCTACCAGCAGAAGCTCATCCAGACCGTGCGCGGCATCGGGTACATGATCGACGCGCCCGATAAGCCGCCGGAACGGCCCGTGGAGCAGGCGCCGGAGCGGCTGGCGTAACATGCGGCGGCCCGATTTCGGGAGGTTGTCGCGCGGACTGCGCTTCCGTTTGACGGCCAGCTACGCACTGATCTTCGCGCTGCTGTTCTTCATTTTCGCGGCGCTATTCCGCGAGCGGCTCAAGACCACGCTGGCCGAGCAGAGCCAGGACGATCTCAATCAGGAATGGGCGGCGATGAAGGGCGGCTATCTGGAGATCGACCGCGGCGTCCAACCTCCAGGGAGCCCCGAAAAGGCCTTCTGGAAATACGACGATACCGATCAGGACGAGAGCCGCACATTTGCGGAGATCAAGAGCCTGTACCTGATCGCCGATGCCCGCGGTCACGCGATCAACGAGGTGATCAACGAGAACGACTCGGGCGAACCCGCGGTTTCGGCGGCCTACAAAGACCTTGGCATCGACCGGCCGGCCGACATCGAACGGCGGGTGCGGGATGGAGTGGCGCCGGGCAAGCCGAATGCCACGCCTTTCACGACGCGGCGCAATTCCGAGGGCGAGCGTTTTCTGATCCGCTCCGGCATCTTCTACGACATGCGCCTCGATTCTACCGGCCACAGGCTGCCTTTCTACGTCGCTATCGGCAAGTCGCTGGAGCACGACGACCGCACGTTGCACGAGTTCACCCTGGTCTTCGTGGGAGTGATTCCCGTCGCGCTGTTGTTGGGGTCGCTGATGGGGTGGTTTATGACGGGGCGCGCGTTGAAGCCGGTCTTATCGGTGGCGCGAACAGCGCAACGCATCTCGGGGTCGAACTTGAGCCTGCGCATTCCCACGCGGCATGCGGGCGACGAGCTCGATTACCTGATCCTCACGTTCAACCGCATGATCGAGGGCCTGGAGGCGTCGTTCCAACAGATCAAGCAGTTCTCCACCGACGTCTCGCACGAATTACGCACGCCGATTACCGGCATCCGCGGCCAGTTGGAAGTGGCGCTCTTCACGGCCAAGACTACCGATCAATACCGCGAGGCCATGTTCAACGCGCTGCAGGATATCGACCGGCTCTCGCAGATTGTGCGCGCGCTGCTGCTGCTTTCCCAAGCCGAATCCGGCCAGCTTACGCTGCAGAAATCGCGGCTGAACCTGGGCGAGATTGTAAAGGATCTGGTGGAAGAGTTCCAGATCCCCGCCGAGGCCGCGGCGGTGCGGCTCACGGCCGACGTTCCGGACGATTGTTTCGCCGGCATCGACCGTGTGCAGATTGAGCGCATGATCACCAACCTGCTTTCGAACGCGATCAAGTTCACGCCCGAAAATGGCAGCGTGCGGGTGCGCCTGCGGCCCGCCGAAGATCGCTTCGAGATCGTCGTGGAAGACACCGGCTGCGGCATTCCCACCGAGTACCTGCCGCATATCTTCGACCGCTTCTACCGCGTCCCGGGCTCGGGCACGGCGCCGGGGCCGGAGCAGGGTCTCGGACTCGGGCTCAGTTTCGTGGCCTGGATCGTGAAAGCGCACGAGGGCAAGATCGAGGTGGAAAGCGCACCGGGCAAGGGGACTCGCTTTACGATTACGCTGCCCGCGGCGGACGTTCCGGCGGATGTCTTGGAACTCGAGCGCCAATCCGCGGGTTAGGGGCTGGTGCGCTCACGGCGGCTTAGGCGTTTGTGATATCCCAGCGGGAATGTTGCCGGCGTTTCTATGAGCGGGGAGTTATGCGGCCATGTGGGGCAAGATGGGCTTCGCGCGACCATATGAGTACCTCTTGAAGTCGGTCACTCAAAACCTTGTCGTCGTTGGGGCTGAGTAAGCGTGAAGTCTCCATACACCCAGACACCCAGACGTGGGCTTGATTGAAAGCATCTCTCAGTTGCGCCTTCGCGTTGCCGTGCTTGTCCCAGGGCTGCAAGTCAGCATCAGCTTCGCAGAAGGAGATTGCTCGCTCGCCAGCTTAGCTTCCCAGAGTCTTGACGCGCGAACCAGAACGCTTGCGAGCATCGCATGGTCGAAGGGTTTGGGAGCTATCCCGGCAAGCGCTAGCTCGGTGGCGCGGTCGAGCATCATTTCATCGAGGCCGAAGATTTCGATGCAGGGGAGACTGGCGAGTGCCCGGAAAGTGTCGTCGAGCTTCTCAAGGTCCTGTTTGATGCTGATTTCGTATTTGTCCAGGACGACTCTGGTGGCCGTGGCATCCGCTTTTGTCACGTGCTCGGCGGGTTGGGCCCATGCGAGGAATCGTCGTATTGCGGTTGCTTCTTTGCGTGGTTGACATTTCGTGAGAACCGCCTGGCGCGCTTCACCAAGACAGATGTTGGGCATATGCGGAGTGAACTCCCCGTGCCGCGCGCGATCAAGCAACTCTGCCGCCGCCGGAACCTGGTGATGGGCTGGCGCAGCGTACGCGAATAGCCAATTGGTTTCTACGAAGACGTGCGGCGCCATTCCTCAGGAGTAGCGGGGGTGTGCTGCTCGCACTTCGCCACTATTGACGGCGGGCAGAACGTATTCCCGAAGAGCCTCTCGCAACCCTTCAGGTACTTCCCTGGTTGGTTGCTCAGCGAGGTCTTCCAGCCACCGTTGGACGAACATTTCGAACGCCTCCCCCTGTGACGGTGGTGGTTGTTGCCACAATGATTTGACGTTGAATTCGCCGATGCACTGAACGGACTGTGGCGACCGTGTCGTGTAGAAATCCCGGTACAGCCACATGCGCTCAGGCGTGATCAGAAGTCCGATGGGGCACTGCATCCCGACCATGTACTGTTTAAGGTCTTCCTCCGCGCGCTGCAGATTCGGCAGGGTCACCTTAGCTTCGATGACAAGCGTGATGCCGTCCGGTGTCGTGACGAAGATGTCGGGCTCGAACGCCATTGAATCGGCCTCACCGTATTCTACCAGTTCTTCGGAAGCCCGCCTTGCTGGATACTGGCGGTCTCAATGATCCGGAAGGGATTCCGACAAGGCGGGATACTGCTGAGTTGGAACGCGTTTGCTGCTGGGAAGGAGCCGAACGGAGTTGTAAAGGGCCCGGAAGAGGAAAAGGGATGGATGGGCTTGGTCGTTCCGGAGGGAACGGTAGCGGCGGCGATGCCGAAAGCATCGCTGCGGACTTGGCGATGGTAGCAGACGATAGACAGGGTATATCCGGATTTCCTTTCATTGCCGCTTCGGTGCGATCCTATAATTCATGACCCCATCAAGCGGCGCAGCGAGCAGTTGGGCCGAGACTCCCGATCACCGCGGCGCAGACCGGCGTACCTCTTTCGTCGGCATGCTGATTCTGCTCGTCTCCTGTGGCATCGTTTTCGCCGCGCTGGTGATCGCCTTTGTCGCTCGCCGCCTCATGGGAGACGACTGGATTCCCACGCCCAAGCCGCCCATCCTCTGGTTGAATACGGGTATTCTGATCGCGTCCAGCGTAGCGCTCGATCTGGCTCG
The DNA here is from genome assembly GCA_003135055.1 of Bryobacterales bacterium. Taxonomy (GTDB): domain Bacteria; phylum Acidobacteriota; class Terriglobia; order Bryobacterales; family Bryobacteraceae; genus PALSA-243. The sequence continues at coordinate 29,629 of PLDF01000476.1, read as the reverse complement.
CCGCGCTCTCAAAGCCCGGCATCGCGCGAGCTTCAACCGCTGGTGGACCGCCGCTACGGCTCTCGGGGGCGTCTTCCTGGTTGGCCAGGCCATCGCCTGGAGCCAACTCCGCGCCGCCGGCATCTACGTGGCCACCAACCCCAGCAGCTCGTTCTTCTATGTGCTCACTGCCGTGCACGCGCTGCACCTGATCGGCGGCATGATGGCATTGATCTGGGTGGACGTGCAAGCGCTGCGGCTGCGCCTGGGCCCCGCCAAGCGCACCGCCATCGACGTCTGCGCCATCTTCTGGCATTTCCTCGACGTCCTGTGGATTATGCTGATGGCGATCTTTTACCTCTGGGCGTGACGCTAAGCTGGCATAATCTCGCCTCTGCCTCGCTGGTAGAAAAGCGCGTTCACGCGGGTGTGAACGCGGCACGCAGAAGTGCGCGCAGGAGTGCCTGCGCCACGGAAAGCCGTGAGATTTGCGGGCTATGCCCCCGCGGCGGCCGCAAAACTCCGCACCGCTTCGTCCTCGTCCGTATACGTGGCGAAAACCGTGAACAGCTTGGTGATTTGCAGCAGATCGGTCACCTTGGATTGCGCATTGAGCAGCTTGATATCGCCGCCCTGATTGGTGACGGAGGCGTACGACCCCACCATCTCGCCCAGCCCGGCGCTATCGATGTAGCTCACATCCTTCAGATTCAGCAGGATCTTATTTTGCCCCGCGGCCACCAGATCTTTTATGGTGCCGCGCAGCAAGCCGGAGCCTTCCCCCAGCGTGATCCGCCCGGACATATCGATGATCGCCACATTCCCGGAATGCCTGACAGCCGCTTTTACGCTCATGTTGCCTCCCCGTACATTATACGGAATGTGAACCAGCGTATCATGAAGCGTCTCCCAGCAAATGCAGCGCAACGCTTCGCCGGTGCGGCGCCGCACGATGCTCAAACAAATAGACGCCCTGCCACGTGCCCAGGGTCATGCGCCCGCCTTCCACCGGAATCGAAAGCTGAGTGGCCGTGAGGGCCGCTCGAATATGCGCGGGCATGTCGTCCGGCCCTTCCATGGTGTGCCGGTACAGCCGGTTATCCTCGGGCGCAATGCGGCCGAAAAACACGTTCAGATCGTGGACCACGTCCGGATCGGCGTTCTCCTGAATCAGCAGCGATGCCGATGTGTGCCGCACGAAGACGGTCAACAGACCCGTGCTCACCTCCTGTTGGGCAAGCCATGCGGCAATTTGACCGGTGAACTCGTAGAGCCCTTTGCCGCGCGTCGAGATCTGCAGCGTGTGCGTCCACTGGCGCAGCGCCGCGCTGTCCGGCGTTTTACTCGGCGCTTTACTCAACCGTGACGCTCTTAGCCAGATTGCGCGGCTGATCCACGTCGCATCCGCGGCGCACGGCGATGTGATACGCCAGAAGCTGCAGCGGCACAATCTCCAGAATGGGCCCCAGCAGATCCGACGACGGCGGAATTTCGATCACGTGATGGGCAATCTTGCGCACATGCTGGTCGCCCTCGGTCGCCACGGCCACCACAACGCCTTCCCGCGCCTTCACTTCCTGTATATTCGAGAGCGTCTTCTCGTACAGCAGGCGGCTCTCCCGGCTGGTTGGGTCGCACGTCGCCAGCACCACCACGGGAAGCTTCTCGTCGATCAGCGCGTTCGGCCCGTGCTTCATCTCGCCCGCCGGATAGCCTTCCGCGTGGATGTAGGAAATCTCCTTCAACTTCAGGGCGCCCTCGAGTGCGATGGGGAAATGCACGCCACGGCCCAAATAGAGAAAATCGGTGGCGCGATGCAGCTCCTTGGCCAGCGCTTCATAAGCCGCATCGTGCGAAAGCACGGTTTCGAGCTTGCCCGGAAGCAGCAGCAGCTCCTGCACCAGGCATCGCGACGAGCTCTCATCAAGGCGTCCATTGGCTTGCCCCAGGCGCATCGCCAGAATAAACAGCGCCGTCAATTGGCAGGTGAATGCCTTGGTGGACGCCACGCCGATTTCCGGACCCGCGTGGGTGTAGATGGTCCCGGCCGCCTCGCGCGTGATCATGGAGCCCACCACGTTGCAGATAGCGAGCGTCTTCGACCCCTTCTGCTTGGCCTCGCGCTGCGCCGCCAGCGTGTCCGCGGTCTCGCCCGATTGCGATATCACTACCGTCAGCGTGCCGTCTTCGACAATCGGGTCGCGGTAGCGGAACTCGCTGCCATAATCCACTTCCACCGGCAGGCGCGCCAGTTTCTCAATCATGAACTTGCCCGCCAGGGCCGCGTGCCAACTGGTGCCGCAGGCGATGAGCTTCACCTGGCGGAAGCGCGCGAACTCTTCGGACGCGATGTCCATTTCGTCCAGATAAATGCGCCCGGTCTCATGCTCCACCCGCCCCAGCGTGGTGTCGCGCACGGCGCGCGGCTGCTCGAAGATTTCCTTGAGCATGAAATGCTTGTAGCCGCCCTTTTCCGCCGCGATATGGTCCCACAAAACGTGCGTCACCTGGCGGCTCACCGGCCGCCCGTCGAAATCGCTCAGCTGCACGCCGGCGGGCGTCAAAACGGCTATGTCGCCATCCGCCAGATAGAACATGTCGCGCGTGTGGTTGAGAATCGCGGGCACGTCCGAAGCCACGAAGTATTCGCCATCGCCGATCCCGATCACTACCGGCGGCCCGTTCCGCGCCGCCACGATCTTATTCGGATCCGAGCTCGAAATCACCGCCAGCGCGAACACGCCCGTCACTTGCTTTACGGCCGCGCGCACCGCCTGTTCCAGGTTGCCTTCAAAATACTTCTCCACCAGATGCGCGATCACTTCGGTATCGGTATCGGTCTTGAATTCGTGTCCTTCCGCTTCCAAGCTATGTTTGAGCGTGAGGTAGTTCTCCACGATGCCGTTGTGCACCACCACCAGATTGCCCGTGCAGTCGCGGTGCGGGTGGGCGTTCTCTTCGGTGGGTCGTCCGTGCGTGGCCCAGCGCGTGTGGCCAATGCCGAACGAACCGTCCACCGGGTCCATTCGGATGACGTCTTCGAGGTTGCGCAGCTTGCCTTGGGCGCGGCGGATGCCAAGCTTGCCATCGGCGCAAAAGACGGCGATGCCGGCCGAATCATAGCCGCGGTATTCGAGCCGCTTCAGGCCCTCCAGAATAATGGGAACGGCTCGATGCGCCCCGATGTAGCCGACAATTCCACACATAGATCAATTATAAGCGTGGCGATCCCGGCTAATAGCCATCTCGCCCTCCGCCGCGCCTGGATCTTCTGCGTCTATCGGAGCAGGTTTCTGCCATTCGGGCGCCTTTTCTCTTCTCGATCCCCCACGGCGCCACGGCTGCCTCGACCCTGACAATGGCTAGATGCCGGAAGGAAGACCTTCGCCCCGGCAGGGATGTGATGAAGGCCGCGAAAGCCTTGGCTGGAATCGATTTCGACAGGCATGTCGTCGTCTCCGGCAGGCCGTTCGCTCATGGACTCTCCTCGTGTAGCGGACTCGATGACTGCTGGGGGCGGATACTGTGGAGAAGCTGCTTTGTCTCTTTGAGGATCTGCACTGCCTTGTCCCCTGATGGAGAATCGAGCAGTTTTACGAGGCCTTCGGCAACTACGAAAAACTCGCACCATTGGTGCGAGAAATAGGTTCTCCATCGGTTGCGCCACCAACGAATTCCTGCGCTGTAGGCTAAGTTTCAAGATAGCCGGAGGCTGTGCTGGTGAAGAAGTCGGACCACTAGCTAGTCTTATAACAGACGGCTGCCAAAGCGCACCGCGTGCCGGTCGCGGCACGGCGGCGATGGCAAGCTGAAGCATGGCCCCATCATTTCGGCGCCCGTCTTACCTTTTACCTGCCCAAGACACGCGCCAGATGGATCTCGACCCGTCGTCACTGACAAACAGCGACCCGTCCGGCGCCACTGCTACTCCTACCGGCCGTCCCCATACCCCGCCCTCCGGCGTGACGAAGCCCGTCAGAAAGTCCTCGAACTCGCCGCCGGCGTGGCCGTTTTTCAGCGGGACGCGCACTACCTCATAACCGGTCCGGACGGCGCGATTCCAGGAGCCGTGCTCGGCCGCAAAAATATCGCCCGCGTATTCCTTGGGGAACTGCTTGCCCTCGTAAAACAGCATTTCGAGCGAGGCGTTGTGCGGCTGCATCAGCACGTCCGGCACAATCACCTTGTTCTTCAGCTCAGGGTGCTTGCCGTCGTGGCGCGGGTCCTGGTGTCCGCCGATGTAATACCACGGCCAGCCGTAGAATCCGCCTTCCTGAACGTGAGTGATATAGTCGGGAACCAGGTTGTCGCCCAGCTCGTCGCGCTCATTCACGCTGCACCATAACTCGCCGGTGGTTGGGTCTATGGCTAGTCCCACGGGGTTGCGGATACCGGCGCCGTAGATCTTCACGAACGTCCCATCCGGCTTGAACTGCAGAATGTTCGCGCGGTGAAATTCGCGCGGCGTAGTATCGGGATCGTCCACGTTCGAAGCCGACCCGACGGCGACGAACATCTTCTCGCCGTCGGCGGTGAAAACCACGTCGCGCGTGGTGTGGCCGCCTCCGCCGGGCAGTTCCGGGACGATCGTCTGCGGCTCGCCGGTCGCCTTGAGGTCCCCGTTCTTGTAAGGGAAGCGGACTACCGAAGTGGTGTTGCCGATATAGATCCAGCTCGGGTTCGGGCCGGGCGGATAGAAAGCGATGCCAAAGGGCGCCTTGAGTCCGGTGGCGAAGGTGGATGTTTCCACGGGCTCGCTGTCCGCGGTGACGCCGCGGAAGATCTTGATTTCGCCAGGGCCGGTTTCCGCCAGGAAAATATCGCCGTTGGGGGCCGTACGCAGCTCGCGCGGGTTACCCAATCCGGTGGCGTAGAGATCGACCTTGAAACCTTCCGGCGCCTGCGGCCAGGCGTTCTCCGGACGTGGTACGACGCGGGCGCCGTTGCTGGAGGATTTGGTGGCGAACGGCTCAGGCAAATCCGCCGCGGTGATCTTGCGGAAGGCGCCGGTCTTTACCTCCTTATAGTCTTGAAACGCGGCTTTGCCCGTGGTCACGGAGACTTCAGTGCCGCTGGCCGCCAGGATTACGAGCGGCGCCAGCGCGGCGGCGCCGCCAAGTAGCCAGTAACACGTTTTACGGTTCATCATTATCGGCCGTTCCTCGCCTTCTTCCAGTTTAAGCGAACGACGTGAAACGTGGGCGATGCGGCCCGAGCCGACCGGCGAAGGAGAGATGCCTGCGTCCTTACCCGAGGATGCGACAGCCGAACTTGGATGCGACCGCTTTTCGCTCGCCGGCCAAGCCGCAGCCGCGCCCTTGCCTGGCCTACCCCTCCACCGCCCGCTCCACCGCCCGCTCCGCCGCCAGCCTTTGCACCGCCTCTTCCAGTTCGGCAACGCGCCGCGCCAGATCGTCGATGGCCTGGCCTTCGGGGTCGGGCAGCCGGCCGTGCTCCAGCGGACCGCCTTCCGGCCGCACGCGCACCACGCGGCCGGGGATGCCCACCACCGTCGAATTGTCCGGCGCCGGATGCACCACCACCGAGCCCGCGCCAATCTTGACGTTGTCGCCGATGCGGATATTGCCCAACACCTTGGCGCCGGTACCGATCACCACCCGGTTGCCGATCGTGGGATGGCGCTTGCCCTTTTCGGCGCCGGTGCCGCCCAGCGTGACGCCCTGATAGACCAGCACGTCGTCGCCGATCTCCGACGTTTCTCCGATCACCACGCCCGCGCCGTGATCGATAAAGAAGCGGCGCCCGATGGTGGCGCCGGGGTGGATCTCAATTCCCGTCAGGAAGCGCGAGAACTGCGAAATCACCCGCGGCAGCAGCGGTATGCCAAGACCATTGAGCCAGTGAGCGAAGCGGTGCGCCAGGATGGCGTGGAAGCCGGGATAGCAGAGCACCACCTCGACCACGCTCTTGGCCGCCGGGTCCTCCCGGAAGATGGTATCGATCTGTTCCCTGATAGCCCGAAACATTCCGTGTCCCTACATGATGTGGCGCACGCACTATCGCGTGCAGCGCTCGTGCGAACGCGTCCTTCCCCGGCCGGAACCCTGCGTTCCCACGAGTGTGAACGCTGGTCGCGCGGGCCCAGAGGGCACCCCGTGCGCCACGACTGTTAGTGCGCTCCGGCGTGCTCCGGCTCCATCACGGGGGCCTTGGCGCCGGCCGGGATGGGAGCCAGCATGTCCTCCTTGCGCTTGATCAGCGTGGACGTGTTGTAGCTGGCAATTTCGAAGCCGTGGCCGTGAGTGATGGCGTCGGTGGGGCAAGCCTCCACGCAATATCCGCAGAAGATACAGCGGTTGTAATCGATGTTATAGACCTTGGCGTAGCGCTCGCCGCCCGATATGCGAAGCTTGTCGGTGTTCTCAGCCGCTTCGATATAGATGCAGTTCGCGGGGCAGTTGGCCGCGCAGAGGAAACAGGCAACGCATTTTTCCATGCCGTTTTCGTCGCGCTGCAGCACGTGGGCGCCGCGGAAACGCTCTTCGAATTTGGCGGGCTCCTCGGGGTAATATTCGGTCACCGTGGGAGACATCATCTCCTTGAAGGTGACGCCCATCCCTTTGGCGATTGCGGCCACTGTGCTGCGAACGTCGATTTTCTTAAGCATGGTTCTCTTTCATTCTAGCGTCAGAGCGAGCGCGAATGGGTGGGGTGGGGCCATGCCCTGCCATGTGCGATTTGTTTCGAGCCGCTCAGGGCCTGCGGCACGCTGGGAGCGGATCTCCCGGCGATGCCCGGCGGCGCCACCATCGAATTCCGGGCGATGGCGGTGCCACCCGAGGCCCGGGCCGCGCGCTAAGGGCCGGCGCTAGGCCACGCGCGCCAACTGGCGGTATTCTTCCTCGGACCTCGCCGGCAGCAGGGTCCAAAGCGTGTAGACGCCGAGCGCCGTTCCGAAAGGCGTATTCATCAGGCTGCAGCAGCCAAGCACAATCGCCAGCATGCGCGCCCAAGGCTGGCGTTCCAGCAGTCCCCAACCGGTGATGATGCCAAGGACCGCGCTGCCCAGCAGCAGCATTCCGATGAATTGCAGCAGGTGGTGGACAAAACCCGGCATTTCGGCGAATTCATACACGCCGGGGCGGAAAAACGTCAGCAGGACGAACGCGGGAATAATGGAGAGCGCCGAGACCGCAAGCCACAGAATACCCAGCAGGCGCAGGTGGCCGGCAATCCTGCCTTGCGTGGGCATGAGCGGGATGGCCGCGGCCGCCTTGCCGCACGCCGGGCAATACCGCTGGTAGTTCTGCATTTTGACGCCGCAACTGTCGCAGTACATGGTAGCTCCTGATGGACCTACGCGGCGGGCGCGGATTTTGTTCCCGGATTTCGTTCCAAAGTCGCGGCGGATTTCAGCCGGAAGCGCTGTTGCGAGCCACCGGGAGTACGGGGAGCCAGAGCGCCCAGAACAGGGCCAGCGCCACCACGGCGGTCCAAATCAGATAGATGGGCCAGGGCCCCAGTGCGTCCAGCAAGGAGGCGTTCTTCGGCTTACGGCACAGGAACATGTAGTCGGCGCCGGTGATCGCATCGAATGCTCCCAGCGCCCCGGCATACGCCACCAGCCATCCAAAGGCGCGCCAGACCGCGCCCGGGCGCAGGGCCGAGAGCCTGCCAAATACCAGCGTGCAGACGGCGATCACGATGCCTCCATGGCCGAGGAAGAAATAGATGGCCGGATAGGAGGGCCAGGGCGACCACAGATCGGGCGTCACCACCGCCATGCCAGCGCCGGCCAAGCCCGCGAAGTAAGCGAATTCCACGACGCGGGGCGCAAGCGTCAGGCAGGCCGCCACGGAGGCCCAGACGGTGAGATCGCAAAGCTGCAGCGGGAGGTTCGAGGCATGGACGCCTTCATGCGAATAGCGGAACCACCACCAGACCAGCTCATTGGCCGCCAGTCCGAAGCCGAGAGCGAGACGCGTGAATTTGTGCGGAATGCGCCGGGCGCGGCACAGCATCGGGAGCGCGATGGCCGCGAGCGCAATGGATGCGATGAGCGAAAGATGGAGCGGTCCGAACAGCGGCACTCAGCGATTGTATAGTATTAGGACGTGGCGCTCGCACTCATGCGCGCACTAATGCGTGCAGCGTTCGCAATCGTGTGAACGCGCTTTTCCGGCAGCCGTTTAGCGTAGGTTCCGGCCCAGCCCCCGGCGGCCTTTGTCTGTCTCGAAAAGAACTCGCGGACTCTCAGCACCGTACCGGGACGCTTCGATCCTTAAGTGTCGAAGCCCTGCTTATCGGCCAGGGAAGCTGGGCCCGCAGCCAACTGACTGCGGCCGGTTCCGGCAGGAATCGCAGGTGGTCGTCCTACCGGATGCGGCCAAACAGGCCGATCATAAAGCTTCGTCTGCCGCGGCAGCTTTGCGGAGCGACGGGCGATGCATTGGCCCCTCGCTCCTTGCGTCAAAGCGAGCCCGCACTTATGGCAGAATCGCCGTCGACGGGTCCGCCGACAACGTGGTGAGCTTCAGCCCGGCCGAATCACTCGCCGGTTCCGCTGAAGTTATCCCGCCCGGTCCACAGTTGCTGCCAGAGGCCTGCCGCCGAATGCAGAACCGTCGAAGCCGATGGGGATGCCGTCGTTCCCGTCCGAACTGTTTCCTCCACGCCCGCAAAGTGTGGTTGTACAAGATGCGCGCAAATACCGGCATGCACAAGAACTGAAGATGGCCCCTCCCTCGCCGGCGAAATAGTGAAAACCGTGAGACGCCGGCGCATGGCTCGCAATAACCCATCGTGATTCGAGCAGCCGAGACCCGTTAATCCGCTCAATGCCAATACCGCGACCGGGTGGTCTTGCGCTCTTGCGAAAAATCGCTCCCTTACGGTCGGGGCTCCGTAACTATTTGCTGACACACGCAGCCGAGACAGAGCCGCGGCCGAGCGAGGAAATCCCGAAAACGTTTAAGCACCCCCGTCGTTCCCGCCACGCCCGTCGGCCCCGTTGCGCCAGTCGCGCCGTTACTGCCATTGGTTCCGATGCTGCCCGTCGCGCCCGTCGGCCCAACGCTCACCAGCACGATCGTCAGCATCGCCGGGTGGCTGGTGGTCGTGTTCTCCTTACGGTCGAACTGAACGCTGGTAGTTCCATTCGCCTGAAGCATGAAGCCGTTGTTCGAGCTCGGGGTCGTTATCCAGCCCTGCACCGCCGACGTCGCATCCATCGAGACAAACGTATCGGCCGTATTGGTCGTCACCGCCGTGTTCACCGCGACGCCGGGCGATATCCCGGAGTTTCCCGTGACGGTCAACTCACCCCAAGGCGTGGAAGCGCTCACCGTATCGACATTGATCGAGCCGGCCGAGTTCACGTGGTCCAGGAACAGCGTCAAGGTCGCCTTCCGGATTTGCGCCGAGGTCAATCCCGCCGGCGCCAGGCCGATCCCAATCTGGAAATGAAGGAAGTGGTCGTCTTCCTCAAGCAACTGGCCGCCGGCCAGCCGCTGCAAGCCGGCGCCGGCGAGTTTCGCGAGGCGGCGCGCAGGCCTGACGGATTGCGCGTTTTCGATTTCGCGGATGCGAGCGCATTCAAGGCCCGCATGCGCGCACTGCTTTCCGAATGGCTGGCGGATGGCGACCCGCAACCGCGCGCTAAGCATAAATCCCATGTGCCAGGCGCCGTTGCGTCAGGGGAACGGTACTGGCTTTACTTCGAGTTTAGTTTTTGTACGGAATTCCCGGCTGTTTGGAATCGAACCGCGCGGCGGCGTACATAAGCTCGCGCTCGTCCGCCGATAGTTCCAGACCAAAATGGGGAGCGGCGTGCTCCCAGATGGCGCCGGGCAAGTCCCTGTAATTCAGAAACAGCCCCGCGGGATGTGTGCGAAAGCTGTCGCGATAGTTGTCGCGAAAGTTGTTGCGAAACGGCTCTGCCGCTTGCAAGTACCCGCCGATGACGCGGCGCCGCCATTCCTGCCGCGAGAGACTCGTGATGTCCTCGAATTTCATGCGCAAAATGCGCGGATCCATCGCGCCAGGCGCGCCGTGCATACCTGGGCTGCGCTCCTGCGACGCTTCTACTTCGGCGGACTCCCTCTCAAGAAAAATCCAGGGAGTTTCGGGGAAGGCCGCGCGGATCAGAGGCAGATCGTGAATGTGCCAGGAATCCAGCTTGACGATATAGTGCGTTTCCCGGCCGGTGCGCCTCTGTCCCAGCGCCGCGATAATCCAGCGCAGCCACCGCACGTGCTCCGCGGCGGAAAGATCCGGCCGGTCGAGCCGCGCCTGGATCACATCGTCGATCGCCGGCGCCTCGGCTACCACCACCGTCCGCTCCAGCGCGGCGAACATCTGCGTTGCCAGCGTGGAGCCGCAGCGCGAGACGTGAAACAGAAACCCGGCGGGAGGCAGAGCTTCCACGACGGCGGCGTCTTCGAGCGGCGTCTCGCGCCGGAAAAACGCCGCAAATGGGCTACGAAGCGCGGCCTCGAGGCTATCGCCGAAGAATGGCTCGGTGAAGCGGCGATCGCCGGTGAAGATCCATTCGGCGAAGGGGCGCGCATCGCGGAAGAAGACCTTGGCGGGCGTCCATCCCCGCAGATCCCCGTGCCACGCCAGCGGATGGCGCGCGCCGTTTTCGGCGTCGCCCAACGTGAAGTCGAAGCCCAACTCGCGGCCCAACTCGAGCATGGCGGGCGCGAACTGCGAGCGCTCCGGGATGGCGGGCAGTTTGTCCGCAAGCGCGGGCGTGGCAAGCGCGTGCGCGCGAAATTCGTCGAAGCCGCGCGCCGGCAGCGAGCAGCGCGGAATATGCCAGCCCTCGGCGCCGCCCCGGCGAAATAGGGCGCGCACCCAATCGTTCACCTCGGCGTCGATCACCAGGTGGACGCGGTCCCTCTCGCCGCGGTTGTTGACGCGGTGCGGCAGGTTGACATTGACGTAGTAGCAGCCGCCTTCCTCCAGCAGCAGCCGCTCGCCGCGGACGTAAAACTCCACGCCGGGGTTGGTTTCAATCGGAATGTGGATGCGGATCTCGCCGTCTTCGAAATCGAGCGCGTGGTCGGTATGCTCGCGAATGAAGGAGCCAGGCGCAAGGCTCAACAGCCGCGCGCCTTTCAGCGGGCATTCGAACCCCGCCAGCGCTTCGCGGAAATAGGGACAGCGCCCCAGCAGCGGCGTTTCGCGAAATTGCGCGGCGGTACGCTCGCCGGCGGCCAGGTCGGCGCTTGCGCCGGTGGACGAGCGCAGCGCGGCGCCGCGCCATTGACCGCCGTAGTCGCCGGCGTTGTAGTGTGGCGCCCAATCCTCGGGACGCGCCGCGGCGAGGTCTCGCTTGAGGCTCGCGCGGTCGAAATGGAACGGAAATTTCAAGCCGCTCAACATGTGTGTCAACCAGCGTGTGTCAACCAGCGCTTCCACTCCATGCTAGTGTAGTTTTGCGGAAATTCGCCGCACGCCGGGCGGATCGCCCCGGTTGGGATCGCCCGGAATGGCCCCGGATTGCGTCGCCATGCAAATCTCACGCCGCCCTCGCCGCCCGCTCATCGTTGCGGACGAGCTCTTTATCAAGCGCCTCATTGAGGAATTGGCCGCCAATGAATCAGGCTCGTCCCCCGCATCCCGGGGCCCGCGCGAGACAGCGGGCTGCCCCCCCGGTTTATCTGCAATATTTCGAAACGCTGGCCGGAACCGCGGTATCGGTTAGCCCCGGTTAGCCCGCATTTGTCATCGAACGGTCGATGAGAAATCCGGGTTAGCATGGGGAATTGAGCGATTTCGATGAAATTCGCCGGATTGTCATGGAGGACTCCGGCCTGATGCGGGTCTTGACGTCGGCCGAAACGGAAGCGGAGCTTTTCGCCTTGGTGATCGCTCTCGGACGGGACCGGGGCCTCGAAATCGCGGTTGCGCAGCTCGAGGAGATCGCACGCGCCAATCGGCGGGCTTGGCTCGAACGGTGGCTTGTGCCATGAAGCGTGACGGATGGGTTCCGATCCGTCTGGTTTGGAATGGATGCGGAGTTCGGGACGGGGAAGCGTTCGTCGACTGGTGCTGGCTTGGCGGCGAACGGTTCACCGATCCGTTTTTCGATGGCACAATCGAGATGGCCCAGCGTAGGCCATTCAACCGTTTGTTCACGCACCGTACCCGCATAGCCGAATTGGGCTCGTGGTACGTGGCAAGTCCCGGGATGGCTCCGGCGGGTTTCATCTTCCACATGTCGCGGTGCGGCTCGACGCTGGTTTCGCAAATGCTGGCGGCGTTGCCGGAAAACGTAGTGATTTCCGAAGCCGGTCCGCTTGACCGGCTGGCGCGCGCGGAATCCATCCCGGAGGCGGCCAGAGCGGAATGGCTGCGCTGGATGGTGAGCGCGCTGGGCCAAAAGCGGTCCGGGCTGGAGACGCGATATTTCATCAAATTCGATAGCCCGACCGTCCTGGCCTTACCGTCGATCCGGCGCGCGTTTCCCTCCGTGCCATGGATATTTCTCTACCGGAATCCCGAGGAGGTGCTGATTTCGCATCTGCGGGAACCGGCGCCCGCCATGTCTCCGGGATTCGTCGCCGACTTTCGCGCGATTGATGCGCCCATGGATGAAGTTGTCTCCATGCGTCCGGAGGAGTATGCGGCGCGGGTGATCGGACGGATCTGCGAGTGCGCAGCGCAGGGAATGGACGAGTGCGGGATGCTGGTGAATTACACGCAATTGCCGGAGGCTGTGTGGGGTAACATCGCGCGGCGCTTCGGGGTGGGGTTTTCGCCCGATGAGATCGCGCGCATGCGGACAGTGGCTTTGCATGACGCGAAGCGGCCGCGGCAGAGATTCCAGGCGGACGGGGAGAGTAAGCGGCTCGAGGCTTCGGATGCCGCGCGGGCGGCCTTGGCGCGTTGGATATCGCCGCACTTTGACGAGTTGGAGCGGTTCAGGAATGCGGCGGGCATTCCATGACGTGCTGCACTTCGTCGCCTTCGATTCTCCGAAAGCCCAGGCGCTGGTACAGCCCGATGGCGGCGTGATTCGTCACATTCACGTTTAATCGGACCGGTTTGCCCGCTGCGGCGGCAGTCGCCAGAACCTGACGGATGGCGGCCGTCCCGATCCCCTGGCCGCGAAGTTCCGGCAAAATCATGATTTCCACGAGTTGTATTTCGTCTGGCATGGTCGTCACCACAGTCCAGCCGGCATCCGCGCCATCGGCGCCGACCACGTAGCTTGCGGCTTCGGGGAAATTCGCGCGGTGGAGCTGCCGGCGGGCAGTGTACTGAATTCCAAGCAGGTGACTGCGCATCGGTTCCGGCCATTGCGATGCGCCTAGTTCACCGGCCATGGTCGCATAGATCAGGCTGCGAAGAAAAGGCTCATCCTGTGGGGATTCGGGCCGCAGCGTAACTATCATCAGGCGGTGGCGGCGCCGGTGGGTGTAATCGATGTGGATGCGATCGGTTCGGATGCGATCGATTCCAGCCATGCCGGCAGCAGATGGTTCACGCAGTCGTCGAATTCCGTAAGCGTGGAGAATATGCCATCCGGTTCCGGCAGACCCGCGGCAAGCGGAACTCCGGAGAGTTGCTTCTTCGATAGGACGGCGACGCTGTGCATCGGCAGGGCAGGGTCGGCGGCGCACTGAAGCGCCAGGTGATAATCGTTGCGGAAATTTCGTTCCACCGGCCCCCAATCTTCCGAAAGCGCCAGAATGTAATGGCGGCAGTCGCGAATGTTCTCGTCGACGGCATATTGTACGGGGCGTTTATCCCTAATGTTGAGCAAGGTTACGGGCACATACAGGACACCTCTCTGCATCGCGGCCGTCTCGTTAAAATTGCCGATCAGGTCGTGAAAACGGTTCCGCTCCGCCTCTAACTCCCAAGGAGTGGCGCAGAAGATCCTGTGCATTTGAAACATATCGGGACGGGTCTCTCGATGCCGGGGACAGCGGCGTGCCGCCCCCGGCGTATGCGAGGGTAATGCCGGCGCTAGTTTCGGCTGGGGAAAATTCCCTGCATCGCGATGATGTAATTGATGCCCAGGAAGGGGCTGTCGACATTGAGCGGCAGACCCTGACCGGCGACGCCGACGGCGGTGGGGGCCAAAGTGATGCCGGGCGTCGCGGGGGTGTTATATCCGGTGCCGGCAGCGGGGGTGCTGTCCACCGGAGGGGCGAGGAAGTTATTTTGCGGCGAAGCCAGGGTGGCTGCAACGGTGGATACGTTGACTAAGTGATTGTGCGCCGGCATATTGCCGATCAGAATTTGGACATTCTGGCTGCCTCCAAACTGGCCAAGGTTGACCGGGCTGAGGTTAGGACCCGCTCCCTGCCCTATCGGAGCCCGCCCGCGCAGGTCGGGGAGCGCAAAGTTTGTGGTGCCGTTTCCACCGTAGGTCGTGCCCAGGATGGAAAACAGGGCGGCGTTCTGAGCGATCGGCAGAAGCTGCCCCTGGCAAAGCTGAAAGCCCCTGGGAGCGAAGTTGCCGGCGAAAATAAAAATGGCGCCGAGAAGTGGTTGACTGGCCATGTTTCAAAATCCTCCTTGATCCTTGATCTTTGAGAAAACCTTTTGGGGCGCCGGTATTCACCTTAGCTGGAAACAAATCCGTCGACGGTTACACCAGCGCCGAATGCCTGTTCATTATATAAGGAAAGAGATCGGAATCCATAGAAAAAATTATACTGAGCGCTCGCTTTGGCGAGAATACCCACAGTTCGCCGATCGGGAAGAGGAAGCTTTTCTTGTTCGTGCCCGCGTCGCGATCGAGTCATGCTAACTCTGTTCAAGCCGGCACTGGGCGTCCCGAAGGTGCTCAGAAAGACAAAAGCTCAGTCACGAATGTATGTAGTCAAACGAAATGCGACCGCCTATTCAATGTGGCCGATCGGTCTTATGGGCGTCCCGGCTGATGGATACCGAGGCGCCCGCGCCTAACTTACTCTTTTCTACTTACTCGTTACTGACAGGAGAAGGACGTGTAGAACCCTTCGCCTCCCGGCGCCGTACCGGCCGAGCTTGCGCCGGCTGTGAGCGTCATGCCTTGGCCGGCGGCGACTGCCGATCCGGTCCCGGAATTCGAACTTCCGCTTGCCACGCTAATTGTAAGAATCGGGGTGGTCCCGATACCAAGCGTACTTGTGGTCACTGGGAATATCGAATATGAGGTCGCGGTGCCGAAATTCCAGACCTTCATAGTCGGCGTGCAGTTCGCCGGCGCCACCACTGTTTCGCCAGCCCCGAAAGCCGCCGCTGTAGAAGCGGTGCCGCTGGTCAGGCTGAAGAACGTGGAGGCCGAGGCATGTCCCGCGAAGGCTACAGGAATGCTGGTGGGACTGGCGCCGGTTCCTGCGCTGCCGGCTGGCCCGGTTGCGCCCATTGCACCAGCAGCGCCCGCCGAGCCCGCAGGACCCGTTGCGCCAGTCGTCCCAACGCCCGTCGCTCCAGCAGGGCCCGCTGGACCCGTCGCTCCCGCTGCGCCAGTCGCTCCAGCTGTGCCCGCAGGACCCGTCGATCCCACCGCGCCCGTCGATCCCGCAGGACCCGCCGTCCCAACGCCCGTCGATCCCGCCACGCCCGTTGGCCCCGTTGCGCCAGGCGCGCCATTATTTCCATTGGTTCCGATGCTACCCGTCGCGCCCGTCGGCCCAACGCTCACCAGCACGATCGTCAGTATCGCCGGATGGCTGGTGGTGGTGTTCTCTTTACTGTCGAACTGAACGTTCGTACTCCCATTCGCCTGAATCATGAAGCCGTTGTTTGAGCTGGGCGTTGTAATCCAACCCTGCACGGCCGACGTCGCATCCACCGCAATGAACGTCTCGGCCGTATTGGTCGTCACCAACGTGTTCACCGCGACGCCCGGCGATATCCCGGAGTCTCCGGTGACGGTCAGCTCACCCCAAGGCGTGGAAGCGCTCACCGCATCGATATTGACCGAGCCGCCAAAGCTTACGTGGTCCAGGAACAATGTCAAGGTCGCCTTCTGGATTTGCGCCGCGGTCAATCCCCCCGGCAGTTGCGTGAGATCGAACTGCACCAGTCCGATCGCCGACGAACTGCCCACCGTAATGGTAGTCGACGTCCCGAAGTTACTGCCGTTGCCCGGCACGTAATAGGCATCCTGCGATGGGGCCAGCGTTTGCGCAAAACCCGCGATGGGCGCCAGAGCGAGCGCCGTGATCGCAAAGCGAGTCAGGTTCTTCATTGTTGATATTTATCCCTTGTCAAACTTGTCGTGAACTGAAGTGGCGCCGCCGCAACGCGATCCACGCGCCGCCTGCGAAAAGCAAAAGGATACTGCCGGGCTCCGGAGTTGTAACCGAATCCGCCCCGGTGATGGCGATGGCGTAATTGCCCGTACGTGAATCGCCCAACGCAGTAGTGACATCGCAGAAACTGCCGCCATTCCCCTGGCAAGTGAATCCGGGGTTGCCGTCATCCACAAACCCATCGCTCGCGAATGTGCCCAGTGGACTGTTATTGTCGACGGCCAGCGCCAAGGTGAACGTGCCGGGCCCCAATGGAGCTTGGTAATAGAGGTCGTTGCAGGCCCCCGTCGTCGGGTCTAGCCCCCCCTGAACGCAGTTTCCGATGTAGGTGGAAAGGTCCAATTCGTCGCCCATATTGTCAAAGATAAAGGCGCTGGGTACGAATCCGCCGGCAGAAACGGGGACGGAGTCGAGGTCTCCGCCAGCGTAGCTATCAGTCTGAATGGTAATGGTTTCGTTTGTATTCAACGTAAAGTTGAATAGCGCCACCTGGTCGTCGGCGGCGAAAGTTCCCTGGAAAAAAAGCGTGGCGGTAAAACCCGGCGCCACTGCCAGGCTGAACAGCAAAATCCCCTTGACTAGACTACCCATAACCTTATCCTCATCTGATCCGCCGAAATTACTAAGCCACCCGTCAGACCGCTAAGTTTCATTGACATTAATCTTGAAAATGTCTGAATAGATCATCTGATGGTACCGTATCTACTAGAATTCGGCAATCAAAAAAGTCCTAGTAAGCCTAGAAAACTGCAAACCGCTGTTACTGCGGACACAGATGTGGCTAGGTAATTCCGCAATTCGCACGCCGGAATTGTCGCGCCAAATACATCCAAATATTAATCTCATAGAGCCAATCGGTCAGCTTGGGCACACTTATGGACGCGGCCATTGCGGTACGGCCCGTCTCCGCCTACCGCATCACATTCGCCATGGCCGTTATGAGGAACGAGTTCGTGAAGTCGATCAGAAAAGCCCCTACGATGGGAACCACCAGGAACGCTTGCGGTGCGGGACCGTACTTTTCGACCAGTTCCTCCATGCAAGCGACGGCGTTGGCGGTGATGCCCAGCATGAAGCCGCAGAAGCCGGCGGTGGTCACGGCCGCTTCGTAGTCCCGGCCCATCCCGCGATAGCAAATCGTCACGCACATCAGCCAGCAGAAAGCCACCTGCGCGGCCAGTATGACTAACATCGGCAGCGCCAGGTGTGCGATCTCCCACAGGCGCAGAGTGAGTAGCGCCATCGCAATAAATAGGTAAAGCGCGATGCGGCCGAGCGTATCGATATCGGGCTGCGCGATGCGCGCGAAACGGAGGCGGTCGTCCAGGTTGCGCAGGATGGCTCCGACAATCATCGCGCCGATGTAAGCGGGCAGGATCACCCCCAGCCTTTCGATGGCCGTGCTGAGCAAGTTGCCGAGGCCAATACAGATGCCAACCACTAACACCGCGGTGAGCAGATGCGACGGCTGCGCGGCGCTCGCCGCCGTGGTTGAAGTCGTGGTTGAAGTCGTGCTCGGAGTTGTCGTCGCTGTCGTGGTCGAAATAGTCCTGCGCTCGACAATTGGCGCTCCGGCATGAACCGCGGCTCGTTTGCGCCCAATCAGACTCGCGCCAATATAAGCGCCGATCAGACCGGCCACGGCGATGCCGAAAGTCGCCGCCGCCAACGCAACCGTGGTCGCGCCCTGCACGCCCAGCTTTTCAAATGTGCCGCCGAACGCCGCTGCCGTGGCTGGACCGCCCGCCAGCGCCACCGAGCCCGTCAAAATGCCCAGGCGCGGATCCACTTGCAACGCCGTCGCGAGGGCGATTCCCAGCACGTTTTGCAGCGCCGCGCCGATAGTCGCGATAACCAGCAGCTTGATCACTCCGGCGCCGCCTTTGCGGATCAACTCGAGGCGCGCGTTCAGGCCGATGGTGGTCATGAAGGCGATCATCAGCAGATCGCGCAGCGTGGTATCCACTTCCAGGTTGACCACGCGGCCATGCAGCGCCAGCGTCAGCAGCGCGTAGAGCATGCCGCCCACCACGGGCACGGGAATATCCAGGCGGTCCAGCAGCGGCAGCTTGCGCTTGAGCCATGCGCCCAGGGCCACGCCGAGGCAGGCCAGCGCCAGCACCTGCGCGGGGTTGAGCTTCCAGGCCGGCGGCACAACTTAGTATAGTAAGTCCAATGAAACCGGCAAACCTGACTTTGGCGCTGCTCCTCTGCGTGCCGCTGGCGGTCGCGGACAATTATCCGCGGCAGCCCTCGATCGACATTCAGCACTACATTTTTCGCGTGACGCTGAGCGATGAGAACGACGAGATCGCGGGTGAGACTACGGTCTCAGTGCGATTCGTGAACGGCGGCGTTGCTTCGTTCTGGCTCGATTTGGCTTCGGCCGCGAATGGCAAGGGAATGACGGTTTCCGAAGTGACTTCGGCCGGAGCCGCGGCGCAGTTTACGCACCGGAACGGCCGGCTGACCATCTCATTAAGCGCGGCGCCGAAGGCCGGAGAATTGCGCGAATACGCCGTGAAATATCGCGGCATTCCCGCCGACGGCCTGAAGTTTCCCAAGAACAAATTCGGCGACCGCACATTCTTCAGCGTGAATTGGCCCGACAAAGCCCACGAGTGGCTGCCCACCGTGGACCATCCTTACGACAAAGCCACCAGCGAGTTCATCGTCACCGCGCCCGCCCGGTACCAGGTGGTTGCCAATGGCCTGCTGCAAGAGGAGCTCGACCTGGGCGACGGACGGCGGCGCACGCATTGGAAGCAATCCGTGCCCATCGCGACGTGGCTGAATAACATCGGCGTAGCGGAGTTCGCGTCGCGGCATTATGCGCAGGCGGCGGGCGTGCCGCTGCAATCGTGGACATTTCCGAAGGACCGCGAGAACGGCATCCTCACGCTGGAGGAGCCGCTGCGCCAATCCGTCGAATTCTACGCGGACCACATCGGGCCGTATCCATATGAGAAGCTGGCAGGGGTTGAAGCGGCCGGGATGGGCGGCGGAATGGAGCATGCCAGCGAGATTTTCTTCGGCGAGCGCAGCATCAACGGCCGGCCGGGGTTGGGTCTGGTGTCGCACGAGACCGCGCACCAGTGGTTCGGCGATTCGGTGACCGAGAGCGATTGGGACGACGTATGGCTCAGCGAAGGCTTCGCGACGTATTTTTCGTCGCTGACCATCGAGCACTATGAAGGACGCGACGCGCTGGTGCGCCAGATGAAGGCCTCGCGGCCGCGCATTTTCGCCACCGAAAAGCGCATGCCCGACGTGCCGGTGGTGCAGACCAAGCCGTGGGCCGGCATACCGAACCAGATTGTCTATCAGAAGGGCGGATGGTCGCTGCACATGCTGCGCGGGGAAGTGGGTTCGGAGAAGTTTTGGGCCGGCATTCGCGAGTATTACCGGCGCTATCGCGATTCGAGCGCCACCACCGCGGACTTCGAAAAGGTGATGGAAGAGGCGTCGGGCGAGGACTTGCACTGGTTCTTCCAGCAGTGGCTCTACCGGCCCGGGTCGCCGGCGGTGGAAGGCACATGGCGCTACGATGCCGCCGCGAAGAAGGTGCAGCTCGATTTGACGCAAACCGAACCGGGCGAGCCTTACCGGTTGCCGTTGGAAGTGGGAATCACGGTACCGGGGACCCCGGCGCCGAGAGTGGAAAAGGTGCGGTTCGACCAAAAACAACAGCATTTCGAGTTTGCGGCCGAGCAGGAGCCTGCGGAAGTGGAGCTCGACCCGAATGTGTGGCTGCTGATCGACGCAAAGATCGTGAAGAAATAATCGATGTGCGGAGCATGGCCCGGCAGCAAAGCCACAGCCGCGACCCTCCGGGCGACGCGGCGGCCGCACGCGCTACGGATCAGAAAACAGATCGGCCCGAACGTGGAAGAACGCCGCGAGTTTCTTCGCCTGCTCCTTACTGATGGAACGTTTCCCCGGCAGAATCTCGGAGACGCGACCCTTTGACCCGATGACGGGCCAGAGATCCGAGGGCTTCAGGTTGCCCTGTTCCAGCAGAAACGCCACCATCTGGTGCGGTCCGGACTTCGCCCGTGGCGGATAGGCCGTCGCCTCGTAATCCCGGATCAGGTTTGTGAGGAGATCGAGAAGCGCGTCCTCTTCGGGCGTCATCTTGCGCTCGCCCTTCTCCATCAGCGACTCTACAATGGCAATCGCCCGCTCATGCTCCTCATCCGTAGCGATTACGCGGGGCGCTGCTTTCGCCAGCAGCCGTCCGTAACGCTTTAAGTCGATGGTTGCGGTTAGAGATCCCATTTGTCGTACTCCCTGTGGGGGCCGATCTGGGGAGCCGGCTCTCGGCGGACGCTCCCTTACTTTACGGCACTGAGCGGCGATAATGAACCTCACAAGTTTTATGTTCCCATAACGGGAACGTGCGTCAAGCGGGACGGGGTCGGGCGCTGTCCGCGGGCTCACCGGCCATTCAGGCAAGTGCGAACATCACCTCGTTCGCCGCTTCCGTAACGAGGCTTGGCGACAATCTGAAGACCGCGAAAAGCACGCCGATCCTATAACTGAAGCGCCCATTGCCGTCATCATTGGATAAGCAGGAGCGGAGACGGTGCGAATCTTGCGCAGCGATGGTGAAACCAAGGAACTGCTACCGTCGCAAAGCTTAGGAGCCGCGAAGAAATATCCTGTACATCCTAACGCCCGCGGCCTGGTATGCGCAGTTGACAGAGCCGCGACCGTAAGGGAGCGGTCACGCACCTTCGAAACATTTGGTCACCTTATTGTTTCGCGGTCCCTAAGGAGCATGGGCCACAGAAAGAGGTCGTCATTCATTAAGACGGGAAAGCTGCTGCTGCGAAGTTCGCGAGATGTTCGCGGTCTGACGCCCAGCGACAGGCCAGGAGGCCTGTCCCACTTACCCCAGCTTCCAAGGCGCGCGATATGGCTTCATCAGCCAGTGATTAGCCTCCGCATCCCCCGGTATTCGCTCTTGCGCCGCGTCCCATGCCAGCGTCCTGCCAAGGCGCGTAGAGATATTGCCCAAGTGACACATCACCGCCGTCCGATGCCCTTCTTCTACGTCCGCATTCGGCTTCTGGCGGCTCTTCACGCAATCGAGAAAGTTGCGGACGTGCGGTACGTTGAGGTCGGCGCCCTTCACTTCCATGGCATCCATCAGCGGGAGCCGCTCCTTGCCGCCCGGCTTGGCCATGGTTTCCGGCTTAATCTTGAAGCCGCTGCGCAGCAGCGTCATCATGCCTTTCGTGCCGTAAATGTTGAGCGTGAGCGGGTCGCCTTCGCCGATCTCGCTAGTGGTCCAGGTAACTACGGTCTTGTTGAAGCGGTAAGTCACCTGCTGTATGTCCGGCGTTTCGCCGCCGTCGGTCAGGGCGAACCGGTCGCCGGCGCCGGAGACCGTGGATGGCGCGGCCTCGTTGACAATCCATCGCGCGATATCGAGATGATGCGCGCCCCAGTTAGTCATCTGGCCGCCGGAATAATCCCAGAACCAGCGGAAATTGTAGATGCAGCGGAACGGGTCGAACGGCACTTCCTTGGCAGGGCCGAGCCACATATTCCAATCGAGCGCGGCCGTGAGACCGCCTGCAAGCGCCGTCGGCTTCAGGCCCGGAAAGACGTTGCGCTGCATGCCGGCCTCGATGCGATGCACTTCGCCGATGCGGCCATTCCGGATCAGCTCCACCGCCTGGATATAGTGCGCGCCGGAACGCTGCTGGCTGCCGGCCTGCACCACGCGCCGGTTGCGGTGCGCGGCATCCACCATCTTGCGGCCCTCTTGCACCATCAGCGAAAGCGGCTTCTCGCAGTAAACATCCTTGCCGGCGTCGCAGGCGGCCACGGTCATCAGCGCGTGCCAATGATCGGGCGCGGCCACAATCACCGCGTCGATATCTTTCTCTTCCAGCAGCCGGCGAAAATCCTGGAAGGGTCTGGCGCGGCCTTCCGTGAGCGCGATGCCCTGCTCGCGGTGAGCGTCGTATACGTCGCACACGGCCACCGGCTCCACTTCGGGCTGTTTGAGGAAATTGCCCCAGTCTTCGCGGCCGCGCCCGCCGGAGCCAATCAGGCCCATGCGGATCCGATCGTTCGCGCCCCATACCCGGCTGGCGCTCAGGGCTGTGCCGGCCGCGGCGGCAATAGTGGTTCGGGAAAAAGCGCGTCTGGTCTCCATGAGTCCCTTTTTTATTCGCTCTTTTATTCGCTCTTTTATTCGCGTCTTTATTCGCGTCTTTAATTCGATAGTATAGTTCACAGTGGAACCGAAAAACGAGTCCGATAGCGGTAAAGTGACGCGCAGACAGGCGCTGGGCGCTTGTGGAGGCCTCTTGATTGGCGGCCGTGCGGGTCTGGCGATACCTTTTGACATGGACATGCGGGTGCTCGAAGTACGTATCGACTATGAGGATTACCCTTACCGCACGCCCCTGAAATTCGGCGGAACGGTGGTGGACAAGGTCACGCTGCTGAACGTCCACGCGACGGTTCGCGGGCGGAACGGGCAGACTGCGGAAGGCTTCGGCTCCATGCCGCTGGGCAACGTCTGGTCGTTCCCCTCAAAGCAGCTCACCTACGATCAGACGCTCGCCGCCATGAAAAGCCTGGCCGCGAAGATGGCCGCCATCACCGGGAAGCTGGGCGAGTGGGGACACCCCATCGATTTGTTTCTGACGGCCGAGCCCGAGTATTTTAAGGCCGCCGCGGAAGTATCGCAAGGCATGGCTGAGCCCATTCCGCCCTTATGCACCATAGTCGCTGCGAGCCCGTTCGACGCGGCCATGCACGACGCATACGGCAAGCTGCACCGGGCGAACTGTTTCCAAACCTTGAGCCCGCTATTCATGCGCAACGACCTGGCGCATTACCTGGGTCCGGAATTCAAGGGCGAGAAGCTGGACCTTTACATTCCGCCAGTGCCCGTGCCGCAGTTGCCCCTGTATCACCTGGTGGGCGCGGTGGACCCGATCACCGCGGAAGACGTTAAACAGAAGGTGGGCGACGGCCTGCCCGAAACTCTGCCCGAGTGGATCCGCTACAACGGCATCACCCACATCAAAATCAAGCTGAACGGCGACGACCGCCAGTGGGATATGGAGCGCGTGATTCGCGTTCACCAGGCGGCCATGGGGACCGGCCAGGCGGATTTCGCGTATTCGCTCGATTTCAACGAAAAGTGCCCCAATGTGCAGTATTTGCTGGATTTTCTGCACGATCTGAAGCAGCGCTCGCCCGATGCCTTCCGGCGCATTCAATACGTGGAGCAGCCGACGGCGCGCGATCTGAAGGCGCATCCGAACGACGATGTCCACGAGGCCGCCAAGATTGTGCCGGTGGTGATCGACGAATCGCTGACGGGAATCGACGCGTTCCTGCTGGCGCTGAAAATGGGCTATTCGGGCGCGGCGCTGAAGGCGTGCAAGGGGCAGAGCCAGTCGCTGCTCATCGCGGCGCTGGCGATAAAGCGGAATGTCTTCCTGTGCGTGCAGGATCTCACGTGTCCCGGGGCCTCGCTTGTGCATTCGGTGACGCTTGCGGCGCACGTGCCGGGGGTGAAGGCCATTGAGGCGAATGCGCGCCAGTACGTTCCGGCGGCAAATGCCGGTTGGGAGAGACGGTTCCCCGGAATTTTCACCGTGCGCGACGGACAGGTGCGAACGTTTGGAACCTTAGGGCCGGGTTTGGGAGTCATACCTTTATGACCGTATCGAGGCCTTTATGAGCGTATCGAGGCGTGTATTCCTGGGCGTTGCGGCGTCCGCATGGGCGGCGCGGGCGGAGGGCTTTGCGCCGCAATTGGTAGTGTTTTCGAAGCATCTGCCGGACTTGAATTACGAAGAATTGGGCAAGACCGCCAAGGAGCTGGGCTTCGACGGCGTCGATCTCACCGTACGGCCCAAAGGCCACGTGCTGCCGGAGCGCGCGGCGGAAGATTTGCCGCGGGCGGTGGATACGCTGCGCAAGCACGGACTGAGCGTGCCCATGATTACCACGGAGATCACGTCGGCCACGGACCCGGCGGCGAATCCCATTCTGCGCACGGCGGCCAGCCTCGGAATCCCATTCTTCAAGCCGGGATATTGGAAGTACACAACGGGGCCCGTCGAGGCGCGCGTGAAGGAAGTGGGCGCGGATGTGCGCCGCCTGGCAATGCTGGCGGCCGAGCACCGGATCGCCATGGGCCTGCACAACCACTCGGGAGCCTACGTCGGCGAAGCGGTGTGGGATACCTGGGAGATGATTCGCGATCTGGACCCGCGCTGGACCGGCTTTTACTACGACCCCGGCCACGCGGCGATTGAAGGCGGCCTGGGCGGGCACGATGTCAGTATGCGCCTGGCGCTGCCTCGGCTGAAGATGGTGGCGGTCAAGGACTTCATTTGGCGCAAAGAGGCCGGCGGGTGGAAATCGGTATGGTGTCCGATGGGCGAAGGCGCGGTGGATTGGAAAACGGCGTTGGGCACGCTGAAGGAGGCGAATTACGGCGGGCCGATTTCGGTGCATGCCGAATACCAGACGAAGGACATGGCCGGATCTTTGCGCAAGGATCTGGCGTTCTTACGAACGGCTCTGGGGGCCGCGTGAGGCTGGCTGTCTCGATCGCTGTCGGTATCTGTGTTTTCTTCTCCATCGCCGCCGTCTGCGCCCAGGACACCCTGCCGGGCAGGGGATTGGCGCAACACCCGTTCCTTTATTGCGGCGAAGGCAAAGCGGCCGGCGCCGCAACGCCCGCGATCTACCTCGTGCGGGGTGGCAAGGTGGAGTGGAGCTACGCGATCGCGGCGAATGAAGAGCTGAGCGATTGCACCATGCTCTCGAGCGGCAACATCGTGTTTTCGCGCCGATGGGGCGCGAGCATCGTCACGCCGGATAAAAAGATCGTCTGGAATTACAACGCGCCTCCGGGCACTGAGATCCACACTGCGTATCCCATCGACCGCGACCACGTGCTGGTGATGCAGAACGGCGACCCGGCGATGCTGCTGGTGATGAATATCCTGACCGGAAGCACCGAGCAGCAGGTGGCGCTCGACGTCAAGGATGCGAAGAACGTTCACGAGCAATTCCGCCATATCCGCATGACGCCCAACGGGCGTTATCTGGTGGCGCACATGGACCTGGGCAAAGTGGTGGAATACACCGAGGACGGCAAAGCCGTGTGGAGCGTCAACGCGCCGGCGCCGTGGGCCGCGATCAGGCTGAAGAACGGGGACACGCTGATTAGCGGCAATCAGTACGGCTACGTTCGCGAAGTGAACGCCGCGGGCAAGACCGTCTGGGAAATCAATCGGGACGATCTGCCCGGAATCACGCTCCATACCGTGCAGGAAGTGAGCCGCCTTGAGAACGGCAATACGCTGATCAACGACTGGAACGGCAGCGCGTCCGCGGCGGAGAAACTGAACGCCGTGCAATTGATCGAAGTGACGCCCGACAAGAAAGTGGTCTGGGCGTTGCGCGATTATCAGGACCTGGGCCCGGCTTCGTCGACTCAGTTGCTGGATGAACCGGGGCTGCCGGAGAAGCGCGAGTTACAACGATAGGGCGGATAGTGGTCGGGCCATTCGGTAATGGTCAATTTCAAGGAACGGCGTTTCACGGGAGTCACCAGAGCCAACGCCTTTGAAGACCGTCAGGTCTGTGGGTTTGGGGTTGCGTCCTCGTGACGAGCTCTACATAAAACCAGCCACAACCGCTCCCTGAACCAGTAAAATTGTAGGTTACTTCTTATGCCGCTCGCCGTCGGCGACAAACTCGGGCCGTACGAAATCCTAGCGCGTCTCGGCGCCGGGGGCATGGGAGAAGTGTGGAAGGCTCGCGACATGCGCCTGGATCGAATCGTCGCGATCAAGATCTCTCAAGGCAATTTCGATGAACGCTTTGAACGAGAGGCGCGGTCCATCGCCGCGCTGAACCATCCCAACATCTGCCAGCTTTACGACGTCGGCCCGAACTATCTGGTGATGGAGTTTGTGGAAGGCTCGCCGATCGCCTTGGCGGATGGTGTCCGTAAACTGCTGGATTTGGCGGTGCAGATCGCGGATGGACTCGCGGCCGCGCACGCCGGGGGCATCCTTCACCGCGATCTGAAGCCCGACAATATCCTGGTCACACGTGACGGACGCGTGAAGGTTCTCGATTTCGGGCTGGCAAAGTCGCTCACCGCCCGCCCGGCCAACGATGCCACATTGACCATCCGCATTACCGATCCCGGCACTGTCGTCGGCACGGTCAATTACATGTCGCCCGAACAGGCGCGTGGAGAAGCAAATCTTACTCCCCAGTCCGATCAATTCTCGTTCGGCGTCGTACTGTATGAATTGGCGACCGGGAAACGGGCCTTCCAGCGCGGAAGCGCTCCGGAGACCATGACGGCGATCATTCGCGAGGACGCCGAGCCACTTCCCGGCAGCGTGCCCGCGCCTCTGCGTTGGGCGATCGAGCGGCTGCTCGCGAAGGAGCCCGCCGAGCGCTACGACTCCACTCGCGACCTGTATCGCGAACTGAAGCAGATCCGCGACCGGCTGTCTCAAGCGACCGGTGCACAAAGTCCCGCAGCCGCAGTTTCCACGCCCAAGCGAAAGCGTGGGCTGATTCTTGCCGCGGGCGCCGCCGCCTGCCTCGCCGCCGGTTCCGCGCTCACTCTTTTTCTCAGCCCGTCCCCTGTAGCTGCTCCCGACTTATCGGCCTACAAGTTTACGCGGCTCTCTCGCGCGGAGGCCGAGGAAGATTCACCCCAATGGGCGCCGGACGGCAAGAGCATCGCTTACACGAGGCGCATTCATGGCGTCATGCAGGTCGTCACGCAGCCCGCCGGCACACTGGATGCCGTACAGCTCACCAAGGCGGATCAGAATTGCTCTTCCCCGTTCTGGTCGCCCGACGGCGCCAGCGTCTATTACATTTCTGAGGGCAGCCTGTGGTCCGTCTCGGCCGCGGGCGGGGCTTCGCAAAAAGCATATGAGGGAGTCACTGCCGCCACTCTTCATCCGGATGGCCAGACACTGGCATTCGACCGCGGCCGCAAGTTGTGGATCGGGTCTCTGAAGGGCGGTGAGGCAAAAGAACTGTGGCAGGGCCCCACCAATGGAGGGTTGAGTTTCTCTCCCGACGGCTCGAAGCTCGCTGTCGACAGCATAGGACCCATCATGATCGTGCCGTATCCTTCCGGCTCGCCGCGACCGCTCGAGGCCGGGGGGCGTGTGCTGACAGCGCCAAGCTGGTTTCCGGACAACCGCCGCCTGGCCGTAGCGGTGCGGAACCAAGCAGGCGATCGGGCCGCGCTCTCGATCGTCGACATAACGGATGGAACCCGCCGCACGATCGGCGTCGGCGCAACCGGCTTTGTGTCTCCTTCTGTTTCGGCGGATGGAAAGCGCATCGCCTACCAGACCGGCCAGTTCGGATGGGACGTACTCGAAATCTCGATTCCGACTGGCGAGATCCGGACGCTTGTTGCAGGCGGCATCTCCATGACGCCGGATTGGGCGCCCTCGGGGACTCATTTCATCTTTTCGATTCCTACCGGCGAGGGCGCCGGGATTGTGGACCAGCAGACGGGGGCCGAGGGATTTTCCCGGCGGCTGGGCGACGCCAAAGGAAGGGATCCGCAATGGTCTCCGGACGGCGGGCGATTCGTCTTCTATCGCGAAGTGGATCGTACCGGTAGACTTATGCTCGCGAACGCCGCAGGTGGCGGCGCTGTCTTATTGGATTCCATAAAGTTCGGAACGCTGGGTGGAATGGCCTGGTCGCCGGACGGGCAATGGATCTGCTACTTACTTGAGATCTCCGGGAAACAGGACCTCGTGAAAGTGCGCTCGACGCCCGGGTCTGCTCCGGAGATTGTGGCGAACGCCAAGCCTCAGACTTGGGTAGACTCGATGCCCCGATGGTCGCCCGCGGGAGACTGGATCGCGTATCCGGCCGCGGATGGCATCGATCTGGTTTCGCCGGATGGCAAGTCCACGCGCAAGCTGACTTCACGCAAATTCCTGGCTTACGGGTTCTCGAAGGACGGCAGCCAGTTCTACGGCGTCTTCCAAAATACAACTGGCAACGGTGCGCAGTGGCAGCTCTATTCTGTGAACGTGAAATCGGGCGCGGAAAAGTTTCTCGCGCCCATTGATCTTCCGGCCTCCGTGGATCGTATCGCCGGGTTCAGCATTCATCCCGACGGCAAGCGCTTCCTCACCTCCGTGGCTAAGTTTCCATTCGATATCTGGATGCTCGAAGGCTTTGAGCAGCCGGAGCCAAAGAGCTTTCTGGACCGGCTGCTGCGCCGTTGAGGTGTAAGAGGGCTTATGGTTCTCTGCGGTGGTGTCTCAAACTGGGTCCAAGAAGTCACGGGAGCAAGGGCAGCGTTCCAGACGCAGGATCCGGCGCCCGTGCGCCGAAAGCGCGTCATGATTACTCCTGTGTAGTAAGCCGCCCACGGGATAGGCTATGGGGATTGGATCTGCCGATCTGACGGCGAAATTGCGGATTGAGGATGAGATTGCTGGCTGAATGGGACGCGGAGGGAGAAATGGGGCGCGGAGGGGGCGTGTGGCAAGTCAGAATGGCGGTAGATTTGCGTCATGGACCGTGTCGTGGTGCTGATGGCTATTGCATGGACGCAGGTATCGCGGCGGCTACGTAGCAGCCGACGTGGTAGGCCGAGATTAGGAGTTGCGTGCCTCATGAAGAATCCGCCGGATACGCTGGCTCGGGAGAATCGACACGGGCCATAAGTTCGGCGGCGGAGAGCCAACGGCGCGTGTGCAGCTTTCCTGTGTGGCATACAGGGCAACGGCGGTCAACGGCGAGTTGTTGCCGCTCCGACAAAATGGAGACGGTATCCGTGGCGGGCACAGGCTGTGGAAGCCGTTCGCGGCAACTGGCGAGCGCGGCCGCACGGCGCCGATTAGACAGGAAGCCGAAATGGCGGATTTTGACGAAACCCGGCGGTAGGATGTGAAGTAGAAACCGCCGGATGAACTCGACCGCATCCAGCGTCATGGCCTTGATTTGGTTGTTGTCTTTGGAGTCCCGCCATTGAAAAGTCACTTGGCCGTTTTCCAAACGGAGGAGGCGTCCGTTGGAGATCGCCACCCGATGGGTGTAGCGGGCCAGATACTTGAGGACATATTCAGGCCCGCCGAAAGGTGGTTTGGCGTAGACCACCCACTCGGAGTCGTTCAACGGGCGGAGGAAGGCGTGAAACTGGGCGGGCTCTCGAAGAGGGGTCAACTTTCCGTGGAACTGGAGTTTCCCGTCGGCAAAGGCGTCCCGCAGCAGAGCAAGAAACTTGCCGCGGAAGAGCCGGCTTAGAACCTTGACCGGTAGAAAGAACTTCCGGCGGCAGGGGATCCAGCGAGATCCGTCGGGCGCGAGTCCTCCTGCCGGCACGACGCAGTGAATGTGAGGATGGAGACACCCACGCTCACAATACC
>PLDF01000335.1 GCA_003135055.1 Bryobacterales bacterium | reverse complement strand
GGATTGGCCGCCCCACAGCAGCCACGCGGTCAGTGACGCGATGCAGGCAAACCAGAGAGCCCACGGCTCGCTAAGCGATTCGGAGAGCGCGATGCTCTCAATGGGTCCGCTGGGCAAGCGGCTTTCGCCTGGATGGAGCAGCGATGAGGCCAGATCGCGCGCGCGCAGTTTCGCGAAGTAACGCGGCGATGCGCGGGCGTCGATCTCTTTAGTGACGCGCTCGCCGTTACACGCGATTTCTACGAAGCCGCGACTAGGCGACGTCGCGCGGATGCGCCAACTGATCTCACTCGCGGCTGGAATGTGCACGGGCGGCAAATCGACGTGAAGCCAGGCGGGGGCTTCGAGTGAGACCTCGCACGGCTGCGGCGCCTGAAACGAGACGGGCAACGAGCTCAACTGGACCGTGAGGACCGCGGCGCCCCCATGGGCCAGCGGCGTTGGCGTGAAGAATTCATTCAGATTTACGGCGATCGCCGCGACGAACGGAGCGGCAATCAGCAGCGGCGGCAGCGCATACAGCAGCAGAGCGGCGTTGGCTTTGGCTATTTGTCCCAGGCTGCCCAGAGAGAGCGCCGGGTCGTCGCCGAAGAGATAGAGACTCAGCACGTAGGCGCTCCGCTTGCGCTTCCATGTGCGCACCGCAGCGATGTTAGCGAATCTCCGGAACACGAGGAATAGCAGCATGCCGGCGAGTACGCCCCAGATCATCTCGGCCAGAATAGCGGGCCGGCCGGCAAGCGGTTCGAGGGCAGCGCGAAAGAAGCCGGAGATCACTCCAGATAACCGAGTCCCTTCAGTTTCCGGATGATGTCCTCTTTCGAGCCGGCGCCTTCGAGGCGCGCCAACTCCCGTTCCAGGACGTCGCGGACAAACTCGCCGGGCGACGAGTAGCCGGCGGCCGCGGCGCAGCTTTGAATGCGTTGCCAGAGAGCTTTGTCGAATTTGACGGAGGGTTGGAACATTATCGATGCGCTCCGAACCGCGCGAGAATCCACGCCGGCAGATCTTGCAGCGCCGCGTTCGCGAGGCCGCTCTTACGGTCGACCAATAGCACGCCCGGTACGAATTGCGGGTCGATGCAATGATCGCCGATCCACTCGTCTTGATTATCCTCGACGATGGCTCGCGAAATTCCACCTAGCGCGGCATCCCACGAACAGCGGTACCCGGGCGCATAGCCGGCGATCAGGTCCGGCGCGTATGCGGAGCGGGAGTGTGGCTCCCAAACGCTGGTCACTACGGGAGCGCCGGTGTCGGGGTCGCGGAAGGCTTTCAGCCTGGCGGCGATTTCGGTCAGAACGGCGGCGGCTTGATCCGGGGCGTTGCGATTCGAGTCGCGGGTCGCGCCTTCGGCGCGTGGACCGGCCGGCGGGCCGGTCCCACTTGTGAGATAGAGAGAGTTCAGGCCCATGGCGTAGGCTTGGGTGCGGGACCAATCGGCGTTTGCCAACAGATCGTGCGCGTCTTCGGAGATAGGCCTTCGAAGCTTGAGATAACCCTGGCTGAGCAGCCATGTGTTCAGATTCACGGCGCGGTTGAAGGTGGAAAAACCATGATCGGACATCACCACCAGCGTCGCGTTTCCGCTGTGCCCGCGCACCCAGCCGATGGCGTCGTCCACCATCCGGTAAGTCTCCAGCAAGTCCGCGTCGAATTTGCGCCATAGCATGTGCGAATCCTGATCGACGCCGAAGAAATGAAAGAACAGGAAGCCGCCGCGGAAGTCTGTCACGGATTGCTTCAAGAGCGCAAGCTGCTCATGCGATGCGATGCGGCTCTGCGCCAGGTACTCGGCGCGGCGGAAGACATGCTGGCGCAGCGCCGATGTGTCTTCGGGAATTCCCTGCGTGTAGTAGAGCCCCGCGCTGCGAGCCAGACTGGCGCTATACGTACTCGGCGCGGAGATCTTCGCTTCGGGCGAAGAAGGATCGATATTGACCGGCGAGACATAGACGCGGAATCCGCCGGCGAGCTGCTGGGCGTAGACGCGAAACATGCCGCGCGCGGAGGGCATCCCGGCGATCAGCGGGAACTCCGCTTGCACCCAATCCGACCACTCGCCTTCGCGCAGAATGAAGGCCGTGGCGCTGGCGGAGGCGCTCGTGCCGGGGCTCGCAGTGCCGCTCGCGGGGTTGCCCAGGGTGAACCGCGCCACCGGTTGCGCGGGGTCGATATCCACCGTCATCCCCACCGCGGTTTGGCGGGCGTCGCTGCGGAATGGATTGGCGGGGCCGGAGACTCGCAGCACGGCGCGACGATTCTCCACGCGAACCGGCACGATGCGCCCGCCGGACACTGCGCGCGCGGATTCCATCAAAGACGCGTCGCCTGTGACGGACGGGTCGTCGGTGAAGAAGGTGAACGTGCCGAATGTCCCTTGCATGTCGGGCACGCCCAAGCCGGAGAGCGCGGCGCCGGCATCGGCCTCGGGCGGATAATCCATCGGAACCTTGACCAGAGTCACCGGAATGCCGCGCTGCTTCAGCGTTTCCCAGAATGCCGCGCCGCGGCGGAACGTATGAACCTTGGGAGAACCCAGCGGAATGCGGTAGCTGCCAATCGATATGCCGGCCGCCGGTTCGGTTTCGCCCAGCGAGGAAAACGGCAGCAGCGTGCGCGGATTGCGGCTCACGAAATCGTAGATGCCGTGCTGCGTGGGATCGGTTCCGGTGATGAAGGTCGACCACGCCACGGGGCTTTGCGGCGGCATGGTGGTTGCGAGGCGCTGGAATTCGCCGTCGTGACGGAGCCGGTCGAGGTTCGGCAGATCGGCCCAGTGAGCTTCCAAAAAGCCGGGGTCCATGCCGTCGATGCCGAGCACGATGAGGGCGGGGTAGTTCGCAATGTGGCGCGCGCCGCAGGCGGCGAGGAGGAAGGCTAGGGTGAAGATCACAGCAAGTTTGAGACACGAGTAGCGCCTACACTCGCGGGGGGCGACCCCTGGCGTAGGGCAAGCTGCCAGGAACGTCTCTGGCGACGGAAACTCGCGGGTGTGCGGGTGGAGAGAGCCGGCTGAAAGCCGGCTGCAGCCAGGATTGGCTGCCCCACAAGGAAGGCGTTCACAAGAGTGTGAACGCGGCACGCAGGAGTGCGTGCGCCACGGCTTGCTACACACACCGGCTAGGATTGGAATACGGGTTTGCCTTCCATCCATGCGGGCGGGTCCACTCCGAACATTTGGAGAATCGTGGGCGCGAGATCTTCCAGGCCCGGATTCTTCGCGTCGATCTTGCGGTTGGCGAAAAGCACGCCCGGAACCAGCGGCGGGTCGACGCAATGATCGCCGCTCCAGGCGTGGTCGTTGTTTTCGAAAACCGGGCCGCGCACGCGTCCCAGAGCCGCGCCCCACGCGGTGCGGTAGCCATCGCTGAAGCCGGCGATCAGGTCCGGCGCACGGTCCAGGTATGGGCCGGCGTAGATGGCATCGGCATCGTACATGTTGGCGATAGCGACGGCGCTCTTGTCGTTGTCTGCCGGGCCGTCTTTCAGGCCGGTCAGCTTGCGGATCAGCTCGGCTTTCAACTGGCGCGCCTCGCCGCCCGGCTCGACGATTCCTTCCGGCTCTCTTCCACGCAGGTTCAAATACAGGCCGCCCAGGCCGAGCGCATAAGCGCGGGTCGATTTCCAATCGACGCCTTCGAAGTAATCTCCACCGGCCTCCGCGCCGGGGTTGGCAGGCGGAAGCGCCGGCCCCGCTAAATTCAGATAGCCGTGCTCGCGCAGCCACGCGTTCAGGTTCACGCCGCGGTTGAAGGCGCGGAAGCCGTGGTCCGATAGCACCAGCAGCAGCGTGCGGGAATCCACGTGTCGCAGCGTCTCGCCCACCACGGCGTCCATGCGCCGGTACATCTCTTCGATGGCGCCGCCGAACTCTCCGCGGGCTTCGCTCATCTCGCGGAAGAACATGTGCTGCACGCGGTCGCTGGTGTCGAAAACGCAGCCGGCCACGCCGCGGCGAGTCTTGGCCAGCGCATCCGCGAACATGGTTCTGCGCTCTTCGAAGACGGAGTAGGCCTGGCTCAGAAAATCGCGCTCGCCCAGCACGCCTTCGTTCAGCGCCCAGGTATCTTCCGCCATGCCCAGCGTGGCGAACGAGCCAAAGAGCTTTGCCAGATAAACCGAATACGCGGCCGGATGGCTGATCGGCAGCGCCGGACTTTCCGGGTCCATCTGCACCGGCGACGCGTACATGGTGAACTCGGGCCCGGTCCCGGTTACCAGGAAGCGGACGATGCCCCTTGCCGGGCCGAAGCGCACTTTGATCCACGGCGTGAATTCGTGGGGGCGAAGCGCGAACTTTTGGTTCTGAATATTGAGAGCGGAATCGCGAATGCAGAGCGGCGTCTTCAATCCCGCCGGACCTTCGAGCCATCCCTGGAGCCCGTCCGCCCGCCGTTCGAGCGGACAGGTAAAACCGCCTTCCATTTTGCCGCTGCCGCCCGAGCCGGCCGTACTCGAGGCCGTACTCGAGGCTGTACTCGAGGTAGTAAAGAGCGAAAACGAGCCTTGCGTTCCCTTCAGATCGGGCGTGCTCATGGCGGAGATCATGCGGCCGTTGAACTTCTCGGCGGGGAACGTGACGGGCACGCGCAGAATGGTCGATTGGATTTGATGCCGCCCCAGAATGGTCCAAAACGATTCGCTGCGCCGCCTCGATTCCACCGTGGGTCGCCGCCATTTCCGCGCCGGCGCCGTCACTTTCGCCATGGAAAGCTCAGGCATGTAGCTCTTGACGCCGCGGTTCAGAAAATCGAAAATGTTGTGCTTTCCCGGGTTCACGCCGGTGGCGAACGTGGACCATGCCACGGGCGATAGCGCCGGATACGTGGTCCGCAAACGCCCGTAGCCGCCGGTTTCGCGCAGCCGCGCCAGATTGGGCAATTTGCCTTCGGCCATCCAGCGCTCGGTAAGCCGCGGGTCGAGCCCATCGAAGCCGATGAAGATCAGCTTGCGGATTTTGGCGCGCCGCAGCGCGCGGCCGTGACGAATTGCGCCCCACACCGCCCGAAACGGCCACGCCAGAATGGAGACAACGTTGGCGAGTACCGCCAGCAGCAGCGTGAGCAGAGACCCGCCGAGAGCGAAGCCCGCCCCCGGCCCGATATAGGCGATGGGCCCGATCGGCGTAATTGGAGCGATCATCGGATCTTCCCCTCCACGAACGGCGTCTCGAGGACCTTCGGATGCTGGATGGGGCCGTGGCCGAAGTAGCCATCCTCGCCGAATAGCTCGCCGTGATCGGAGGTGACCGTGATGTAAGTGTTCGCCGGAACCAGGTCGAAGAGCTCCTCCATGGCGCCGTCCAGGAATCGCACCGCATCCACTTGCCGCTGGCGCAGCTCGGCGAGTTTGCGCGCGTTCATCGGCGTGGGGCGCGTTTTTCCGCCGGGCGCGTGCGCGTCCAGGTGCTTGAAGACGCCGTGAACGCCGCTCAGTTTGGGCCAGGAATCGGCCGGCTCGTCCGCCAGCGCGTAGGGGTAATGAGTCTCGCCGGCGTTGAGCAGATAGAACGACGGAGCGTCCTCTGCGAACTGCACTTCGCGCAGCATCGCGCGGAAATCGTTGTGCTTCGGCATCAGCTTGTAGCTATCGAACCCATGGTTCAAAATGGTGTGCGGGTTCAGCACCGGCAGCGAGACGCGCGCGTGCGTTTTGTATCCGAGGCGCTTGAGGAATGGCGGCAGATACAGCGCCGGAGCCATGGATTCGAACGCGATTCCGCCGCCGCCAAGGCGTTCGTTGAACTTGAGAAAATCGGTCTTATAGTATTCGGAGGCGTAGGTGCGTTTGGGGCTGGAGTGCGGCATTAAGCCCATCAAGAGGTTGTAATGCGACGGCGCGGTCCAGGATGCGTAGGACCATCGCCGTTCGATGCGGCCTAGCTTGCGGAGGGTTTTTGGTCGGGCGGCCAGAAATGAATCGTAGCGGCAGCTATCGAAAACGATGAGGAGGTAGTTGTTCAAGGCTGCCTACATTCTACGCCGGGCGTCGAAGGGCGCAGACCATGGGCAGGCCGTGGGCGCGCCACGGCGTCAGTGTCCGGGCGAGCCTAGCACCAGGAGCGGAATCGCGGCGCCAACGATGGCTCCGACGATCAGGGCGGGGTTTCCGGCGCCCAGGAACGAGACCAGCAGCCCGGCAAGCGAGCCAATCCCCGCGCCGACTACCGCAACCATGATCCTTTTCGCCATAGATCTATAGTAGCGAAAACCGGGGCAAGCTAACTAAAGCATTGTGCTGAGCCGCATCCCGCCCGTCCAGCCCCGCCAGTTCCTCTCCGAACGGCGCATAGTCGTAAAGTGTCAACTGGTTCCCGCCACTGTCCGTCTGCATCCGCGTGCTCCCAGGTGGTCCGCCATCAAGTAACACGTCGCAGCGCACGGCGGCGTACCCGTCCCGCCCGTCGTGTATTGCGCCGCCAACTGCCCCGTCACATCGTACACGTACGCCGTCGTCACCCCGCTCGACGTCTTCGTCACCCGCCGCCCATCCGCGTCATAGCCGTATGTCGTCCCCAACATATTAGTCGAGATCAGCCGGCTCACGGCGTCGTATTGAAAGACGAACCCTCCAGACTGCGTCTGGTTCCCCTTGGCGTCATAACTGGTAGCGTTGATCTGGTTATTCGCATTGAAGACGTTCGTAGTCGGCGTCGTCGCAACGTCGATCGCCGTGCCCCCGCTCAGCCACCGGTTTCCCACCGGATCGTACCCGAACGATTGCGACCAAGCCGGGCCACTCCCGGTCTCCGTCACGCTCGACAAGCGATTCACGCCATCGTAGACATAGCTCTGCAGAAATGTCTTGGCGCTATAAGACCCGCTGGCCCCATACTGAATCGTCTGCCCCGCCACGTTGCCGTTGTTACCGGCGGGGAACGTGAAGGAGAAATAGCCCACGTCGTAGCCATCGGCTGCGATTCCGGTCACGCAGCTTGTCGCGCTCGCGCGCCGCTGCCGGACCACAAACGGCTGCTGCATGTTATTGAAGCAGGTCTGCTCGGTGAGCGTGTTGCCCAAGACGATCTGCTGCGGCGCTCCGTGCGACGCGTAGGATACCGAGGTGGTCCCGAAGTTCGTGGCGGTCGTCCCAAATTTGCCGCTCAACGAGCTGGAGCGGCCGAGGCTGTCGTAACCGTTTGTCACCGCCGTGCCGGGGGGCATGGTCATCGAGATAATCTCGTCGATCAGATTATAGCTGTAGCCGAAGGCGTATGGCGTGCCGGACGTGGTTTGCGTCGTCGTAGTCGCACGGCCAAGTGCCCAGCATAGGAAAATCCTTACGTTTATCATCGGCCGTTCGGCCTTGGATCAACCAACCCCAAATGCTGCCCCACCAGGTGGCTCAACTCTTCGAACGAGACGGAGTCATATCTTGCAATTGAACTGTATGGCAGATCTCCGCTAGGATCGGGCGGACCTTCCAGTTCGACACAGTACGTGTCCCCTAAGCTCCCAAAATTATCAACATAGACCAAAACAGAGTGATCGTCGCGCCTAGCAAGACCTATGCCATTAAGGTTGGCTTCCCAGTGGTCCACAATGTCGAAGGCCGCCCCGCCCCACTTATCGCCCAGTCTTGCAACCGCCCCTAGAAGGCCCTGGTCCTTTACGAGCCCCGAAATTTGAATCTCCACCCTCTGACACATGGTTATTGCCTCTCCAAGCCGCCATCCAAAAGGGTCGTCGGTTGCGTCCTACCTGCTCTTGTCGAATCGGCCATCGGTTAAGAGCTTTCTGGCGCCCGCGTCGAGTGCTTCCCGAACGGACATGCCGTCGAATCTCCATCCCGGCGCCTGCTTTATGCTTCCAAGCTTATACTTCCCGATGAATTCCTCCACCGACATATCGAGGCTTTCCAGAATTTGGCGAGACTTAGCCGAGCTCAAATTCAAGCCATACCTCTGAGCGAGCTTCAGAAGGCCGACGCCCGGACCAACTGCTCCAGTCTCTCCCAAGGCGGCATAGCCTGCAAGTGGAGCCGGGCCAGCGTACGTGCTGACCAGCGCCGTCGCGAAGGCAGCCGACGAAATCATGAAGGTACTCGTATCACGGGAGGCACGAGCCCCAGCCTCGTGCAGCATAGCGCCGACACCGGGAGGAAGCGGATCGCTCGGAGGCGCGCTAAGCCCCCCAATAACGACTGACCCGAACGCGTCTCCAGTTTTATAGCTGAAACCTAGCTGGCCGTTAGCGGAATTGAACGTAAATGACTTCTCGTCGATGGTTCCCTCATAGTACACGCCTCCCTTCTGAGTGCAGTTCCCCCGCTGAAGCCCCACTGTTCCGCTAGAACTAAAATCATTTGCGTAAACGCAATCCTGACCCGTTGGGTCAATATTCGCCATCGGGTTGCTTATGACGTAGCTATAGAGATTCCAACTCTGCGGGTCGCTCGGATCCTGGTCGGCGAGAGGGCTGTCCGGGCTCGTAAACCTTGCCCACCCCGCACNNTCCTCTCCGAACGGCGCATAGTCGTACAGCGTCAACTGGCTCCCGCCACTGTCCGTCTGCATCCGCGTGCTCCCCAAGTGGTCCGTCATCAAGTAACAGGTCGCAAGACACGGCGGCGTACCCGTGCCGCCCGTCGCGTATTGCGCCGCCAACTGCCCCGTCACATCGTACACGTAAGTCGTCGTCACCCCGCTCGACGTCTTCGTCACTCGCCGCCCGTCCGCGTCGTAGCCGTATATCGTCCCCAACATATTAGTCGAGATCAGACGGTTCTCGGCATCGTATTGAAAGACGAACCCTCCAGACTGCGTCTGGTTCCCCTTGGCATCATAGCCCGTAGCGTTGATCTGGTTATTCGCATTGAAAACGTTCGTAGTCGGCGTCGTCGCAACGTCAATCGCCGTGCCCCCGCTCAGCCACCGGTTCCCCACCGGATCGTACCCGAACACCTGCGACCACGGTGTGCCACTCCCGGTCTCATTCACGCTCGAGAGCCGGTTCACGCCGTCGTAGACGTAGGTCTGCTGGAACGCCTTCGAGCCGTAAGACCCGCTGGCCCCATACTGAATCGTCTGCCCAGACACATTGCCATTGTTCCCGGCGGGGAACGTGAAGGAGAAATAGCCCACGTCGTTGCCATCGGCTGCGATTCCGGTCACGCAGCTTGTCGCGCTCGCGCGCCGCTGCCGGATCACAAACGGCTGTAGCATGTTGTTGAAGCAAGTCTGCTCGGTGAGTCCATTTCCCAGCGCGATCTGCTGCGCCGCCCCGTGTGGCGCATAGCTGACCGATGTCACGTAGGCCGTCGTATTCGTCCCCACCTTGCCGCTCAGCGTGTTCGGGCGGCCGAGGCTGTCGTACGTGGTGGTCACCAACGTGCCGGAAGGCATCGTCATCGAAGTAATCCCGTCGATCAGATTATAGCTGTACCCGAACGCGTATGGCGTCCCGGACGTGGTCTGCGTCGCCGCGGTGGCGCGGCCCAGGCCGTCGAAAGTGTTGTACGAATAAGTCGTGCTGCCCGCAAACGCCGAGGTGCGTCAGCCCTTGTTGTACGTATAGGTTGCGGCAGGCGTCGAGTCGCTGTAAGTCCTGCCCGTGAGCTCGTCCAGTTCGTCGTACCCGTAAGTGGTTGTCACGCCGCCTGCGGTCCGCGTCTGCAGGTTGCCGTTCCGGTCGTAGGTATACGTAACCGGCGTCGTAGGGCCGGTCTCAGGATTCGTGGCGCTGGTAAGGCGCTTCAGCGAACTGTAGCCGAAGCTTCTCCCAGTGCCGCTCGCCGGGGTGACGGTGGTCAGATCATCCAGGGCATCGTATTGGTACGAGGTGCTTGCGCCAATCCCCGTTTCAGCTACCTGGATAAGCCGGCCGAGACCATCCACATAGCTGGTTCGATAGACGCCCGCCTCGTCGCGGCTCGTCGTCTGGTTGGAATAATAGGACGTAGTCGCAGTTGTTTTCTCGGCAGTCTCCGCTTCCTCTGTGCCCCGCCGGTGAAGCCGCATCTCTCTCCCCTTCTCAGCCCCGCTTCCGCTCTAATCCTGGCTCACCACCGCGCCGGACTCTGCGCCTCCGCGTCTCGGCGTCAAATAGGCAGCCCCGAAGTCCCCGATTTAACCGCGTCGAGCCACGCTTAACTGCTTTCACCTGAACAGCCTCGCTATCCGCGCACTCATGTATCTTCTCCCATTGCCACCCGCCAGCGTTTTCGCCGCCAAACCCGATCACCGAAATTACAAAATATTTCAAACCCGCAGACACAACAACTTACGCCTCAACTTACTCCGATTGCCACTTCCCGCGGTGTAACTTAGTATTGACAAAACACTTATGTCTTCACTTAGAAGAGTTCAATCGTCGAAATCGAACGGTGCCCGCTCTAAAGGGCCGTCCACTCCAGCCGGGAAGCGCAATTCCTCGCTCAACGCCATCCGTCACGGCCTGTGCGCCAAATGTATCGTTGTGGAGGGCGAATCGCGCGAGAACTTCCTGATTCTCCTCCAGCAGCACGTCGACCGCTTCCGCCCCGCCGGCGAAGTCGAGTTCGGCATGATCGAGGAAATGTGCGCCGCTTACTGGCGCCAGCGCCGCGCCTGGTCGCTCGAAACCGGCATGTTCAATAAGCAGATGGCCCTCCAGCCCGACGCCGGGATGATGGACCAAATGGTCGTAGCCTTTGACACCCTTGCCGCCTCGCCATCCCTATCCCTGTTGCACCGCTACGAAACCCGCCTTCACCTGATGTATCAGCGCGCCCTCCGCACCCTCATTATGCTGCGCACAGTCGATTTACCAAACGACCCTAGTCCCATTTCCGAACACCCCGAACCCGTCATACCCGTGCCCGCGCCCTCGCCTGCCCCACCAACCCAACCCGACAGTTGCCAACCGCCGCCGCCCCAGCCAGCCGCTGACTCCGAAGCGCTTGGCAGTGCATGTCTTAGCTTGCCCAAGCTTGCCCATCAGCCTTCGGCCGGCGCCCTTCGCTCCCCGGTCGCGTCGGTTGCAACCGGCGGAGACGTTCCCCCTGTCACCCAACGAGACACGATAAGCAATACCGCGCCGCCGCACCAACAGAGCCATGCCGGCGTCGCCACGCTACCAGAGCCCACGCCAGCCGAGCCATACCACCAGAACCACGCCACCGCGCCACGCCGGCGCCGCCGCGCTACCAGAGCCCACGCCAACCGCGCCACGCCAACAGAGCTATGCCGGCGCCACCACGCCAACCGAGCCTCGATCGTCAGAGAGTGTTCAGCCGTGCTCTGTGGGAAAATGGTAATTCAGTGATCGTAATCGACGGTATCTACTACGCGCTAGCCCTCTCCGGCGCGGGCGCGCTGGTCGCCTGGATCGTCAGCCCGTGGTTCGCCGCGCCGCTCTGGCTCCTCGCGGCCTTCTGCCTCTACTTTTTTCGCGACCCCGATCGCGCCATCCCCGCGGGCCCCGTGGCCGTATCGCCCGCCGATGGAAAGGTGGTCGCCGTCAAAGCCGAGGGCCCGTCCCTCACGCGCGTCAGCATCTTTCTCAATGTGTTCAACGTCCACGTGAACCGCACGCCCATCGCGGGGACCATCGCCGAAGTTCAGTATCGGGAAGGTAAGTTCCACGTCGCCAGCCGTGAGGTCTGCTCCGATCAGAACGAGCAGAACGTAGTCACCGTGCAAGGGGAAGGAACAACCGTGGTTTTCAAACAAATCGCCGGCTTGATTGCGCGCCGCATCGTGTTCCACAAGAAGCCGGGCGACCGCGTGGATGCCGGCGAGCGCGTCGGCCTGATCAAATTCGGCTCGCGCGTGGACGTGCTGCTCGGCCCCGAATGGGAGATCGCCGTGCAACCCGGCATGCGCGTCTCCGGGGGTTCCAGCGTAATCGCGCGCCGCCAGGTATCTACCCAGACAACACCTGCTTCCGCTTCCCAGGCAACACCTGCTTCCGAGGTGGGGCATGCTTTAGCTTGCCAATCCGCAATCGAAACCGCGCGCCAGCCGGCGGAGAATCTCCGCCCCGCAGATCCTCGCACCGGAAAACCCGCCGGAGAACCCCATGGATCTTAAAGACCGTCTGGTCGATCCGCACTCTCCCGAGCGCCGCCCGCGCCGCGCCGCTTATGCGCTGCCCACGCTGTTCACCGCCGGCAACATCTTTCTGGGATTCCTGGCCATTCTGCGCGCCTTTCACGGCGCCATGCTGGCCTCGACGGGCGACCCCGCCGCATCGGAAAATTTCGCCGTGGCGGCCAAGGCCATCGGCGCCGCGGTCTTCCTGGACGGCCTCGACGGCCGTATCGCGCGCATGACCAATACCACCAGCGATTTCGGGCGCGAGATGGATTCCCTGGCCGACGTGATCAGTTTCGGCCTGGCCCCGGCCGTGCTGGCCTTCGCGTGGGGCGTGCAGTTCGTTGGGCCGCTGAGCGACACCATTCGCGGTCAAATCCACAACGCAGGCTATTTCATTTCGTTCCTGTTTCTGTTGTGCGGCGCCGTTCGCCTGGCGCGATTCAACGTGCAGAAGAACCCGATTCCCAAGAATCCCGGCCGCCCCGACCGCAAGTATTTCGTGGGTCTCCCCATCCCCGCCGCCGCCGGCATGGTCGCCTCGGTGGTGTTCGCGTCCAACGCCGAGCCCATCACCTGGTGGCCTTATGCGGTTTTGTGGATTGCGCTGCTGCTGCTGCTCGGCTTCCTCATGGTCAGCACCTGGCGCTACTACAGCTTTAAGGGCATCAATCTCAGCAAGCCCTATACGCCGCTCATCCTCATCGTTCTCGGAGCGTTCATCTACGGCATGTGGAACTACTCGCAGCTCATTCTACTCGCCATGTCCATCGCATACGTGGGCAGCGGCATCGCGATTCGCATTGGCGGCGCCATCCGCAGACGGCTGCGCCATGCCCACCCTCCTTCCGCTCCGGAGCACCAGGTTGGTTAACCCTCTC
Source organism: Bryobacterales bacterium (assembly GCA_003135055.1). GTDB lineage: Bacteria > Acidobacteriota > Terriglobia > Bryobacterales > Bryobacteraceae > PALSA-243. Next base: position 13,847 of record PLDF01000335.1, on the reverse strand, counting down.
TACCACTCTCCATTCCTTTTGTGGGGCACGGTCGAAAACCTCGCCCTCGGCTATTCCCAACTGCGCGACATGCTCGCAGTCGGCTGCATCCATATACCAGAGGGAGACGTGTGCCCGGGCGAGGTTTTCATCGCCTTTGGTGGCCCGCAGGGCCATGCCGGCAGGTTGCCAACCTCCGGCCGATTGGGGGCGCCCAATGGGCCCGGCCGCCCGCTGACTCCTGCTAATCTCCCTGCCGCTATGTGGGGCAGCCAATCCTGGCTGCAGCCGGCTTTCAGCCGGCTTTTCGCCCGCGGAAATTCCATTTCCGCCACCGGACGCCTCCCCGCCCGGCGCCGCTGCCTACCCATAGGGGCGCCTTCCCACCAAAAGCCGGTGCGATATGCGGCCTAGTTCCCCTATCGCCTTAGTCGGCAGTGAGTCGCTTCTCGGGCGCGAGATTCGCGATCTCGCCGCCACCGCCGACCCGCGGCTCCACCTGCGCCTCATCGCCGCCGACGAAGAAAAATCCGGCACGCTCACCCGGCTCGGCGACGAACCTGCGGTCGTCGAGGAACTGGACCAGGACACTCTATCGAGAGCGCGTGCAGTGTTGCTGGCGGGGTCCGCGGAATCCAGCCGCAAGGCGCTCGAGCTCGCCGGCGATGCGCCCGATTTCGCCATCGTCGATTTGACCTACGCCGCCGAAGAGCGCCCCGACGCGCGCTTACGCGCTCCCATGGTTGAATTTGGAATGGCCGAAATCGGAATGATGGAAATCGGAATGGTCGAATTCGAAATGGCGGAACCCGAAGACGGGCTCCCCGAAAGTGCCCTGCAACGTGCCCCGGAAGATGCCGCGGTTCACGTCATCGCCCATCCCGCCGCCATCGCGCTGGCGATGTTTCTGCGCCGCTTGCAGTTTCACGACCCCATCCGCCGCTCGGTGATTCAGATCTTTGCGCCCGCCAGCGAGCACGGCGTGAAGGGCGTCGAAGAGCTGCAGAACCAGACCGTCAGCCTGTTATCGTTCAAGAGCCTGCCGCAAGCTGTTTTCGACGCGCAGATCGGTTTCACCATGCTCGCCAAGTACGGCCAGGAAGCTCCCATCGCGCTCGATGAATCCGAGTTGCGCATCGAGCGCCATCTGGCCACGCTGCTCGGCCTGCCGGGCGATGGAGAAGGCGCGCCCATGCCTTCGCTACGCCTGATTCAAGCGCCCGTCTTTCACGGCTACAGTTTTTCCGCGTGGGTGGAATTCGAAGAGAACCCCGGCGTGGAGGCGCTGGAGAACGGACTGGCCATTCCGGCCGTCGATGTGCGCACGGGCGAGCTCGATCCGCCAAATAATGTGGGGCAGGCCGGTCAGAACGGCATCTCCATCGGCGCCATCGCGCCCGACCGCAACCAGCCCGAAGCTTGCTGGTTCTGGCTCACGGCCGATAATCTGCGGCTGGCGGCGGAAAATGCCGTCATGGTAGCAAGGCAGCTTGTATGAATAAACTTCTTGTGGGGCAGGCAATCTTGCCTGCAGCCGCCTTTCAGGCGGCTCTTTCGGGCCATGCGCGAGTCCTCGCACCCGGCCAGCGTCGGCCGAAAGCCGGCGGTCGCCAGGATTGGCTGCGCCACAATTTGTGCGGAATAATCACCGGGATCCAAAGTAGTTGCCAACCTGCGCGGCGGTTGCCAACCGGTTGCCAACCGCCGCTTCCGAGGCGTTTGGTAGCGCATGCTTTAGCTTGCCCGGCTTTGCCGCTCAAACCCGGCCTTCCGCCTTGGTTGCCAACCTGCGCGGCAGTTGCCAGCCGCCGCTGTCACTCAATTCAGCCAGGCTCGCCAGTATGAAAAAGCTTCTTTGCATCGCCGTCGCACTCGCCTCCGGCTGCGGCTATCACGTCGCCGGGAAGGCCGATTTGATGCCCAAGAACATCAAGACCATCGCCATCCTCCCGTTTGCCAACGTCACTCCGCGCTACAACCTGGCGCGGCTGCTGCCTACGAATATCACCCAGGAGTTCATCAGCCGCACCAAGTACAATATTGTGGCCGACCCCAGCCAGGCCGATGCAGTTCTGAAAGGATCGTTGGCGAACTTCGTCGTCTTCCAGGTCATTTCAGATCCCGCCACCGGCCGCGCCACCGGCGCCGAGATAGTCGTCACCATTCAAGTCACCCTCACCGACCGCCTCACCGGCAAGGTCCTGTTCTCGCGGCCTTCGCTTGAATTCCGCGAGCGCTACGAAATCTCCACCGACCCGCAAACCTACTTCGACGAGAGCGGCACGGCCATCGAGCGCGTCGCCCGCGACGCCGCGCGCAGCGTGGTTACCGCCATTCTGGAGAACTTCTAAGTGACCGCGCCCCAACTGATGGCACGCGTGAAGAAGGGCGCCCCGCCGCCCGCGGTGCTGTTACTCGGCCCCGAAGCCTACGACCGCCGCCGCTTGAAAGAGGCGCTTACGGCCGCTTTCCCCGAGGGCTCCGTCACCCAGCACGATTTGTTGGAGTTGACGCTGGCCGAAGTCCTCGACGATGCGCGGTCGCTCTCGCTGTTCGCCTCCGAGCGCCTCATCTGGATCGTCAACGCGGAAGCCGCGCTGCCCCGAGGGAAGGTGTCCAGCGACGATGACGAAGGCGATGGCCCCGCCGGCGATTCGGCTCCGCTCGGCGCTTATATGAAGGACCCCACGCCTTCTGTCGCGCTGGTTTTCGAGGCCAGTCGTTTCGATTTTGAGGGTGAAGATAAGCGCAAACAGGACCGTGTGCGCAAGTTCTACGGCGCTATCCCCGACGTGATCGAGCTGCGCCGTTACGCCAGCCATGAAGCGCGAAAAGAGACCGAAGCGCTGGCCGGCCGCGCCGGATTCCGCCTGGACGATGCGGCGCTCGATCTGCTGGTGGAGGCGCTGGGCGCGGACATAGCCCGCATCGCCGTGGAAATAGAAAAGCTATCGCTGTTTGCGGGAAATCGTACCGTGACCGCCGAGGATATCGGTACCCTGGTTCCCGACGCGCGCGCCACCACCATCTTCGCGCTGGTGAACGCCGTGGCGCGCCGCGACCGCATTCGCGCCCTGGAGATTCTCGATACGCTCACGCGCGACGGCGAATACCTGCCGCTGGCGCTCGCGTTCCTCTCCACGCAGTTCCGCATGGCCCTGGTGACGCGCGAAGCGGGACTCAAGAACGGATCGCAGGTGCAATCGCACTTCACGAAAATGGGCGTACCGATGTGGAGTTCGCGCGCCGATCAGGTCTATCAGACGGCTGCGAAATTCAGCCAGGCGCAACTGGAGCGCGCCATGAAGTCGATCTTCGAAGCAGATCGGGGTCTCCGCGACGCGCGGCCCGACGACCGCATCGTCATGGAGCAATTCATCCTCCGGATGGCGGCCAAATAGTGCAGCCCACGTGTGGTCCATGCGCCCAGCCACCCGTGACTCTTGGGTGGAGCACCGTGACCCATGGGCCCAACCCTGACCCATGGGCGCCGCCGCCGTGGCGCACGCACTCCTGNNCACTCGTGTGAACGCGTCTTGCAATGCCCGCTAAGCCGAAAGCGCTTTCACGCGGCCGGTCAGCTTCGACTTATACCGCGCGGCCGTATTCTTCTTAATGATCCCGTTCTTAGCCGAACGGTCGATGATCGAATAGGCCTTCGGCAACATCTCGGCGGCCGCTTTGGCGTCCTTACTGGTAAGGATGCGGCGGATCTCGCGAATCGTATGACGAAGGCGAGTCTTGTTCTTCCGGTTGAATTCCGTGCGCCGTTCGGTCTGACGCACCCGCTTGAGTGCGGAAATTGTATTGGCCATCTTTGCTGAATCTAATCCTTACAGAGCGTTTAAGTTTCCAGGATACCGCATGCCCGGCATCGCGGGCAACCGCTTCCGCGGTTGCCGCCCCAGCCGCCCCCGCCGGCACTCTTTGGGAGCGCCGGGGTACGGGTGGGGCTATGCCATTTATAGCCGGAGCAACGGAGGCGCGGCGCCAGGCGGCCGGAAAATGCGGCCATCTGCCGTCCCTGGCGGAATTCGACAAGTTTGGCGAATTAACTGCCCACGTGTCCGACATAGCCGGGTCCGTTGAGTTGCACCAGGAATCCGTCGGGATCCCGGAACTTAAACGATTCCTTCGTCCCGCCGGGCTCCAGTGTCAAATTACGCGCCTTCAGTTTGGCCGCCGCCCGATCTGCGTTAAAGCCGGCGATGCCGAAGTCGTAATGATCGAGAGCGGGGCCACCGTCCTTTTGTTCGATTCCGAAGAAACTCTTCCCTACTCCCAGAATGTGCGTCTTCTCCGAATGTTGTTTCAGCGGCATGCCGAACAGTTCCTGATAGAACTGCGACGTGCGGTGAACGTCCGGGACCCGTACCGTGACGTGGTTCAGGCTCACCGCGTGCATTCCCGATCGGCTCGGCGCAGCCTGCGCGCCGGTAACCAACGCGGCGAGAGAAACGGCAAGCTGGCGCCGGCTGAGCGCGCCGCGCTCGAAATCCCCGATCAGCTTGTCGATGATGAGTTGCATGTATCCCTTTCGTTGTCGCGGCGGCCGGAAGTTGTATTTGAGCGCGAACCGAATCTGCCGCACGTTGTTTCCGGTCGAAGTGATCGTACCAAAAGTCGCGACGGCCACCGCGCGGGGGAGCCCTGAGACTAGAACGGCACGACGATACCGGTTACCCATCGGGGCAAGAACGGGAAACAGTACGTGGCGGCGATGTTCGAGCGGTGCGGGCGGCAGTCGGCGGGCGACGCCGCGTCTCTACGTCTTCGCGCTCGTGTAAAGCCGGGGCGTTAGTTGCACAGAATGGCAGTTGCGTGCCGTGTCGAGACTGTCTCTACATTCGAGACTCATCTCTACGCGTATTGGCGCGGGACCGAAGCGCGTTCACACGATTGTGAACGCGGCCCGCATGAGTGCGCGCCACGTCAGGGCAAATCTGCCGGTCAACGTTTACGACACGACGTTTACGAGACGAAGATCGGCATTGGGCGGCGCGCCACCGGCCGGCGCTACTATGTGGAGATGCCCGTACAGCTCGCACAAGTGGAAGCCGCGCGCCGCAACATCGCGTCCGCGGCGCTACGCACGCCCCTGGTGCGTTGTTATACGGAATGTTATACGGGGTCCTATGCGGAGGCGCCGGCGGAGCTCTATCTCAAGCTGGAAAACCTGCAGCCAATTGGCTCGTTCAAAATTCGCGGCGCCGCCAATGTAATGGCGCTCACGCCGCGCGATCGGCTGGAGCGCGGCGTGCTGACCGCTTCGGCCGGCAATATGGCGCAAGGGGTCGCATTCTGCGCGCGGCGTATGGGGATTCCCGCCACCATCGTCGCGCCCGATACTGCGCCCGCCACGAAAATGCGCGCCGTGGAACGGCTGGGCGGCCGCGTGATCCAGGTCCCATTCGCCGAATGGTGGAACACTTTCGAGACACGCACGTACCCCGGCATCGACGCCACTTTCATCCACGCCTTCGACGACCTGGACGTGATGGCCGGCAACGGCGTCATCGCGCTCGAGCTTCTGGAAGACCTGCCGGACATGGACGCGGTGGTGATTCCGTGGGGTGGCGGCGGCTTGTCCTGCGGGATTGCCGCCGTACTCCGCGCCCGTGCGCCCCGCGTGCGCATTTATGCCGCGGAGGTGGAAACCGCCGCGCCTTTGGCCGCCGCGCTCGCAGCCGGCGAGCCGTGCACGGTGGACTACCGGCCATCGTTCGTCGATGGCATCGGCAGCAAGAGCGTGTTTCGCAACATGTTCGAGCACGCGCGGAAACTGCTCGACGGCTCGCTGGTGGTGACCTTGGACGAAGCCGCGCAGGCCATGAAGCTGGTGGCTGAACGCAATCGCGTGATTGTGGAAGGCGCCTCGGCGTGCGCCATCGCGGCCGCATTATCGGGACGCGCGGGATCGGGCAAAGTAGTCGCTATCGTTTCCGGCGGCAACATCGACTTGGATAAGTTCGCCCAGCTTACGGCAGCGAGATAGCTTCGCGCGTAAACCATGGTGGCGCTTCGATGCCTGTGACGCCTGCGGCCCGTCGCCGGGGCCGCCCGTGATATCCTGACCCCATCGCGAATTCCACGGCCCTCCCTCCGGATCTTCCCGAACGCACTCGCCGGCGCGTCACGCGCAGGCTGATGCCGTTCCTTTTCGCGCTCTACGTCGTCGCCTACATCGACCGCATCAATGTCGGCTTTGCGGGGCTGCAAATGACCGGGGAGCTGCACTTCTCCGACGCGGTCTTCGGATTCGGATCGGGCATCTTTTTCGCCGGCTACGGACTGTTTGGCATCCCCGGCGCCGTGCTCATCGAAAAATGGAGCGCGCGCAAGGCCATCGCCGCCACCATGCTGGTTTGGGGATTCGTGGCGTCGGCCACGGGGCTGATCCACAGCGCGCCCGAATTCTACGCGATGCGCTTCGCGCTGGGCGTCACCGAAGCCGGATTCTTCCCTGGCGTGATCGGCTACCTGAGTCACTGGTATCGCGCACAGGATCGCGCCAAAGCCGTGGCGATGTTCATGGCGGCCATTCCGGTATCGCAGGCGATCGCCGCGCCGCTTTCGGCCGGGCTCATGAAAATCAATTGGCTGGGACTCGCGGGATGGCGATGGCTGCTGATACTCGAAGGCGCGCCGGCGGTGGTCGCCGCCGTGGTGAGCTTGGTTTATCTGGCCGACCGCCCCCGCGATGCAAAGTGGCTCGCAACCGATGAGCGCGAGTGGCTGGCGGGGGAACTGGCACGCGAGCAGGCGCGCAAATCCACCGGCAAACGAATGTCGCTATGGGACGCGCTCCGCCACCGCGACGTGCTGCTGCTGGCGCTGGCCTATTTCGGCGGCACTTGCGGAACTTACGGTCTCAGTTTGTGGATGCCGAAGATGATTCAGCGCCTCGGCAACCTGTCGGTGGTGAAATCGTCGCTGCTCACCGCGATTCCCGCGCTGGTTGGAGTCCCCGCCATGCTGGTGAACGGCTGGCTCTCGGATCGCTCGGGCGAGCGCCGCTGGCATGCGTCGGTCCCGCGGCTTATCGCGGCGGCCGGTCTGGCAACGCTGGCGGTAGCTACGGTCAATGTGCCGGTCGCGCTGATCCTGCTCGCGGTGGGATCGGCCGGAATCCTCGCCGCGAACCCGCCCATCTGGGCCATCCCCAGCAGTTTTCTGGGCTCCACCGCGGCGGCCGCCAGTATCGGATTGATCAACTCGTTCGGCAACCTGGGAGGCTTCGCCGGACCGTATCTCATCGGATGGTTCAGCTCGCGAACCGGCGCCTTCTCCGGCGGCATGTGGTTCATTGCCAGTGCATCGCTGATGTCCGCGGTGTTGGTGTTGCAGGTGCGGCGCCGGCCGGATCAAGGGTGAGGACGGCCTATTCGGGATTGGGAACCTGTGCGCTAATGAGCGTCCGCACGGATCTGTGCGGGCCGCGATGGCAAGGGGTGCTTCGCCGATCCGGGGAACAATCGCTGGGATCGCCGGGTTGACAGACGAGAGCGTCTGTCCCATAGAGCGTACGCGGCTCTGGAGTCTGAAGAGCCGGGATCCGATAACTCGTCCTATCTATGATCCTATCTATATATCATCGCCTGGCGGACCGAGTAAGTGCCATGTGTTCCGGCGCATGTTAGCGGATGGCTACGATCCGGTGGAAACCTTCCTCGAGCGAGGGCGCCTGGAGCTTGCCGGCCAGCTTGAGCATGGCTTCTTCCGGGACCACTCGCTGCCGCTGCGCGTTGCGGGCCATGCAGACGTCCAGGGGAACATCGAAGAAGAGAGCCTCCACCTCGCAACCGAAGCGTCGGCCAATTGCGATGTACGGGCGACGCTCTTCCGGGGTGAGATTGGTGGCGTCGATATAAGTGACAGGGCGCCCCGCGGCTATCCGCTGGCGCAAGAGATAGCGAAGGGTTTGGAAGACGCGTTGGTTGATGGTTTGATCGGTCTCGTCGTCGGCCAACAGGCGGCGAATGGCATCGGATGAGAGTCCGGAGACGCCCAGGCGCTCGAGGTAAGTGGATTTTCCCGATCCTGGCAAGCCGACCAGGACTACGATGCGCATGATCATTCGTAGCGTAGCGCGTCGATGGGGTTGATTTGCGACGCCTTGACGGCCGGATAGATTCCGAAGACGACGCCGACGGCTACGGAGACGCCGAAAGCGATGACGACGGATGCCGTGGTGACGATGGTTTTCCACTCGGCGGTTTGAGCGATCAGCCAGGCGAGAAAGAAGCCGAAGCCGATGCCGAGCAAGCCGCCGCCGACGGAAATCAGCACCGATTCGGTGAGGAACTGGCGCACGATGTCGAGGCGGCGGGCGCCGATGGAGCGGCGGATGCCGATCTCGCGGGTACGCTCGAGAACCGTGGCGAGCACGATGTTCATGATGCCGATTCCGCCGACGAGGAGCGAAATGGCGGCGATGGCGACCATGACGTAAGTGAAGATGGTTTGCGTGCGCTTCTGCTGGGCCAGAAGAGCGGCGGGAATGGTGACGCTGAAATCCTGAATGTTGTGATGGGTGGAGTTCAGCACCGCGGTGACGACTTTGGCCACCTCGATGCTGTCGGCGTCGGACTTGAGCCGGAGCTCGATGCCATCGAGGTCGTCCTTGAGGCCGCTGCTCTGATCCCAAAAGCGGTATTGGAAGGTATTGATGGGGATGTAGACGATGTTGTTGATATCCTGCATGCCGCCGCCGGAATTCTGCGATCCGGCCATGAGCTGCTCATGCAGCACGCCTACCACTTCGAGCCAGGTGTCGTTGACCTTGACGAATTTACCGATAGCGGCGCCGTAGCCGAGCAGGTTGACCTTGGCGGTTTCGCCGAGCACGCAGACGGTGGCGCTGGCGGCGTCATCGGACTCGTCGAAGAATTTGCCCTCGGCCAGATGCAGGCTGTGGATGATGCTGTAAGCGGGACGGACGCCGTAGAGCTCGGGTATGTCGCGCGACGGCTTGGGGAGAACGCGAGCGGGGTGCAGGGAGCGCCGGGCGGATTGGATTTCGAGATCTTCGATGTTGGCCTGGAGGATGCGGGCGTCGCGGTCGGAGAGCCCGGGCGAGGAGCGGCGGCGCTGTTGAAGCTCCTCCTGGCTGGTGGCGGGCCGGGAATCGATCAGAATATTGCGGACGCCAAGCTGCTCGATAAAGCGGAGAGACTCTTCGCGCGCGCCGGCGCCGATGGCGAGCATGCCGATTACCGAGCCGACGCCGAACACGATGCCCAAAGCGGTCAGCAGCGTGCGGGTTTTCTGGGCGCGCAAGTTGGCGAAGGCCTGGCCGAAATCCGAAGTGAGGATCATTTTTGGAGGGCGTTCATGGCGCCTTGTTGCTGGGTTGCGGACTTATTCTGCGCGTCGGGGTTAGACATAGCCACAACCTCGCCTTCGTTAATACCCTTGAGAACGGCTTGACTCTCGCTGCGGCGGACCAGCGTAACATCGTGGGGCATGAAGCCGTGCGGAGTTTCGAGATAGACGAAGTTACGGCCATCGCTATCGAAGAGAGCTTGCGACGGAACCCAAGTGACGTTGTCGAGAGTCTCGACGGTAATCACCAGATTGGAGGTCATGCCGGGGCGCAGCTCGGGGCCGGGCTGGTCGAGGGCGATGCGGGTTTCGAAATGACGGTCCCACGGGTTGCCGGCAGTTCCGCCGATGCTCTTCACGTGACCGGCGAAGGATTTGCCGGCGAGGGCGACCACGGTTACGTTGACCTTCTGTCCTTGAGACAGATGGCCGCGGTCGAGCTCTCCGACATTCGCGCTGACTTCCCAGTTCTTCATATCGGGAATCTGCGCGACGGCCATGCCGGGGCGGGCGGTGTCGCCGAGCTGGAACGGGAGCAACTGCATACCCCAGAAAATAATGCCGGCGCTAAAGGTATTGGGAAGGATGTTGACGTAGCCTCCGCTCTTAGCCTTTAACGTCATGCTTTCGATCATCTTCTGATTGGATGTAACGGTGACCTTGGCCTTGTTGAGCGCGGCGTCCTGGATGGCGATGCCGGCGTCGGCGTTGGCCTTCTTGTTGATGAGATCCTGCTCGGCTTGATGGAGACGGTTCTTGGCGGCCTCGACGGCGAGATCGTTCTGGCGGGCGACGATGGCGGGCAGCAGCGGATTGCGGCGCACTTCCAGCTCGGCGAGCTTGAGATCGGACTGGGTTTGGCGGTAAGCCTGTTGAGTCTCTTCCTGAGTGGAATCGCGGGTGGCCTGAGCCTGAATGACCTGCTGCTCGGCTTCGGCCTGGTCGGCTTGCGCCTCGCGGAGATTGTAATCCTGCTGCGTAGTGTCGAATTCGACGACTGTGTCGCCGGCTGCGACTAACTCGCCGGGCTCGCGGAGCTTGGTGATGGTGAGAGTATCGACCCCGGCCATGGGAGCGACGAGGGTTTCGGAGTTGCCGCCCTGAAGCTCGCCGCGAGCGGCGACGGAGATGGTGACGCGGCCACGCTTCACGCGGGTGGTGGGGAGATCGGCCTTGGGCGCTACCGCGGTGGTGGCGGCTTTCGAGATGTGCAGGGCTCCCCAAGTAGCGATGCCGCCGATGAGCACCAGTAGCGCGAGGAATACGAGGATGCGTTTGGCGGCGGAGGGTTTCTTCATAGGCGTCTTGTCCCCGGGCTAGTCGCGCCGGTGGTCTTGCTTCCGGTAACGCCGGCCGTGCCGCCGGTGTTTTGCTTATCACCCAAGAAGACCGGCGGCAAGACCGCCGGCGCTACCAATGCCGAGACGGGCATTACTGCTTCTCCTTTTTGCCGGGATCGACTAATGCGACCATGGAACCGGGAGGGATGCCAGAGACGGCTACTTCATCGGGATTGCGGGCGAGAACCTGAATTTCCTTGGGGCGGTAGTGGCCGTGATCCGCGAGATATACGATCGGTTTGCCGTCGCGCGTGAAGATGGCCTTGGCGGGGATGCTGATGGCCTTGGGGACGCGATCGACCACGATGTCGAGGCCGCCGTTCATACCCGACCGGAGGCGCGGATCGGGGTGAGCCAGAGCGGCGTACGCGTGAAAATTGCGAGTGGGCGGGAACTCGAAGCCCTGTTCGGCGAGCAGGGAGATTTGATCGACTTTGGCGGGCAGTGGAAGCTCGGGCAGCGAATCGACATGTACCTGCGCGGCCTGGCCGACGGCGATACGGCCGCGGTCTATCTCTTCGACCTTGGCGTCGAGATCGAGCGTGCTGAGATCGGGAATTTCGCCGATGGGCTGACCCGCGCCGACAGTGTCGCCGACCTTGAACGGCTTGGCGTTGAAGCCTTGAGAATAATTGGGCAGGAAGACCAGGAAGCCGGAGAGAGGGGCCTTGATTTCCATCTGAGCAATGCGTGACTTGGTGAGGGTTACGTCGGCCTGGGCCTGGTCGCGCAGCCGGGTGAGGGAGGCGATCTTGGCTCGATCGGAAGCCTGGTGCAGCTCAACGGTGGCCTGCTGAACTACGCGCTTTTCCTGGGCCATCCCCAGATCGATCTGGTCCTCCTCGGCCTGGATTTTACTGACGATCTCGGTCTTCGAGGCTTCGAGGCGCGCTTTTTCGACGTCGAAACCGGTATCGGCGAGATCGCTCTTATCCTGCTCGGCGGTGGTGCGGGCTTGCGCGATGTACTGGTCGAGAGTAGCCTGGGCCTGGCCGAGGGCCGCTTCCTTCTGCATGAGCTGCTGTTGCGAGGTGCTGGAATCGAACTTGATGATGGTGTCGTCTAGCTTGACGGGCTCGCCGGAAGGGGCCAGCCAGGCGATGCGGAGCGCGGGCACGATGGGCGCGTAGATGGCGACCGAACGGCGGGCGTGGAGCTCTCCGCGGCAGCGTACGATCACCGAGAAATCGCCTTCCCGCGCGGGCGCGACGGGGAGATTGACGCTGGTCTGGGTCTGGCGGTAGCGGTAGACTCCGGCGGCGGCGCCCCCGGCCAGAAGCAGGAAGAGCAGGAAGGTGAGCCATGGGCGGATCTTCTTCCAGCGGATTTTCATTTGGCGGCTCCGGGCGGGACGGCTCCGGCGGGGGTGACTGCGGCGGGGGTAGATCCAGCGGGTTGCTTGATCGCGGCGGTGGGCTCTGGGGTCACTGGGGCGGTTTTCGGAGGGACAGGCCGGGAGGCCTGTCCGACGGTTATTACTACGGCGGCGGAGAGATCGGGGAGTAAATGGGGGTCGCTCTTATCGAGACGGAAGACCGCGCTGAAGTTCTTGATGGGACTGCCGAGGGCGGAAGATGCCACGGGGCTGGCAAACTCGAGATGCGCGGGCAGAACCAGATCGGGGTAGGCGTCCAGGCGGACGGTGGCGCGAGTGCCGCGCGCGAGCGCCATGCCGTCGGGCTCGCCGACCGAGCAGACGACAGCCATCTCCGTGGGATCGAAGATGCTGAGCAACGCCTGGCCGCGGTAGAGCTGGTCGCCTTCCTGCGGATGGCCCAGGGTGTTGGCGCGGAAGACGTTCTGGTGGGCGACCATGCCAGCGATGGATGCCTTAATGGTGAGCAAATTGATGTTGTTCTGGGTGCGCTCAAGCATCACCTTCTGACGGTCGCGCTGGAGCTCGAGAATGCGGAGGGCGGCGCCGTCGGCTTTATCGTGAAGCGTGTTGGATTTCTTGAGGCTTTCGACGTGGGCGGCGGCGATGCCGGCCTTTTCTTCGTTCTTGAGGCGGTCGATTTCGCTGAGCAGCGGACCCTTCTTGAGCTCAATTTGGGCCTTGGCAAGATCGGCTTCGGCCTGTTTGAAATCGGAATCGCGTTTGGCGGCATCGGCGTTGTTTTGGGCGCGCTTCTGGTCGACCTGATGGGTAAGATCGTCGAATTTCGCCTGGGCGTCGCGGGCGGCATCCATCTGCTGCGTAGGGTCGAAGGTGGCGATGAGGTCGCCTTCCTTGACGCTGGAGCCGTTTGGGATGAGATGGGTGAGGGTCAAGGCGCCACCCGTGCTTCCGTAGATGGCGGGAATCAGGATTTTCGAGGAACGAACCGCCTGGATGGTTCCGCTGATGCGAACCTCGCGGTCGGCGGCGGGGGTGTCGGCTGGAGTGGGGGCCGCGGCCTGAGCCACAGGCGGGCTGGGGCGGGTGCAGGCAGTCAGGAGCAAGGCACAAATCACCGCCGTTAACGGGCGCACACGAATACCCTCCGATTTCGGTCTCTCTAGTTAGACGTTACAACCCAGGTAAAGGTTGAGTAGAAATCACGTGAAAGAGCATAGCAGGCCGAGGGAGGCGGCAAACGGCGGGGCGGGGGTGGAAAGTTGGGTTGATGTGGCGCCTGAGGATCGGGATGGCATGAGTTTTCACGCCGTTTGCGGTGGGTTTGGATCGCGATCATTGGCGGATGGTTGGGTTTCGGCGGGGTTTGCGGGGGCGTTCGGGCCAGAAGGCGGGGCTGGCACCGGTTGGGGGGCGGCGGAGGTGTGGGGTTGGGGATTTTGCCGGACCGAAGCTGAGGACTCGGAAGTGACTTTGGATTGTTCGGGTTGCGGGGAGAGGGCTGGCTCGGCGGCTGGGGCGTCGGGCTCGGGCTCAGGTTGCGGGGTTCGCAGGGCATGGCCCCGCGCCACTTCTTGGAGGCGTTCCAGCTCTTGGCTGGTGCGGTGGTAGATGCGCTCGCAGGAATTGACGACCCGTTGGAGGCGCTCGAAGGTGGCGGAATCGGTGGCGAAGGCGTCGCCGGAAGTGCAGGTCGAGGTTGTGTCTATATTTCTTACGATGAAGAGGTCGTGGGCGGTCTGCCAGAGCTCGGCTTAGACGCGGCGCATGCGGCGGAGGCGCCATTCGTTGTGAACCAGCGTATCGACGAGTAAGCGCTGGTCGGAATTGGCTGGGCTGTGGTGTTGGTGGTATTCGGAGGCGAGCTC
>PLDF01000050.1 GCA_003135055.1 Bryobacterales bacterium | reverse complement strand
CCATGCTGCCTTTGCCGGGGAAGAAACCCACGCCGAAGAGCTTGGCGGTCTCGACCGATATCCCGCGTTCTTGGATTATCGGGTGCGATGGATTCACGTCCTTCAGCGTGAATGCGAGCGGCCGGTTGCCGGCGGTGGCATCTGCCTGATTCGCATCGTCGGTTCCGCACGTAGCGTTCATCGCGCCAACCTTTGGATCAGACGCTCCGCTTACTGGCCGATCGCTCGTTGCGGGGAACAGCTCATCGATCCGCTTCGCCGCTGCGTATACGGAACACTGCTCCATGAGCGCGACGAAGTCGATGACGTTACCGCCCGCCCGGTGGCCGTTCTTCTTGCACGAATCGGAATGGCAATACCAGACCGATTTCGCTTCACTCACGAAGAAAGTGTTCTTGCTTCCTGACGAATGTGACGGCAACGGACACGTGCCCTTGAGCTGTGTTTGGTTTACCCGGACGAGGCTCACCTGGTATCGGGCGAGAATATCCGCGATAGGGACGCGTCCCTTGATTGCCTTGAAGTCCAGAAACGAACGATGTTCTGCCATAGCTCCTCCTTTCAAAAGGGCTACGCCCAACAATACGGATCGAGGAGGAATCAACTAGGGGCACAATGTTGCCGTCAACGCCAACGCCAGCCGCGCTGACATAGTCGGGGATGATATATACCGCTCCGCAGCCAGGTGAGCCGTTCGGTGTAGACAACCCTCCGCCATCCGATTCACTATCGCTACGCGGCAACTAATGCCGTCTTGGCCGTCCACCATGTGCGCAGTAACGTTCTCATCAGAAGCTTTAACAACTTCACGCAGCACATTAAAAAGGAGAAATAGCTTTATGCCCGAAACGACGCTCATCGCCGGTACCGACACGTCCGGCAAACTGACCAGAGCGGACCTGGCCCTTGTGCCAGCTCCGCATTCCACATCGACCCATCAGGTGATCCCGCACATCGACATCGTGCATGCCCTCGAAGAACAGCTTGGGTTCCGTCATATCGCGATCGCCTCCGAGGAATATGCCGTCACGAAGGACGGCAAGAACTTCTTCGGCGTGATGACGCTCGACCAAGGAATGGAGGGTGCCAGCTTCGCGCTCGGCGTCCGCAATTCCCATGCGAAGCAGTTCCGGCTTTCCATCGTTGTGGGCCTGCGTGTCTTCGTGTGCAGCAACCTGTCTTTCGCCGGCGACTTCAACATCGTCCTCGCCAAGCACTCGAAAAACTTCTTGCTGAAGAACGCCATATCCATCGGCATCGACGAAGCTCAGCGCGGATTCGAGCCGATGCAGATCAAGGTTTCCGCTTGGAAGGAGATCCAGATTTCGGACGATCTAGCGCGGCTTGCCATCTTCAAGGCGTTCGTCGAAGACGAGCTCGACGCCCCCAAGCACCTCGCACGGCAAGTGTGGCGGAACTGGCGAGAACCCGCTCATGAGGAGTTTCGACCGCGGACGGCCTACTCCCTCCAGAACGCTTTCACCAGCAGCTTCAAGCTGCTCGACGCCGTGCCGCTGTACCGTGCGACAGCCGACCTCGGCCGGTTCTTCCAAGAGGTCCACTGACACTCTTTGGCGGCCCTCGCTATTGTCTTTCTTTCTTAAAGACCTGGACGACACGTTCCGCAGTTCCGGGCAACGATACATGTGACGCGCTTCTGCAGTAAGTTGTGCAGTAAACACTATGGGGTAGGACGCGTCCTACCCTTTTTTATTCATCGGTAGCTATCTTAAGATTTTGAACCGGATTCGACCATCTACTTGTCAAAACATTCGAGGGACGCTAAAGTTCTTAAGAACGTCGTCAACAAACACCATTAAATCCCTCTAGCACAATGACTAAGAATTTCGAATCTCCATCGGTGGAAGAAAACATCCACTCGCCTGAAGATCTGCCGCCCGCGAAGTCGAGCAGTGTTGAGACGGAACGCTATTTGCCGGTAATCAACGCCGAAGAGTGCCGATTCATCGAGACCACCGGCGGGTCATATCGCGGGTTTGTCGATGAACGAGACGGTAGAAGAGAGTTCCAGGATTTTTGGGCCACGAGAACCGCGTTCTACGACGAGACCTTGCGTCAAGTCCTTGAGACGTTTGTTGCAACTGAGGGGATGAATGACGAGAACAGTAACGAACTCCGGGGACCGGGCGACATAGAGGGGTTCAAACTTATGGTGGTGCGCCGTACCAGGTCTGGCGAAGAACTCGGAAGCCCGGAGTTTGTTCCGCTGAGAGCGAGCGACTTCCCGAGCGGGAAAGTGAGCGTCGATAACCTCCGTGCCATTGCACGGGAACTGCACGAATTCGCAGTGGCGGAAGCACCCCACGCTGACGTTGTCGCTCTCCGCGGACGTATCGAGGAGAAGCTCCGCCTCAAGGGCTGGCGCACTACACACTCAGCGCAAACTACGGAGCCGGGGGCCGAGGCTTCTTTGGAAGACCCGACTCGTGACGATACTTGAGCCAATGTTTCAGCCGGGCGCACTCCCGAATCACATCATCTAATTTCGGAAGGGTCTTATCTAATTCGTGCTTCTCGACGACGCCGTCTTCCAGCGTATTTGCCAATTCTTCGAGGGCCGCACCAACTTCTTTAACAAGTCGTTGGACCGCCCGGACATCCTCCGCATGCTGTAGCTGCGTATCATGGGGTAAGCGATAAGCGACGCGGCCCACCTCCTTCTCAAGCAGGTCGAGAAGCTCGTAGTTGTCGAGCGCGATGCAAAGCGACGGCAACAATTCGGCGGGAAACTTCCGCTCGCCCGCGAGCCAGTACATTAAAGTTCGATAGCCGTGTCCGAGATGCTCAGCGAATTTCGGTGTGGATGATCCGAGTTCTTTCGTTCGGTTCTGTACCACGCGACCCAACGCAGCGTGGAAAGGCTCCTTTGGCGGCGGGTCCATGCGCTACTCCAATCGATTGAATTTCCTGGGGTGTTTCAATTCTGTTGCATCCAACTCTTGCTGTCAAGGGAACCGAGCTCTGTTCACAACGGACATTCAACTTGAACAGTCATGTTGAACGTCCGGGTTGAACTGTTCAACTTACATAAAACAAATGACTTGGCGACGTCGATGAAGCCGAGTATGCTGGCCTTGGTAGCTATTTTAAATCTGGAGAAAATAGACAATGGCAGTCAACGCAGACGTCGAACGAGATCAAAATATGACGCGGCTGAAACAGCGCGCCTTCAGCGCTAACCATCGGGCCAAAAGAAGCAACAACCAGGCCCGTGAGTCCTTTTATCGAACCAAGGCAACTGCCATCAATACGCTTCTGAAGGCGGGAAGGGCCTTCGTGGATGGTGTCGATTGGTCAGTGCCCGATCCGACCGTCGGCATTAGGTTCATTGGCGGCGGCAGGCTTCACACAAAACTCTCTGCGCTGGACCTATTGGCATTCCGCAGCGTTCGGTTTCAATTGGCGAGCGGTTCCATATGAAGCCGGAATTCGATTTGTCGCATATTGGATATGGTTTGGGGACCGACGCGGTAGAACGCGCGGCGGAGAGGTTTGCTCAGGTCTGCGCATACGAGAAGCGCCGCCGCGAGCACCTCAATGACGCGGAGATCGCACCATTGCGGGCGCGAGGCGCGATCCTCGCCGAGGAGCGTACGGCAATGCGTCGGGACCTCGACAGGCTACCGCGAGAGAGCGGGATATCTCTTTCACACCGCATCTTCTACTGGACTATCGCGCTGGTGTTCGTGCTCTCGGGATTCGCGTTCGGCTACTTAAGCCTCGCGCCGTTCGGATTCGGGCCGGTCACCTGGCTGTGCGCCGCGGCACTTGGCGTCGTCGCGGCATTCTGGACGGACCGCGTGCTCGACACGTGGAGCGGTCGCCCGGCGATGCTTGCCTTAACTTCGGTCGGTTTCGTGAGCGGCCTTGCGTGCCTCCTTGTCCTCGCCCATATCCGCGGATACATCCTAATGCTCGATCTGCAACGGTCCGTCGCGGGCGCAGATGCCGACGCGCTCCAGGCCACCGTTGCCGAAGCAACCCGATTCTATGCGACGGCGGGACCGCGGCTACAGATTTTCTTCGCAATGCTCTCCGTAGCGATGGAACTCGGGGCCGGACTGGCCCTCCATGAAGCGCGGCGTACGGATTCGCTCTCGCACGATCTCGCAGTGGATTTGCGCGCCCGGTTAGGCGTCGTCGAAGCGGAGCTTGTCCAGGTCGCAAGGCGCATCGCATACCTCGCGAGGGAAGCAGACATTTTCGAATGCCAGTTCCGACGCGACTTCAGCCTCGGGCTATTGCATGGCGCGGAGCGGCACTCGGTCATCCGGTTCTCGCAAGCGCTCCTCGTCGGATCGCTCCTGGCGATTGCCGCCCTTGGCCCGTGCAGGGCGCAGGGACTCGGCGTCCTACTAGGCGACGACCTCAGCGCATCATCCGGCCCGAAAGGCTATGAGCGCGCGACCGCATATGAGCAAAACACAATCGCAGCCGCGGAGATCATCGCGCGCCTCCCGGAAGGCGCGTGGTTCGAGGTCCGGGGCATCACGGATGACAGCTTCTCGCGGCCATACCCCATGCTCGCGGGAACGATCCCCGTAAACAACGGACGGCTCACGCTCCTTGACCAGGCCACCGCCGCACGCCTGAGGTATGCGAGCGCCATGCGCAACATGGGTTCGTCCATGAAGCCCACCTTCACCGAAACCGATCTCTTCGGCTTTCTCATCAGCGCCGGCGAGACTTTCAAACTCTCCCCGCAGAAGCGCCACATCCTCATTGCGCTTTCTGATATGCGGCACTCCATGAAGCCCGCTAACATCGAGAGGTTAAACGTCGTGCCCGTCGCGTCGGCCATCAAGGCGGTCCGTGTCGGCCATGCCATCGCCGACCTGCGGGGAGTCGAGGTCTACTGCCTCGGCGTCCATGCGGTCGGGAAGGACGCGGAGTATTGGCGAACGCTGCGCGAATTCTGGACCCAATACTTCGCCGAGGCGCACGCGACCCTGAAGCAGTTCTCGATGGGGCGTGACGTGCCGGATCTCGGCCGCCCGCAATGACCCGTGACCTGGGAGGTTACTGATGCTCGACAAACTCATACAAAGCGTCGAGCGGCTCGTTGCTATCCTGATCGTCCTCAGCCTTCTGCCGTGCCTGATCGGAGCCATAATCCGTGCGGTCGGCACACTGAATCTCCTGCTACTCTTCGGCATCCTCGCCGTCGTCGCCTACCTGAAACGCAGCGGTGGCACCGGGCGTGCGCCGCGCGTTCGGGGCGGCGCGGGAGTCGAACGGACGCCACTCCTGCCCCATGAGGAAGACTGATGCGTTGGCTCATGGAACGGTATTTCGGAAAAAGGCTTCATGCCCAAATAGAGCGCCATGTCGCTACGCTCGCACAGTCGTCCGCATGCGCGGCACGGCGTCGGGGCGATGAACTCCTCCGGGAGCTGGGGAGGGTGCCCGGCCCCGCTCTTTCCCTCGGCCTCACCTCATGGGACGCACCGGTCCGGCTTCCCGCGAGTGACGTACTCAATGCCTTCGGCCTCATTACTGGCGGTACTGGGTCGGGCAAGACGCGCGCGGCCTTGCTCCTTGCGCAATCGCTCCTCGCCCGGCTACCCGACGAACGGTTCGGCATCGGCGTCGTGGACCCCAAAAGCGATTTGTTCCTCGGCATGCTTTTCCTCATCGCGCAACGGATGAAGGACCTCAACGCGGCGGAGGCCGAGGCGTTGGTTCGACGCATCACGGTTATCGATTTCTCAGCGACGGACCCCGTGAGCGCGTATAACCTCGCCGCACCATGGCCCGGAGCCGATCTTGATTTCTTCGCGGCGAGCCGCGGCGACCTCTTGGAAGCGCTCTTGCCGGGGGACGATGCCCTAAGCCTCGGCGGCGGCCTGCTTCTTCGCAAGGCGATCCGACTCCTCGCCGCTTGCCGCTTGCCGCTCACGGCGCTCGACGACCTCCTCCATGACGACGCCGCGCGGGCGCGTCTCATCGCTTGCGCCCAGGACCCGGATGCCGCGGCATATTTCGCGCGCCGCTTTCAGCATGTGCCCAAGCAGACCGTGGCCGCGGTCTCGCGTCGCACGGAAGCGCTCTTTTCTTCAGCCAGCGTGCGCCTTGCGCTCGCAGGCGACGGTGCGCCGGACTTCCGCGCGCTGCAGGACGCGGGAGCCATCGTCCTCGTGAGCACCGGCGGCGCGAACGTGAGCCGAGGCGTCCGGCATCTGCTCCACGCGCTCGCTCTCTCCGACATATGCCAGTCGGTCTTCGCGCGAGAATCTCCCGAGACGCCGTTCCTCTGGTTCCTCGACGAGGCCCATGCGGGCTTCGCGACGCAACAACTCCGTGACCAGATGACGGACTTGCTCACGATGGCGCGGAGCTTCGGATCGCATGCGATCTTCCTCACGCAGAACCTCGACACGTCCGTCCGGACGCCTGAGATGCTCACGGTGCTGCTCACCAACCTCCGCTGGTCGTTCTCGATGCGCGGCGAACCGGGCGGCAATGCGTTCCTGAAGTCCGCCCTCCCGGTGACGGGACGGAAGCTCAAGCCGCAGTCGAGCCCTTTTGAGGCGCGCGCCTTCCATACGGTGAGCGAGGAGCGGTCCATAGCTCTCGATGGGCTGGCGCACCTCAAGGATCGCGAAGGGCATCTTTGGCTCCGGACCCGGTCCGGCGAGACGCTTCCGGTCACGACCGACGACATAGCGATCCCAAGCGGGCGCGACCTTCTCCTTGACGGTGGCGCCGGAAAAT
>PLDF01000111.1 GCA_003135055.1 Bryobacterales bacterium | reverse complement strand
GAGACGCAGGGCAGACGGGGCACTTACAAGGGGCGTCCGCCCCCAGGCTTTCTTAATATCCAATTCTCCGCTTGCCCCTGACTCTGCGTCAGGCCCGACTATAGTCGGAGATCGATGAACAGCGGCTACCGCATTGGCGAATTCGCGACATTAGCAGGGGTAACCGTTCGGGCGTTGCACCACTACGATCGCATTGGTTTGCTCAAACCGCAGCGTGGAAGTTCGGGTTTTCGGCTTTACCGGCTCCAAGACCTGGAGCGCCTTGAACAGATTGCCGCACTGAAGTTCCTGGGTATCCCGCTTCAGGAGATCAAGCTGCTCCTGAAACACGGACCGCTGACGCTGGTCGACTCCCTGCATGTGCAACGGGAAGCATTAGCTGAAAAGCGAAGGCTGATCGATCGCGCCGTCGTTGCCATTGAAGCGGCGGAAAAGGCTGTTCGGTCAGGGCAAACAACCGACGCATCCATTCTTCGAAAGATTATTGAGGTGATCGACATGCAACCACAAGAGAACTCCCTGCGGAAGTATTACACCGATCAAGCGTGGCTCGACAGGGAACGTATCGTCCAGGAAACGCCTCTCGAAATCCGTAAGAAGAATTTCGAGGCATGGCGGCAACTCTTCGCCGAGATTGAAGCCGCCATTGATGTGGACCCGGCGAGCGAGTCTGCTCAGGCTCTCACGAAGCGGTGGCTGCAGCTAGCGGAAACGGCCCATGGCGGCAACGAGGCGGTCAGGGCCGGCAATATCGAGGCATGGAAAGATTACCAAAACTGGCCGCAGGACCAACAAGACAGGCTGCTGGCCGGCTTCGGTCTCGATCCACAGGAAAGAACCGCCTCCATGGGGCGCTTCGAATCCGTAACAAAATTCTTAGGGCGGGCAATTGGTCACAAAATGCGCTCGAATCTTCCAAGTCTAAGAGTGCTCTACGGACTCGATCAGCCTTAAGCGGAATCGAAATCTCCTTTTTCGGCAGGCTAACCTGCGCGACGGTCCCTGCGGAGTGTACGGGGATTCGCTTGCGGCGCACGCCATCAAGCCGCGATTGAAAAAGCCCTGAAATAAGCAAATAAGATTCAGCCACCGTAAACAGTGACTTTAGACAGGCAGATGAGGCATGACAAAATACACATCCAATGTTTCCGACGGTCCGAGTACGAGTGCAATGTCGCAATACGAAGAGTTTGCCGCGAACTACCACTGGCTCTACTCGGACTATGTCGCTTCAGGTAAGCCTGCGCTTGAGCAGCACGCAGACGTTCTGAAAGACGCCGGTCCAAAGGCACGCATCCTGGATTGCTCCTGTGGAATCGGAACGTTCGCGATCGCGTTGGCTAAGCTTGACTATGAAGTCAGTGGCTCCGATGGCAGCCCGGGAATGATCGAGCAAGCGGATCTTGCCGCCAGGAACGCGAATGTGGAAGTCCCGCTGAGGTGCAGTACCTGGGAGAATCTGCCGGCTCACGTTAGCGGCTCCTTTGACGTGGTTTTCTGTCTCGGCAACTCCATCGGGCACACCCGCAACGGAGAAGAAATGGTTCGGTCGTTGCAGGGAATACGTGCCGTTCTAAGTAGTGGCGGCAAACTCGTCATTGACTCACGCAACTGGGAGCAGATCAGGAAAGAGAAAACGCGTTTTACACCCTATCAGTGGCGAGAGCGCGCTGGGCAGCGGTGTTTGCCCATCTACGTTTGGAACTTTCCGGAGAAGTTCGAGGACCCTCACACGATAGAAGTGCTCCTGGTCTTTGATTCTGACGGAAAAGTATCGGTGCGGTCCTACCCAATTGTCTACTATCCATTTCGCGTCGAAGAGTTAACAGAACGCTTGAGAAGCGCCGGTTTCACGAATTTTCAGAACCGGTTCAGCGAAAACCGCGAGGGTTATCGGGTGATCGCTTCGTAGAGGCAGCGGCCAATGAGGGAATCATCGCCGGCACTCATCGACCAGATTAGTGCCTAACGGGGAGCCCAACGTAGCCCACGTCTCAAGGACGAGAGGTGGGGCGTCCGGGAAGAATGACACGGGCGGAACCAAAGGCATGTCCCGATTTGCCCCGACATGACGGGGTTGTTTTTCGTTTCTGGGTGGACATTTTTTAGGATGCCCCGTAGGCTGGTGCCTCTCGACTCCTGGGACAAGTCGAAATGCCCAACCGATGCGACTGACGTTTGTAGGATTCGCCTGGAGAAATGTCTGGCGGCGCCGTTTGCGCACCGCGCTCACGCTGTGCGGCATCGGCATGGGGATCGGCGCGTTCGTTGCGCTGGTCGGTTTCTCGCGGTCCTTCGAGCAAGCCTGGCTTGAGATGTACGAAAACTCCGGCACCGATCTTGCGGTCGTGCAGAAGACATTCCTCAATACTTCTGTCGATCAGAGCGCCGGGCCGGTG
The DNA here is from genome assembly GCA_003135055.1 of Bryobacterales bacterium. Lineage (GTDB taxonomy): Bacteria > Acidobacteriota > Terriglobia > Bryobacterales > Bryobacteraceae > PALSA-243. The sequence goes on along the minus strand of PLDF01000111.1, from coordinate 1,143 downwards.
CTCGCGCGCATTCCGCAGATTCAGATCGCGGCGCCGATGATCATCAACATGATGGCCGTTACGCCCGAGGTCAACACGCTGGTCTATGGCTGGAAAGCGGACACATTCGAGTTCTCCGCGCTCAATATTCTGCAGGGACGACGCTTTCGCGATGGTCAGCAGGAGGCGATGCTCGGCGAGTTGCTCGCGAGCAGCCTGAATAAGAAAGTCGGGGACAAGATCGACCTGCAGGGCAGTTCCTTCACGGTTGTCGGCATCTTCCGCAGCGGTTCGGCTCTCGAGACCGGCGCGATCATCCTGCCGATCGACGAGATGCAGTCGCTGTCGAGCATGACGGGCAAAGTCACCGCGTTCCATGTGCAGCTGAAGCCAGCGCCACCGGGCGTGACGCCGGCGCAATGGAGGCAGGAGGCTGAGAACGCGGTCGAGAAAGACCTACCCGGGCTTCGCGCTGTTCCGGCCGCCGAGCGAGCCAGCAACAATCAGCTTGTGGTGCTGGCACATGCCGCGGCGTGGGGGACCTCGCTCATTGCGTTGCTGGTCGCAGCGCTCGGCATCGCGAACACCATGGCGATGTCGGTCTTTGAACGCACCAAGGAAATCGGTGTGCTGCGCGCGATGGGCTGGTCACGCCACCGCGTGATGTTCCTCATCCTGATGGAAGCCGCAGCCCTCGGCGCTGCGGGCGGCGCGACCGGCATGCTCCTTGGATGGGCTGCGCTCCACGTGCTCGCAACACTGCCGCAGACTGCGATAATCGTGTCTACAGCGTTGCCTTTGATGACGTTTCTCGACGGACTTCTGATGGCGGTGCTTGTTGGTGTCCTTGCCGGCGCGGTACCCGCATGGCGTGGCGCGCGGCTCAGCCCCGTCGAGGCGCTGCGCCATGAGTAGCCCAACCACCACTTCCGCTGCCGCGACGGCATCTGCATGGATCCTCGAAGTCCGCGATGTCAAGAAGAGCTACGAGAATGGCACCATCGAAGCACTGCGCGGCGTGAGTCTCGGCATCGCGGCGGGAGATTTCCTGGCCATCACGGGCGCGAGCGGCAGCGGCAAATCCACGCTGGTCAACGAGGTGCTCGTGCGGGCGCTCAATCAGCATCTGCATCGCCAGCCGCCGGGCGGAACGTACGGATCGGT
>PLDF01000098.1 GCA_003135055.1 Bryobacterales bacterium | reverse complement strand
GCCGGGGTTCTCGACGAACTCGTAGATGTGCGCGATATTCGGATGCGAGAGCGACGAGGCCGCGCGCGCCTCCTTCAGCAGGTTCGCCCGCAGCCTCGCGTCGTCGCGCCCGCTCGAGCAGAACTTCAACGCCAACCGTCGACCCAAGGTCAGGTCTTCGGCTTCATACACCACTCCCATTCCGCCTTCTCCTAGCTTGGAGACGATGCGGTAGTGAGTGACGGTGGCGCCGACAATCGACTCGGACATGGACCTGGAAGTCTCCATTGTACGTCGCCTGACCATTCTTGCGTGCCAATGTGTTAACATTCCGCAGATTGAGGAGGTACATATGAAAGCTGTCGCCATCCTTTTTGCACTCGTGCTTGCGGCGCCCGGATGGAGCCAATGCCACAAGCTTACCGATATCAATGCCACCACCCCGGAGGGACAACTGCTCCAGAAGGCCGGCCTGGAGGAAGATCCGGCTAAGAAACTCGCTCTTCAGGAAGAGTTCGCCGCCCAGTTCCCGCAGCACGAAGCCGCCGGCTGGGTTTATGAACAACTGCTTACCGCTTATCTCAAGGCGAACGATGCCGACAAGGCGTTAGGCGTCGCCGATAAGTTGGCCGCCATGCCGCCCGAGTGCGTGGAAGACGCCCAAGCCACGCTCAAAGCTGCCGAGTTGAAGAAGGATCCCGATCTCGTTTTGAAGTGGTCCGGCAAGACTTCGGAACTGGCTCAAAAGGTTGTGGACTCCCCGAAGCCCACCGAAGCCGACGAGGTGGAGAACTGGAAGGCGCGCGTCGATTACGCCAAGCAAGTGAATACTTACACCGAGTATTCACTTTACGCCATGGCGCTGGCCACGCCCGATTCCAAGAAACAAGTGGCGCTCATCGAAGCCCTCCAGCAGCGCAATCCTAAGAGCGAGTATCTGGCGAAAGCGCAGGACGCACTGTTCGTCGCCTATCAGAAATCCGGCGCGACGGACAAGGCCGTCGCGTTTGCCCAGCAGGTCGCGGCTACCGGAACGCCCAGCGAAGACATGCTGCTGGTGCTTACCGACGATGCAGCGAAGAAGAAGGATGGCGAAAAGGTTCACACCTATAGCGCCAAGCTGGTCGAGCTCGCCGGCTCCAAACCTAAGCCCGAAGGCGTCGCCGACGCGGATTGGACCAAGCGCAAGAACACCATTCTCGGCCTGGCTTATTACATGAACGGCAAGCAGTACTTCAACGACGGTAAACTGGCGCCGGCCGACCAGGAACTGCGCAAAGCCTTGCCGCTGGTGGAAGACAGCAATGCCGCCCTGAAACCGGAGGTGCTGTTCTATCTGGGGCTGTCTAACTACAAGATGGAAAAAATCCAGGACGCAGTGAATTACTTTAAAGCCTGTGCCGCTTTGAAGAGTCCGTTTCAGGCGCAGGCCACCAAGAATCTGACCGCCATGCGGACGCAGTATCACGGCATCAAATGAACCTGCTGATTCCGAATCTGGGCTCCACTTCGTTGAAGTACCAGATTCTGGAGATGCCTTCCGAGAAGGTGCTCGACCGTGGCCGCATCGAGCGGGTGCGGGATTATGGCGAAGCCATCGCGCAGATCGGTACGACCGGCATTTCCGTAGATGCGGTGGCTTTCAAGGCTGTGCACGCCGGTCCGCAATACCGCGGGACTTTCGTGATCGACGATGGCGTAATCGGCGCGCTCGAAGAATTCCTACCCGCCGCGCCGGCCCACAACGCAATCTATCTTGACGCCATTCGCGCGTTCCGTGCGGCCTTGCCGGGCATCCCTTTGGTAGCGGCATTCGAGACTGAATTCCACGCTTCCATTCCGCCTTGCGCCGGTCTTTACGGTGTGCCTGCCGAGTGGCGCGCGGAGGGCGTCCGCAAGTACGGCTTTCATGGCGCCTCCCATCAATATGTCGCGGAGCGTTGCGCCGCGATGCTAGGCGGCCAAACGCGGCTGGTCAGTTGTCACCTCGGCGGCAGTTCGTCGATTTGCGCTGTCGATCGCGGCCGGTCCATCGACACCACCATGGGCTTCTCGCCGCAGTCGGGCCTGGAGAATGCCACGCGCCATGGCGATCTGGACGCTTTCGCCGTCCTCTTCATGATGGATCGCCACGGCTGGAGTGCGGCCGAAGTGCGCAGCCAACTCGCCAAAGACGGCGGACTGGCTGGACTCTCCGGCATCGCGGGCGGCGATGTCCGCGATCTGGAACAGGCCGCCGTCGCGGGCAACACGCGCGCCGCCGAAGCGTTGCAGGTCTTCGTCTACCAAGTGAAGAAGACCCTCGGCGCATACGCTGCCGCTATGGGCGGGCTGGATCGCGGCGCGAAGGGGAGATAGTCCAGGGAATAAACATCGGCCGACAGATGGATGAACCGGTAGTGGCCGCCCGCCCAGGCCAGCGTGTAGCCGACGAGCAACCCAAAAACCGTCCCGATTACGCTGATCAGCAGCCCCTGCAGCAGAAAAATCCGCCGAATCTGCCCCGGCTGCACTCCCATCGACATCAGAACCGCAATATCCTTCGTCTTCTCCATCACCATCATGNNAATGATCGAAACCAGATCGGGCTCGCCGAACAGTCGTTGCGCATCGGCCAGCCGGATAAAGCCAAAACTCGAGTCGTATTGATAGAAGCCAGAGTGAAAAATCCCCACGATGCGGAACCGCTGGTACCTGGGAACGACCCCGTATGGCGTCAGATCCCCCTGAGGACTCGTGACCATCACCACATCGTTGAGGCTCGCCCCAATCGAATCCGCCAAATCCGTCCCGACGACAATCGGCGGAGTAGGCGAGCCGTAGGTGTCCTCGGCATTCGAAGTCTCGCTCAGCGGCGCGACGCTTCCTTCCTTAAGATTCGCCAGCATGTCGGAGACGGTCCGCTCCTCAGACGGAATAATCCCCTTCAGCATCGCGCCGCCAGCACGCGCACCGTTGCGCGAAATCAGCACCGGTTCATAAAGGCCAGGCGCGGCCGCAACCACATGGGGCAAGCGACGCAGACGGTCAAGGAGTGGACGCCAGTCGCGGATGCCGTCGCTCATCGTTCGCATCAGGTCGACGTGCGAGGTGGAGCTGAGCAGACGCTCCTGCAGATCGCGCCGTGTGCCATTCGTGATGGCCAGCGCTAGAATCAGCGACGCGACCCCAACCGTCACTCCGGCGATCGAAATCCAGGTGATGACGCCAATAACCGCCTGGCGCCGCTTCGCCTTCAGATAACGGGCCGCGACAAAAAGTTCAAAGCGCATGTCAGACCCCGGCCCGAATCGCCACTAGCGCACCACAGCCTTTACCGTCACCACGTTG
>PLDF01000175.1:48802-69635 GCA_003135055.1 Bryobacterales bacterium | reverse complement strand
ACACACCGGGTCCGGCCAGCGGAGCGCAGATACGAAAGGACGGAGAGAAGTGGACGCTCATTCTCGTCAGAGAACTGCGCCACGCGCCGGAAAAAGTCTGGCAGGCGCTCACCGAACCGGCGCATCTGCGCGAATGGGCTCCCTTTGAAGCCGATGGGAGCCTGGGTACGGTTGGAACCACGGTGAAGCTCACCACGGTGGGAGCACCCGCTCCGCACGTTACCGAAACAAGAGTGACGCAAGCCGACGCTCCCAAGCTGCTTGAGTACAACTGGGGTGGCAACGATATGCGGTGGGAACTCGAAGCCTTTGGCGGCGGCACGCGCCTGACGCTGTGGACCAACATCGATCGCCGCTTCATCTCAATGGGTGCTGCCGGGTGGCACATTTGTTTCGATGTTCTGGATCGCGTTCTCAGCGGAACTCCCATCGGCCGCATTGTCGGCCCCGAGGCCATGAAGTTCGGCGGCTGGCAGCGGCTGCACGTGGAGTACGCCAAGCAGTTCGGTATGGAAGTTCCGAGCTGGCCAACCAAAGTCGCCCAATCCTGAGCCGAGGAAACCTGTATGAGATTCTTCGACGGTTTTGCGAGCACTCATGCATTCTTCGTCCATGCGCTGGTCGTCCTCATTCCCACCTCGCGGCCCCATGGTCCGGCTCGGACGGCGAATTCGGACACGCGGCTTTGAATTGGCCACATGCCTCGTCACGGTCGCGGCTGCGGCCACCGCGGTGATGGCGATGCTTACGGGCTTGCGGCGAGGGAGACGGTTTCGCGCGATGCCCCGGCCGATCTTATGCAGGAGCATCCGACCAATGGCGTCGCGGCGATATTATGGGCGAAGTTAATGCCGAATTAGGAGCAAAGAAAGCCGGGATCTCAGATGGGTTAGCGCAAAGGAGCTGGATATGCCGCCCGACACGCCAGTCAACGTGAAGAACCTAGCGAAATATGCGATTGAAAGCCGCAGCAAGCGCAAGTAAAGCAAACCCTCTTAAAGATTAGTTTTCTATTATAAAACATGGCGGAGAGATCATCATGAAAAAGAGTGGTTCCCAGAGAGTCGAATCTGCATCTCGACTGATAGACGCGAGAATCCAGGAGCTAGGCGACTGGCGCGGAGAGATGCTTTCCCGCCTCCGCGCTTTGATCAAGCAAGCCGACCCTAAAGTCGTCGAGGAGTGGAAGTGGAGGGGGACACCTGTGTGGTCCCACGACGGGTTGATCTGCACCGGCGAGACCTACAAGAATGTCGTAAAGATGACATTCTCCAGGGGCGCCTCGTTGGATGACCCGTCAGGTCTCTTCAATTCTAGTCTCGAGGGTAGAGCGAGGCGCGCCATCGACTTTCGCGAAGGCGACAAGGTTAACGAGAAGGCTCTGAAAACTCTTATTCGCGCCGCCGTGGCCCTGAACACGTCCTCGGCCTCAGATGACTGAGGTAATTCTACCTCGGCTACTTCGTCGTTATGTTCACTTTGGATTCCATCGCGGTTACCATGGCGACTTGTGCGGCAGCGGTCGTCGCGATGGTGGAGAGGCGCGGTTGCCTTTATGGATCGGTTCTCACACCAATTGCTTCTATAGGGGCATCCCGCGGAAAAGGGCCGCCTGCATCTACGTAGAATCAGTCTGGTTACGACTGCATTGGACTCGCTCGGACCTCACGACATCCCAAGGTTGCTCCAAGTCACTGCGCAGTACCGGTGACAGCACCATCACCCGCGACACCCCCGTCACCGGCAACAACGCTTTCCCACGTGTCCGCGGCGCGGCGGTCGTCGTCCAACGCATGAGCGTAGATCCTAGCCTGACGAGCCTTGCGTCTCAATCCGCTTGATGGGCGCAAGCGATTACGCAAATCGCCGCGGCCACGAAACGCTAGCGACTGCCCGCGCGCGCCAATGCCCACAAGCCGCCCCATAGACCGATCGCAATAAACAGGCTGGACCATTCGTCGGGATTCGTTGGCGCTCCGGGTATGTGAACGCCAGCGAGAACACGGCTGGGCCCAGCCTGAGCGCAGCATCCACCGCGCGCTCGGCGCTCGTTCGAGCGGTTGAGATGGTTTCGGGCATTTGGCGCTCTCTTTTGAGGAACTCCTTTGCAAACTATTGATAACACTCAATTGGAGCAGTGCTGGAAATCGGCCAATTTCCGCCGCCAGCGCAAGGCGAGTTCCTCCCCCCGTATGGCCCCGCCTATCGGGCACTTCGCTTCTGAAGAATAATACATCGCGGCGCAAGAAAAAGTCGTGGATTATGTCAGGCAAGCCGGGAAAGCGGCGCGGGCTGGAGCCGGATGCGGGCGCATTGAGCAGCGGCGCCGAGTTTACCAGCCGCCATATCGCGCGCACTTCACCATATGCCCGAAGCGGCCGGCAGCCTCCGACCACGTAGACTGGCGAGGGGGGACTAGTATTATCCCGGCGGATTGGGTGAGCGATTTCGCCAGTTGGCGGTGGCGCAGGGCGGTGGGACACTGATAGGCATGCGCGCAATTGTGTTAGCTCTGGTCGCGGCGGCGCAAGTGCAGCAACCCGCCGCCCGCGTGGAGTTCGAAGTGGTCAGCGTGAAGCCAGGCGATCCGAACGATCCGAGTTCCAGCGGGCGGAGCACGCCGGGCGGCATGGAAATGCGCAATACAACCCTAAACACGCTGGTGCGGAGCGCGTATGGCCTGAACGAATTTCAGCTTGCCGGCGGACCCAAGTGGGCCGGTTCGGCGAAGTTTAATGTAGTCGCCAAACTGCCGGCGGGGGCGACGCAAGACCAGGCGCCGCTGATGATACAGTCAATGCTGGCGGACCGGTTCCAGCTGGAGTTTCATCGCGAAACCAGAACGCTTCAGGAGTACGCGCTGGTGGCGTCCAAGGGCGGCCCGAAACTGCAGGAGGCGGCCGAGGAGGACAAAGCCCACGGCGGGACAAGCCAGGGTCCGCGGCAGATCAAAGCCCGGAGCGCCACGCTTTCAGACCTGGCCCGCATGCTGATCGGCGCCGTCGGCGCGCCGGTGCTGGATCGTACTGGGATCGCGGGGCAGTACACCATTGCCTTGCAGTTCGCGCCGCTATTGGGCGGCACGCCGGCGGATGAGAATCTGCCCGATATCTTCGCGGCGGTTCAGCAACTGGGGTTGAAACTGGAGCCGATCAAAGGGCCAGTCGATCTGGTGGTGATCGACAATGCGGTGATGCCGTCGGAAAACTGAATTTCCCATTCTTTCGGCGGGGCCATGCATATCCTTCTATTCGGTGAGATCACGCTATTTCTGTGATCTCAATTTCAGGTCGACAGAACCACGAAAGACGCGGGGCCGTGCGCGTCATGCGCGCGCACTTCACAATATGCCCGAACCGGCCGGCAGCCTCCGGCCCCGTGACAACCGAGGGTGAACTCGAAGCGTAGGCGCCCGCCGGGCCGGCGAATGCCATGCGTCCGGGGCCACGGCGCCCAGCTCACGGCGAGCTGTATGCGGCGCATTTCACCTACTGCGAGGCAGCCGAAGGCCATCGTACTTGCATTCCGGGCCCCAAGCCGGCGCGGGCAGACATACCTCATTCCACGGGGTTACCCCTTCCTTCCCGCCAGCGAGGCAGCCCGCACGATGCAACCGGGCGGCTTCCTCGCCTGAACGCTTGGCAATACCCGGCAATACAAAGAAGAGGGGCGGATCGAGTCACGAGTCTGGCGTGTCGCTCCCTACGCGGGGAGCGTTAATTGAATTGAAACACTGAAGACAAAATGGAAGCGCAAGGCGTATTTGGCGCTACCCGGCTATCAAGGCCGCGATTGATCTTCTGGTTGCGGCCAAACTCCGAAGCAGGCGAGGAGGGCTGGAGTTATTGCCTCCGCGCATTTCAGTCCCCGCAGCATGAACTTCGCTTACATGCTGTTGCAGGGCGCAGACTGCTCCATTACGAAGTCTTGGAACAGATCGGCGAAGGTGGTATGAGTGTGGTCTACAAGGCTCTCGACACGCACCTGGACCGCCACGTGGCGCTCAAGGCGCTGCCCCCGGAAAAGGTCGCCGACCCTGAACGGAAGCGGCGCTTTGTCCAGGAGGCCAAGGCCGCCTCCGCGCTGAAGCATCCGAACATCATCACAATTCGCGACATTGCAGAAGACGGCGGCGTCGATTTCATCGTGATGGAATACGTGGAAGGCAGGACGCTTTCGGCGATCATCGGCGGCGGTCTTTCGCCGGAGCGCTTCTTGCGCTACGCCGTGCAGATGGCTGGAGCGCAGGCTTGCATCCGTCTTTCCCCGGCCGTACTGCCGCTCAGGACGGCTAGCCTCGGCGTAATTCCCGAAATTGATGGCTCGTTGCGTTTCTGGATCTTGACGCAGACGGGCCGCTTAGGGGGGCGCCAGCGACGCGAGGACCGGTGGTCTGGTCGCCGGATGCCACCGGGCTCGCGTACTGGGCGGCGGAAGGTGAATTGGGCGTTTGGGACGTTGCGGCTGGTCGACTGGTGGAGCGGGTGAATTGGGCGTTTGGGACGTTGCGGCTGGTCGACTGGTGGAGCGATGGAAGGCGCCCGTGACTATCAGCGTGCCAACCCTCGCCTGGCCGGACAGACTAATTCTGGCTGAAGATCTAGGCGGCGCGGTTCGAGTGTGGCGCCAGCCATAAAGGCGGGTAGCATCGGGTTGTTTCTGGGATGGGCCTTTTGGTGCGCGTGTGCTCTTGTGTCCCTCAGTCGGACGAAAAACGCCCGTTGCCGACACTTGCCGGGCACAGCGGGATATATCGTCTGACGCTAGGACTCTGTCTGGAGTGACCCGGCGCACAGGCGCTGAGGAACGGCGGAAATGTGGACCGCCGGGTCACTTCGGATAGAGACGTTTGAAGGAAGCCGCCCGCGTTTTTAGGCAGACGCGGGCCGGCGGCAAGACCGCCGGCGTTACCCCGCGTCCAGCACTTCCCGCACCTTTGTCGGCAGCACATCCGGTGTGAATGGCTTGCGCAGAACGGCTCTCGGCGCCTCACCCTCGCCCCGAATCTCGTCGTCGCGGTATCCCGACATATACAAGATTTTCAATCCCGGCGTCCGCCCGGTCAGCTCGCGGCCGCCGTTCCGTTTTCCGCTAGTGACCTGGTCCTAGTGGTCGCCATCCGCTGTAAGAAGAGCGTGGGCCATGATAAAGTCGCCAACGGCAATTCCAAGCGCGGTTCCGTCGACGCAGGCTGTTCGAAAGTGCATGCCTCCCAACACGCGCGCGTTCTCTGCCTCTTCAAGAGCAGCTGAGAAGCTGTGGAATTTGCGCGTAACCCCCAGCATGGCGTTCGAGACCACGTCAAAAGAAGTCTCCTCGCCGAAGGCATGCGACAGCATGCGCCCGGCTGCGCCACTCACGCAGGAATGCGCCGACGGGTACTCCGGGAATGCAGGCGTCACGATCAGCGGAGTCCAGCCGGAGTCGGAAATCGTAGCGTCATTACCGTCGCTCTCGGCCAGTTGAATCGCGGTAATTGGCCGCCACGTGCTGTAGGTATACTTCGCGTCCCAGCAGCCGATGATCGCATCCGCCATTCCCAGATTGACCAGAGCGAGTAACCGGGCGGTCTCCGACATTGAGAAGTTGTGCTGTGCGGCAAGCGAAGTGACAACCGGATCCCAGTAGTCGGGCGGATTCCCGGCCTGCCAAAACTTCGCGTACAGGGTCTGGTCGGCGGTTCGGCCGAGACTCGTAGAACTTCCCATGCTTTTCACTTCCGTGAAATCGGCCGTGTACTGGTCGCTAGTCATGGCTGCCGGACCAGCGGTGCGGAATTGCGAAGGCGAGCGGATGACCCAGGGATTGGTGGTCGCCAACTGCGGCGCCAGTCCAGGCGCCATAGCTGGCGGAGTTGGCCGCCATTGGCCCGGTTGAGTTCCCCCCACGTAGGTTGGAGGCGCGTCGGAGAATCCGTCCTGGCTTTTCCAGGCCCATATTTGATCGGCGACGGTTTGGCCCCATGACAATCCCTTCTGGATTGCGTCGCTCGTATCGGTGATTGCGGCCAGAGAAGCCGTCCGCTGCTGATCGAAATTAGCTTTCTGGTTAGGAAAGAGTTTCACCAGGGCAGCATAAGCAGCCTGCACGGCCGCGGCCCGTTGGGATGTTCCCGTCGGCGCTGCCGGTGGCACAAAGATAGGCGTGTAACGCCGGTCGATTCCGTTCACTGCGTCGAAAACAGATGCCTGCACGATCGCCGCGACGCGTAGCGTAAGCGGGGCGGGGGTCGCGGGAGCGGTGAGTGTTGCCAGAAGCATCGCTTGATTCCAGTCGGTGATTTCGTCGGCGGGGGTGGCCCCGACCGCAACGCCGCTCGCCACCAGCGTCCAAACCGAAAAACGGACTATCGATATCATTGGGGATTTCATATCGTTTTCGCCTCCAAGTCGTCAAAAAATTTGAACCCGCCACGAATCGGGCATGTGGGGGCCGCCAGTTCAATCGCCGGGGAACCCAACAGCGCCGCGTTCGGGCATGCCCGCAAGATCGCCGATTCCGGCATTACACTGCAATGCTAATCGGAGGAAATCCGGGTGATATGGCAAAGTATTGATGTATCGGAACTTATGATGGGTGGTGACACGCGGACATTCGGCGTTCGGGAGATGTTAGAATCGTGGGCCAGGATGGCGAAAGGGATGGCGAACCGGATCACCACGAGATCGGTCCGTTTCGGAGCATTCGAATTTAAGCCTGAGACCGGTGAATTGCGCAAACATGGGCTGCGCGTTAAGCTGCGAGGCCAGCCCATCGAGGTGCTAATGATGCTCCTCCAGCACCCCGGCGAGGCGGTGGCCCGCGAAGAGCTGCAGAAGCGGCTCTGGTCCGCCGACACCTACGTCGACTTCGAGCACAGTCTGAACGCCGCGATGAAGAGACTTCGGGCCGCTTTGGGCGACTCGGCCGACGCGCCGCGTTTTATCGAGACTCTCGCTGGCCGAGGCTATCGCTTCATCGCTCAGCCGGCCCGACGAAGACGTCCCTCAGGCCCGTCAGGTTATCGCCCCGGATCGGAAGCCGGACGAGAAGCCGGCACGGCGACCCCGTTTGGCTTTGCCGGCAACCGTGATCGCGGGGTTCGTCCTGCTGGCTCTGATCGGCATTAATCTCCCGGGCATACGCGACACAGTTCGCAATCGGACCTTTTCTCCGATCTGGTCTCTCGCGGTGCTTCCCCTGGCAAATCTCTCGGAGGATCGCGACCAGGACTACTTCGTGGACGGAATGAGCGACGCGCTTCGGCAGTATCTGCAGGGCATCCGCTCTCTTCGCGTGATTTCCCGAACCTCTTCGATGCATTACCGGGGAAGCGCCAAGCCGCTCCCGGATATTGCGCGCGAGTTGAACGTCGATGCCGTTGTAGACGGTTCCGTGTTGCGCTCCGGCAACCGGGTGCGGATCAATGTGGAACTGGTTCATGCCGGCATGGACCGGCACTTGTGGAGCAATAGCTACGAGGGAGATCTGCGCGACGTGTTCGCCCTGCAGGCCGATGTCGCCCGAAGAATCGCCGGCGAAATTCGCGTTACGCTGGCGCCGCCCGACCTCGCGCGGCTGGCCCGTGTGCGCGCTACCAACCCCGAGGCGTACCAGGCCTATTCCAAGGGCCGGTTCTACTGGAACAAACGCACCGCGCAAGACCTTCAAAGGGCGATCGGCTTCTTCCAGCAGGCGGTCGACAAAGATCCGGACTATGCGCTTGCTTATGATGGGCTGGCGGACAGTTGGCTGCCCCTTGGATGGTATGGCTACCTGTCGCCGTCGGCGGCTTTCCCCCAAGCCAAAGTAGCGGTAATCAAGGCTCTAAGCCTTGACGATTCGCTCGCCGAAGCGCACACGTCGCTTGCCTTCGTGAATCTTTATTACGATCGCGACTGGGCGGGCGCCGAGCGCGAATTTCGCCGTGCCATCGATCTCAATCCGAATTACGCCAATGGCCACCACTGGTATGCCGAGTTTTTGTCCCTGGTGGGCCGGCACACGGAGACCATCGCGGAATCGCAGCGTGCGCGTGAACTCGACCCGCTGTCGAACATTATCGACGCCTGGGTCAGCTCACGGTATTTCTTCGCCCGGCAGTACGATAAAGCGATTGAAGAGGGCCGGAATGCCGTCGAGATGGACCCGAGTTTCGGACCGGCGCTCCTGGTCCTCGGCCAAGCCTACGAGCAGAAGGGCATGTTAGAGGAAGCCATTGCAGAGTTCGAGAGGGCCTCCAGTCTGGCCGGCGGCGGCTCGATTTATGCCGCGTCTCTCGCCCACGCATTGGGACTCGCAGGGAGACGCTCCGAGGCATTGAAGGTAATGGAAGACCTTAGTAACGGGGCGGGGCGCGGATTCGTTTCCTCCTACGATCTGGCGATAGCCCGTCTAGGGCTTGGAGACAAGGACAAGGCATTGGAACTGCTCAGCGCGGCAGTGCAGGAGCGCTCGCCTCGCGTCGCGTTCTTAGCAGTGGAGCCTCGTTTTGGCGGGCTGAGTGGCGATCCGAGATTCAGTGCATTGCTGCGGTCGATCGGCCTGCAATTGTGAATATCCGCTTGGGGCCAGCTTCCACGCGTCCAGCGATTCGTTCTTAGCCCGCCGCGACCAGGCGCGCGCTTCATCTTGTGAGCTTGTTTATAACGCCCATGGCGCGATCGCAAACACCAGCGGTAAATCGAAGTCCGCGGGCCGGCGCTACAAGCCCGCAACGTGAAGCATGGGGACTCTGACCGCGGTCGGTATCGCGCGAAGGGCTGGCGTTTCGAGAACCTCGTAGTTGGGATGATGCACGAAGTTTTCCCACGTGGGAATTTTGCCGCGGAAATGACGCTCATCCACGTTGGAGAGCGGTCCCAGGCTCTTAGTCCGCCTCGAACATTTGTAAGAAATGCTCCTTTCACGGCAGTGCCCGGACGAGCCGGTAGATCTACTCTTTGCGACCAGGAGGATCTATTGCTCAAACAGACGGGTTCGGGACCACCGGCCGGGCCAGCGTCCGAGGTGGCGACGTTACGGCCGAGTGCCGGGCCGAGTGCGTTTACGGTTGACCTTATATACGGCAATGCCGTATAGTGAAACGTGATTGCCGAAATCGTAAGCCTTTCGGCGTACGAGTCTCAAGTGTCGACGCTACTGAACGACGCTAATGAACGACGCTACTGAACGACGCTACTGAACGAGGATGAGCGAATGGCGATGGAGTTCTACATTGCATGCGCGCCGGAAGATCATCCGGTCGTACCGGGCGCCGGCGGCTTTCGCAAGGCTCGCTGGGCCCGGCGAGGCAAGGGGAAGAGCGGCGGCTTTCGCGTGATTTATTTCTTTGTGGCCGAGCCAGGGCAGATTCACATGGCTGCGATTTACGCCAAATCACGCATGGAGAGCCTTTCGGCGGCCGATCGGAACGTCCTGGCAAAACTAGGGTCACAGATCGAGAAAGCAACAAAAGGAGGACGATAAATCGTGGGCGTGCGCAATTTGAACTTAGTATCCAAGAGGCGGACCAAGCTCGGAATAGCGCTGGAACGGAGTGCCAGAGAAATCCTCGCCCACGTAAAAGGCGATGCGAAACTGCCAACCCGACGTGTTGTTCTTCCGGACGAGATCGACGTCAAGCGCATTCGGACCGGGGCGCGAATGTCGCAAGCGCAGTTTGCGCGGGCCTTTTGCATCAATCCGAGAACGCTACAGGAATGGGAGCAAGGACGGAGAAAACCCGACGCAACCACCCGCGCATACCTCGCGGTCATCGCGAAGAACCGTGAGGCTGTGTTGGACGCGCTGGCACCGTGAACGCTGGGAACCGGCGTGTTGCGGTACATCCCGTTGGCAATCGGTCAGTGACCGGCATGGCGACAAACCAACCGGGTGGCCCTCTACGGTTTCCGGTGACGCCGTTGGCGGAATACATGCGAAGTCCGTGGTGCGCTAAACACCGGCTAATTGCCGGAGGGCCTCTCCACGTGGTCGTTGACGAGATATTCGCCGACTCCCTTGGCCGGCGTGAGCTTCAACCCGAGCTTCGGTAATGCCCTCATCACTGAGGCAAAGATCGCCGCGTTGTTATTCGCGTGCATTGGTGGCCCCGGAGCGCTTGGCTCGGACGTAGTGTCGTCCGGCGGCTCCATCGAATCAATATCAAAATGAAAATCGAACATTCCCGCAAGCCCTGTCTCAGACGGCCAGTAGGCATGGCGGAGAAGGGGTTCTGCGCGGCGGTGGGAGGTCGATGGATCGCACACACCAACAAATACCGCAAGCACCGGCGGCAAGACCGCCGGCGTTACGCCGCGTCCAGCACTTCCCGCACCTTTGTCAGCAGCGCATCCGGCGTGAACGGCTTGTGCAGAAAGGCTCTCGGCGCCTCACCCTCGCCCCGTATTTCGTTGTCGCGGTAGCCCGACATATACAAGACTTTCAATCCCGGCGTCCGCGCGGTCAGCTCGCGGCCCAATTCGAATCCCGTCATCTGCGGCATCACCACATCGGTCAGCACCATGTCGATTTTGTGCGCGTTCTTTTCGAAGGCCGCCAGCGCCATGGCGCCGTTGCCGGCTTCCAGCACGTCGTATCCGTTCGATTTCAACACCGCCAGCACCAGCTTGCGCACGCCTTCTTCGTCGTCCACCAGAAGAATGGTTTCGGAGCCCTTGCCCGACCCTTTGCGCGCCGGCCCGGCCACTGCGTCCTGCACTCGCGGCAGGTAGATTTCGAAAATGGCGCCGCATCCCGGCTGGCTGTAGACGGTCACGGCGCCTTCACTTTGCTTCACGGCTCCGTACACCGTTGCCAGCCCCAGGCCGCTGCCTTTACCCGGCGGCTTGGTGGTGAAGAACGGCTCGAACAAGTGCGACCGCGTTTCAGCGTCCATGCCAACGCCCGTGTCGCTGATCGCCATCATCATATAGGGACCGGGATTCAGGCCCAGGTTCTTGCTCCCCGGGCCGTCTTCCAAATCCACGCCGGCGATCTCAATCACCACTTTGCCGCCGTCCGGCATGGCATCGCGCGCGTTGGTAGCGAGGTTCACGATGGCCTGCTCTATCTGCGACGCGTCGGCCTTCACCAGCCCCATGCCCGATGACGCCAGCAGAATCAGCTCGATGTTCTGCCCCAGCAGACGCTGCAGCATCGGCCCCATGTTGCCCGCCAGAGAACCCAGGTCGAGCACTCGCGGCTGCGCCGTGGAACCACGGCTGAATGTCAGCAAATGCCGTGTCAAGGCGGCTGCGCGCTCGCCCGCAAAGATGATTTCGTCCACGAATCGCCTGAGCGGGCCGGATGCCGGAACCTCGGTGCGCAGCAGCTCGGCGAACCCTGTAATCACCGTAAGAACGTTGTTGAAATCTCCGGCCACGCCGCCGGCAAGCCGCCCCACGGCGTCCATCTTCTCCGCGTGGGTGGCCTGCTCCTCCAACTGCCGCCGCTTGCCGATATCGCGGAACACCAGGATCGCGCCGCGCACGCCGGCCGATTCGTCCCGCACCGGCGATGCGCAATGCTCCACCGGCGTTTCCGCGCCGTTCCGCGAAATCAGCGCCGCGCGCTCCTGCACCGCCACCGCCCGCTCGCGCAGCACGCGCGTCAGCGGATTTTCAATTGGCTCGCGCGTCTTCTCGTCCAGCAGCTTCAGGATTTCCGCAGCCGGTCTGCCGCGCGCCTCCTTTCGCGGCCATCCCGTCAGCGTCTCGGCCACCGGATTGAGGAACGTCACGCGCCCTTCGCGGTCGGTGGCCACTACCGCGTCCCCGATACTCGAAAGCGTGGCGGCCAGCAGCCGCCGGCTTTCGCGCCAAGCCGCCGTCACCCACGTGATGAGCGCCGCCATCGCCACAAACGTGCCCAGCCGCGTCAGCATGGTCGATAAGCCCGCATCCTGCCGCAGAAAGAAGTAAAGGATCGCGACCGCCGACGCGGCCGCCGCCGTGAATCCGCCGGCGCGCCCGTAATACCAGGCGCTCAACCACACGCCCACGATAAACAGGGTGAAAGTGTCCGGCTCCAGATACGGCCGCAGAATCCACGTGGCCAACACGGCGGCCGCGGTCAACGCGAGAGCGAAGACGCTGCCGTTCAGAGGGGAGCGCGGGAAGGAATCCACGTCCTTGCAGAATACTACAGCCGCCTTTGTGCGGCCGGTGAGAATCAATACAGAGACTCTTCTCCGGGCGGCCGCGTCTTCCAACGGCGGTGAATCCAAAGCCATTGGTCCGGGTGCGCGCGCACGATCTCTTCGAGTTTCTTCTGCAGCGCCGCCGTGTCGCGCGCGGCATCGCCCGTCATGGGGACCGGCGGATAGAATCTCAGCACGTACCGCCGCTCCTGCTCCGACCAGAGTGCGAAGCCCGGAATCACGGCTGCCCCGCTGCGCGCCGCGAGCTTCGCAAAACCCGTACCCGAGCAGGCGGGCACGCCGAAGAAATCGACGAACACGCCCGCATCCGGCGACGAATTCTGATCGATCAGAATGCCCACCGCTTCGTTCGCGGCCAGCGCTTTGAGAATAGGCCGCGCGATGTCCCGTTTGCTGATCAGGCGGTTCCCCGAGAGCGCGCGGCGCCGCGCTACCATGCGGTCGATCAGCGGATTGTCGAGTGGCCGCACCACCACGTTCATCGGGCCGGTAAATAGCGCGTGCGCGAAGGCGCTCAGCTCCCAGTTGCCCAGGTGAGCCGTCGCGAACAGGACCCCGCGCCCGGCGCGCAGAGCGTGCTCGAAATGTTCCGCGCCCTCGCAACGAATCCACCGGCCGGCGTTCCCGCGCCCGATCGCCGGAAATTTCGCAAACGCCACCAGCAGCCGCGCAATCGACCGGAACACGCCATCGACAATCCGCCCGGCGTTCTCCTGGGGCATGGCGAAGCGGAGATTGCGCTCCGCCACTCTGCGCAGCCGCGGCAGCGCCAGGTCAAGCGCCGCGGCATATCGCCGCGCCAGCCATTCGGCCATTCCCAACGGCGCCCATTCGAGCGATTTGACCACCGCCAGCGCGAGGCAATACTCCACGGTATTGCGAACTGCCGGCCGCTGGCGCATGAAGACGCATTGTACTCCGCGGCGCCACGCGGGCCGGGCGGCTGCCCCACAAAACGCAAACCTATGCGCGCCAATGTGGGACATCCATGATAAGCCGCTTTCGTCTGTCAATCCGCGATCTCAGCGACTCTCTCACGGCCTGTGACGGCCGCGGCTCCGCTTCGAACCCGGCGTGCTTTCAGATACAGAGCCGGCTCTCCAAGATCGTTTAAGCACCCTGGGCGAATTCGATCGCGTCGCCGCGAAGTGAGAGTGTTGCTATCATTACTAATGGCCTGTCTATGAGTCCTGCCGTCGAGGCTCCAGTCAAATCGGAGTTACCTTGGGTCCAGTTATTTTGGTTTGGCGCCCTGATCGTCGCATGCTACCTGCCCATCCTCCAGAGGCTGGTGGCGCAGTGGAGCAGCGACGAAGACATGAGCCACGGCTTCTTCGTTCCCGTCATCGCCGGATTCATTGTGTGGCAGCGCCGCGAAGAGCTGGCGGCTACCGAGGCGCGCCCGTCCATGTGGGGGCTGCTGCTGGTGGCCTGGGGCTGCATCCAGTTGTTGCTGGGATACCTTGGTACCGAGCTGTTTACCGCCCGCACCGCCTTTGTCGTCACGCTGATCGGCGCGGTATGGACGCTGGGCGGCCGGCCGTTTCTGAAGAAACTGGCGTTCCCTCTGTGCCTGCTATTCCTCATGGTGCCCATTCCGGCCGTGATCTATAGCCAGATCACGTTTCCCTTGCAAATATTCGCCAGTAAGTTCGCGGTGGCGGCTTTGGATATGTTCGGGATTCCCGTCTTTCGCGACGGCAATATTCTCGACGTTTCCGGCCATCTGCTCTCGGTGGTGGAAGCTTGCAGCGGCATCCGCTCGCTGCTGACTCTGACCTTCCTCTCATTGGTGTACGGCTATTTCTTCGAAAGGCGGATGTGGGTGCGGGTGGCCCTGTTCGTATCCGTGATTCCGGTGGCGATATTCGTCAACGGCAGCCGCATCACCATCACCGGCATCCTGACGACCGTGAAGCCCGAACTTGCCGAGGGCTTCTTTCACGAAGCTACCGGCTTGTTCCTTTTCTTCGCGGCCTTCGTCGTCCTGATCCTGCTCCACCAGCTCTTGGCACGGATCGCCAAATTCTACGAATCGAGACGCGCCGCCGTATGAAATTTCTCACCAATAAATATACCCGCGCCCTCACCGCGGCGCTGCTTCTCCAGATCTTCGCGTTCTATGCCGTCGCCAGGCGCAAGGAGACTGTCCCCGTTGTGGGACCGCTCTCCAGCTTCCCGTCTAATTTCGGGCGCTGGACCGCCTTCCGCGATTTTCCCACCGACCCGGAAACCCAGGCAGTGCTGAAGGCCGACGATGTTCTGAGCCGCCAGTACGTCGATACCACCCGGGCGCGCAACTGTTTGGACGAGAATCGCTGGAGCTGCCTGGTTCTCTTCGTTGCCTTCTTCAAGACGCAGCGGTACGGCCAGGCGCCGCATTCCCCTAAGAACTGCTTGCCGGGCGCCGGCTGGGAGCAGATCAGCGCGGAGCGGCCCGCAATCACGGTTCCCGGCGAAAGCCAACCCATCGTCATCAATAACTTCGTCACCGAACACGGCGAGGATAAGAGCGTGTCACTCTACTGGTATCAGAGCCACCAGCGCATCATCGCCAGCGAATTCAGCGCCAAGTTCTACTCGATCGTCGATTCCATCCGCTACCATCGCAGCGATACCGCCATCGTCCGGGTGATCATTCCGGTGGCAGGCGGCGACATCAATGCCGCCGTACAGACCGGCTACGCATTCGTCAGGGCTATCTTTCCGTCATTGTTGCGGCAACTGCCGGAATAAGCTGCGCCGATTCCGGATTGAACGCCTTCGCATGTTCGCGTGCACGGCCCGGACGGGAAGCCGGCTTGCTACATCGACCTGAAGCCTGAACAGCGGCGCGTGTTCGATCTGGCTGTCCGGTCCGGAGCTTATCGGAACCCTGCCGAGGTTCTCGATCATGCGCACGAGGCTCGATTTCCCGCTGCCCCAGTCTCCGTAGATGCCGATTGTTGATTGTTGCCGGAAGGAGAGACTCGTTCCTGATGATGGAGGTAACGGCGCTTACGAGATGTTGAAAGCCGAGTAGATCAACGGCTGATTCATTGTCGGACCACATTTCATTTCATTTATCCTCGAAGACGCCCCCTACCGATGGGACCAGAAAAAGCCTTCGCCGTAGCTTACAGGTTCAGATTTACCCAAGATGTTGCTGCATCGTGGAACGGTATGACAAATCTGACGATTGTCCCGCCCATGGGATTGTTCTCCAGGCTGATCCGTCCGTCGTGGGCTTCAATAAACGCTTTGCAAATGGCAAGTCCAAGGCCGAGGCCATTGGATGAGCTGACGTCCGCTACCCGATAGAATTTGTCAAAGACCCGACCGAGGTCTTCCGGAAGGACACCAATGCCCCTATCAACAACCAGAACCTCCAGTTGGTCGTCAATGATGCGGCCTCGAAGCTCAACGGGCTGGTCGGGCGGAGAATATTTTAAGGCATTGCTAAATAGATTGATGAATACGTGGGTAATCAATCCAAAGTCCATGGGAACGAGAGGCAGGTCTTCAGGAATGTCGAACGAAACCCGACGCTGACCCGCTGACGCCCCCAGTTCTTCCAACGCCGCGCTCACGAGGTCCAACAGGTCATGGGGTTCGGTCTTCACGGTCAGCACGCCTGTTTCCAGGCGCGTCATGCTCAAAAGATTATTCACCAGGCGATGGAGCCGTCTCGCTTCTATGTCGGCGGTTTCCAGGAGTTGGCGCTCGGCCGCTTGATCCAGCGCACCATCGGAGGTCAACAACCCGCTTAACGCGGCAGTAATGGCCGCGAGTGGCGCGCCAACGTCATGTGAGATCGCACTTAGCACGGCGTTCTGCACTTTATCCGACTCCTCAAGGAACCGAAGACGGCGCACTTTCTGTTCCAGAAGTCCTCGCTCGATCGCGAGTGCGGACTGGCTAATGACGGCGCTGAAAAGCTGCCGCTGCACGTTGGAGAACCAAGTTCCCGGTTTGCCTTCGAGTCCGAGCACTCCGATGACTTGTCCCCTCGCCTTGAGGGGCAGGTAATGAGCTTGCGCGGCGGACAGTATATCGGTTGAGCGCCCGGCGTCCTGGCCATGTTCCCACGACCAGGTCGCCGCGGCGCGTTCTGGCTCGTCAAAGACAAACTCCGCGCTGCTAAAGCGCGGAGTCAGTCCGCCGTTAAACGGTAAGAGGATGACGGCGCGCCGCTTGAAGTTCGCTTCCATATGACGTCCGACGACTTCAAGAATCTGATCGAAAGCGCTCGTAACGGTTAAAGACTGACTAAACGCGCCCAGCGCGGACAAGTTTTGGCACAGCAGGCGATTTTGGATGGCGAGTGATGCGATCTGCGCAGCCGCAAGACTATGATCGAGATCGGCATGGGTAAATCCGGCGCTGCCTCCCTTGTTGTAGAGCTCGAAAAAGGCGATCACGTCCTTTTCGCTATCGACGATCGGGACGGCAATGCCCGATCTTACGCCCAATCGTTCACGCACTTCCGGCACGATCGTCAGGTCATGCGCCGCGTCGTTCGTCAGATAGTGAATTTTATGCTTAATGAGCCAGCCTGCCCAGCCCACACCAGGTGCGCAATGATACGTAAGCGGTACGACTCTAGATCCTTGAAGAAAGTGGCCGCACGACATCCCTCGGGATGTGCGCAGACCGGCACAACCGCTCTCAGCCCCGGTCAGCTCAAGCAGTTGCTCGACCAGAGCATCCAGCAAACTATCCAGATCCGACGCGGAGTTCAGCGTCTCGCTTATGCGAAGGAGGGACCTTAGCGAGTGCTCCGTCTCCTTCTGAGCCGTCACGCCGCGTACGACAGCCATGTATCCGCGCAGACCCTTTTTGTCTTGCCAGCCTGAGGCGGTGACCAGGCAATCGATCGGCAGCCCGTCCTTCCGGCGGAACTGCATGGCGCAGTCTTTGACCGAGCCACGTCGCTCCATGTCGCTTTGGAGCCGAAAAAGGTCATCCGGACTGGAGTAAAAGGCCCGATCGGCATCCATCCCGATGATTTCCTTGTGCTCATAGCCAAACAGATCGAGCCCAGCCTGGTTCATGTCGAGGACATGGCCGTCATGGGTAAGGATGGCAATCGCTTCCTTGCACTCTTCGAAAAGCGTCTGGCATCTCGCGATGGTCTCGCCAGAGCTGTCGTCCATAGGTTTCTTCTTCCTCCCGCGATAAGCTTTTCAAGAATACTGCCGCGCCTCCGCCGAGTAGCCCGAGCTTTCAGTCCTCAGCCGATATCCTACTCCCGGTTCGGTCACAATGTAGCGGGGACTCATGGGATCAAGGCGAATCTTGCGGCGTAGATGGCTGAGGGTGACGCGCAAGAGGTGCACCGCGTCCTGGTATTGGGTCCGACCCCACAGCTCGTGAATCAATTGATGGTGTGTCCGAACGTTGCCGGCATGGTGGATCAGCACCTTCAGAAGGTCATACTCGGTCGCCGTCAGTTTCACTGCGTTTTCGCCGACAAAGACTTCTCTGCGACTCAAATCGACTCGGAGATCACGCACCGTAAAAACGTTATCCCGTGTTGCGCTCACGCTGCGCAAGGTTGCGCGCATTCGCGCCAGCAACTCTGGCATGGTAAATGGCTTGGTGAGATAATCGTGAGCGCCAGTATCAAGGGCACTCACTTTCTCGGATTCATCGTTCCGAACCGAGATGACGATGATGGGCGCGATTGTCCACTCTTCTCGTAAATGCCGTATAACCTCCTTGCCATCCACGTCGGGCAAGCCGAGATCGAGAAGAATCAAATCAGGCCGGACCGACCGAACTTTCTGGAGAGCCTCTTTTCCGTTGCGGATTGGATAGACGGTATAGCCTGCTGGGGGCAGTACGACACCGAGAGTCTGCTGGATCGACTGCTCGTCGTCAACAATGAGTACTCGTGGACCTCGTGTTTCCATCGATCACGTCTTTCAGAAACCGATCTCTATTAATCACTTTGAGGAAGGCTTGGATGATCCTGCCCCGGAGAAGTGCGTCGAGTGGTGAAGCGTGGGGCACGAGTCCGGCGGCCACCTCGCGCTTCCGAATCGTGCCATTTTGCCGGAGGAAATCATTCGTGAGCTTTTCCCGTTCTTTGCAGTGCATAGCAGTTTGCGGTAATCGTCGCGTACACTCTCCAGTTTCTTTTTAGCATACCTAGGCTAGGGCGAGCGCTATCGGTCGGGTGCCCAGGGCAAGAGCCTTTGGCGCCAAAAAGTTAGCCGGACATCTCCACCGCCCGGATGTGCCTCTAGCCCAATGCTTTGCGGATGCGTGCCACGACAGAAATGGCGCGCACGGACCCAGGCGCGCATAGGTCATTTCGCGATCAAGGCTGAATCAGACCCTTCCGGATGGCGTTCCGTATCGGGCTGGCGGCCTCATGAGCGTCAAGCTTCTTCATGATAGCAGCGCGATGCGCGGCCACGGTCCTGAAGCTTATTCGGAGAGCTTTTGCAATCTGTTGAGAACTTTTGCCGTCTGCAATCAGCTGCAGGATCTGTTGTTCACGGCAAGGTCAGGAGAGGCCCTCCTTTGCCGGCGAGCGCCAGAAGGTGTCGGATCAACTGCGCGCTTTTCTCGCTGGATTTCAGTGCCTTCTTGAGCCCGGTGAGAGCAGGGTGAGTCTCTGGCAAACCGTCAAGCGTTACGTTGAAGCTCCCGGCAATGGCAGACGGAACTGTGTTAAAGTCCTCGTTCATCAGGGAACTAAAGTGGCCGATCGTCTCAGATTTGTACGAGCTGACGTCCCTGATGATGAGCCCGAGGTTCAACGTCTTACCATCGGGACGAACGGCGTAATGCTTGCCGAACAAACGCGAGCACTGGCTCGTCCGTGCACCAGAACACGCTGATCGGAACGTTGAGAATTGGCTCTTGGTTTTGAAGGACTTCGCGGCATAACGGTCCGAGGCAGACGCCTGCTCGCGAATTGCTTCCGTTGAGTTTCATTGAGCCTGAACCTGACTCTGACTCTCTGTTTGCGTTCCACACTCCTGGCGTTTTCATCTGGCGCCAGCAGAACCACGGCGGAAATGCGCTTCCGAAGATCCCCCGGTCCCGTGCTTTCAATCTGCTTTGTGGAACGGCGATTCGTGTGTAAGCGAAGCAAACACTACGCGGCCAGCGCCATGTTTAAAATCTATCGCAAAGAATGTCAAAACGCCGGCAAAAAACGGGAGGTCGATTGAGAAGTTTCGTTGGGCCTTGAGTTGGATTCTTGTTTTGACGGCGTTTTGACATTCTCCGCTTCATACTGGGGATGGTTACATATCGGTAAGCGGAACGGAGTGCGTGATCCGGGAGCTTACCAGGATCGGGGCGACCAAAGCGGAATTGCACGTGTACGTCGAAGGACTGCGGCGTGGAGGGCTCTGGCATTCGCGACGGGTTCGGACGAGACGGTGGTGACCGCCGCCGATATCATGAACCGGCACGGCGCGGTGGAGATAGAGGAGACCGGTGGTCCGGAACCGCAGCTAACGGGTGTGGTTCGAGAGAGCATGGCTCCGATACGCAGTAGTCCGGTCCTGGCCGGTCGAATCCGGAAGCCGGCCGGCGGCGTGTCCTTTTTCGTGTGGCGACTAAAGCAAGGGCTGACTGATCTCGCGAAATGCATGGCTGGCGGGATCCGGATCTCCAAGTGTAGCCTGCCACCCAGTCGTTCCCGAGGAGCAACTTGGAAGTTGGATATCAGGAGAAAAGTAAGGCGATGACGAACGGCCGCAAAAACTTCGTCTAGGCGTTGAGAAGTTTGAATGTTTTCCTGTCGTCAGCCAAGGAGAGACAAGCAATGAGTGCTTCGACCAATACAACTCCGACAAATCTCAGTCCGGCGCAGCTGGATCAATTGGCGATCAACACGATCCGCTTCCTATCGGTTGACGCCGTGCAAAAGGCCGACAGCGGCCATCCCGGCCTGCCCTTGGGCGCCGCACCCATGGCCTATGTATTGTGGACACGGTTTCTCCGGCATAATCCGGTCAATCCGCATTGGTCCAACCGGGACCGCTTCGTCCTCTCCGCCGGCCACGGTTCAGCGCTGCTATACAGCCTGCTGCACGTCACCGGCTATGATCTGCCTCTTGACCAGATCAAACAATTCCGCCAATGGGGCAGCATTACGCCAGGTCACCCTGAGCGTGGCCTGACGCCCGGCGTCGAAACCACCACCGGTCCGCTCGGCCAGGGATTCGGCAACGGCGTGGGTATGGCGATTTCGGAAGCGTGTCTTGCGGCGCGTTACAATCGGCCGCACTTCCAGATTGTCGATCATTTCACTTATGGACTGGTTAGCGACGGCGACCTGATGGAGGGCGTGTCTTCCGAGGCGGCCTCACTCGCCGGCCAGTTGGAACTCGGCAAGCTGATCTACCTTTTCGACGACAATCATGTCACGCTCTCCGCCGGTACCAACATCACCTGCAACGAAGACCACGCGCGGCGCTTCCAGGCGTACGGCTGGCACACGCAATTAGTGGAGGACGGGAACGATGTGGAGGCGATCGATCTGGCACTGCGCGCTGCGCGGACCGAAACCAGGCGCCCTTCGCTGATTCTCGTCCGCACCCACTTGGGCTTCGGTTCCCCGGACAAGCAGGATACTTTTGAAGCGCACGGTTCGCCGTTGGGCGTGGAAGAGGTCAAGCTGACGAAGCAGAACTTGGGTTGGCCGGTCGAGCCCCTCTTCGACATCCCACCCGAAGCGCTCGCCCATTTTCGCGAGGCCCTGCCGCG
>PLDF01000175.1:0-48760 GCA_003135055.1 Bryobacterales bacterium | reverse complement strand
TCGGCGGACCTGGATCCTTCGACCCACACTGCGCTGAAGGGCGACGGCGATTTTGAATCTCCCGATCGAGCTTCGGGCGACACGCAAGGATCGAGCGGCGGCGGCTGGAGTTACGCCGGGCGGAACTTGCACTTTGGCATTCGCGAACACGGGATGGGCGCGATTTTGAACGGCATGGCCGTGTACGGCGGCATCATCCCATACGGCGCAACCTTCCTGATTTTCTCCGATTACATGCGCCCTCCCATCCGGCTGGCGGCCATGATGGAACGGCAGGTAATCTACGTGTTCACGCACGACAGCATTGCATTGGGCGAAGACGGGACTACTCACCAGCCTGTGGAACAACTCGCCAACCTGCGCGCCGTTCCGCGCCTGGTCGTGATCCGGCCCTGCGATGCGAACGAAACCGCGTACGCCTGGCGCGTCGCGATTGAGTCGCGGGATCGTCCGGTCGCGTTGATCCTGACCCGTCAGGATGTGCCGACCCTGGATCGTAACCGCTATGCCTCCGCCGCCGAACTGAAACGTGGGGCCTACGTCCTAGCTGAAGCGGCAAACGGCCAGCCCCAGATCATTTTGATCGCGACCGGTTCGGAAGTGAGTCTGATCGTCGAAGCGCAGCGTGAGTTGGAAAAGAAAAACATTCGGACGCGCCTGGTGTCCATGCCCAGTTGGGAATTGTTCGACACGCAATCGGAGGAATATCGCCACTCCGTGTTTCCGCCGCAGATCCGCGCGCGGCTCGCTGTGGAGGCAGGGGCGACGCAGGGATGGCATCGCTATGTCGGCGACCTTGGCGACGCGATTGGCCTCGACCATTTCGGCGCCTCCGCGCCCGGACCGGTGCTGATGCGCGAATACGGGTTCACCGTCGAGAACGTCTGTAAGCGAGCACTGGCATTGCTGGAGAAGAACAATGTCTGATTCGCGGACAGTGCCGCCAGGGACGCCTAAACGCATCGGGGTTGCTGCCGATCATGGAGGGTTTGAGTCCAAGGCGTATCTGGCGGGTATGTTGCGCGAGGCTCACTACGAAGTGGTCGACTTTGGCGACACCGAGCCCAAGCCGGAGGACGACTATCCGGATTTTGTCGTGCCCTTGGCGTGGGCAGTCGCTCGCGGCGAGGTAGATCGCGGCGTGGCCATTTGCGGCAGTGGCGTGGGTGCGTGCATTGCCGCCAACAAGGTGCGGGATGTGCGGGCGTGCCTGATCCATGAGAGTTTTTCGGCCCACCAGGGTGTCGAGGACGACGACATGAATGTGATCTGCCTGGGCGGCCGCGTGGTGACGAATACAGTCGCTTGGGAGTTGGTCAAAATATTTCTCCAAGCGCGATTCAGTGGGGCCGAGCGTCACCGGCGTCGTGTGGCTAAAGTCGCAAGGCTGGAAAACAGGGAGATCAATCCACCTGGCTAACCTGCTTCCGGCGAGAATCTGTTCCGCATATCCTCTTGCTCCGTGGACCAACGTCGGATCGGAGCGCTAAATCATGAGCGAACAAACCCCGTGCCGGCCACCCCATATGCAGTCTCCTACCCTGACCTGCTGCGCCTATTTCGGCATGGAATTCATGTTGAGCGAAGCTCTTCCCATTTACTCGGGCGGGCTCGGCAATGTAGCTGGCGATCAATTGAAAGCCGTCAGCGATCTGGGCGTACCGGTGGTGGGCGTGGGACTGCTCTGCCAGCAAGGCTATTTTCGCCAAGTGATCGATAAAGACGGAGCGCAACAGGGCCCTCTTCCCGTATAACGGCCCGGGACAGTTGCCGATCACGCCGCTGCGCCAACCGAACGGAGATTGGCTGCGGTTGGAGATCGATTTACCTGGTTACTCGGTCTGGTTGCGCGCCTGGCGGGTCCAGGTCGGCAGAGTCAGGCTTTACCTGCTGGACAGCAACGACGCGGCGAACTTTCCGCCTTATCGAGCGATTACCAGTCAGCTCTATGGGGGCGACGCGGAGCTGCGCCTGAGGCAAGGACTACTGCTGGGGATCGGTGGATGGCGGCTGCTCCGCGCGCTTGGAATCCATCCGGAGGTCTGTCACCTGAATGAAGGGCATGCGGCCTTCGCCGTGTTGGAACGCGCCCGAAGCTTCATGGAAGAGACGGGGCAGCCCTTCGAAGTGGCACTGGCCGCGACTCGCGTGGGCAATCTCTTCACTACCCATACCTCGGTTGCGGCCGGCTTTGACCGTTTCCCGCCCGCCCCCATCGAGCAATACCTCGGTAGATACGCCCAGACACTCGGCATCACGCTCCATGACTTGCCGGCTTTTGGCCGCAGACCGCTCGAACGCCAGGGAGCTCTGGTCTTGCAGCAGAAGCAATGTCGCAACTGCCACTCGTTAGGCGGACTAGGCGGCCTGCGCGGCCCGGCGCTAGACTCCCTGAATCCAGCGGAAACTACCGCGTTGGTGCGCTTTCTTCTGACTCTGCGGGGGCCAAATCTTACGCCGGCCGTGGATGCCTCGCAACGTTTGACGCAGCACTAGCTCACCCGAGATGCTCACGATTGCGATCATTCTCATCGGGTGCGTATGTCTGAGAGGTTGGCTCTCTATCCGGAAAACGCGCGCGGAACAATTTGCGCCGCTGCGGCTGAGTTGCTTCCTGCTGGGGCTCGCGGTTCTGTGGATTGCCGTCTCGTCTCCGCTGGACGGCTTCGCCGACGTTTTGCTCAGCGCGCACATGCTGCAGCATCTGCTTCTCATGTCGGTTGTTCCGCCTTTGCTGCTGCTCGGCTGGCCGGTTGCTCCGCGGCTGCGAGGACCGCCGGCATGGATACTCAGGCCGGTGCTGGCTCCGCTCCTGCGCCTTGCCGTGCTGCGCCGCCTCGGACGCTGGCTAATTTCGCCGCCCGTAGCATGGCTGGCGATGAACTTGACCTTCCTCGGCTGCATGTGCCCGCGGCCTACGATTTTGCGCTCACACACAGGCATTGGCACGATTTCGAACACGTCTGTTTTCTCGCCAGCTCACTTGCATTTTGGTGGTGTGTGGTCCGCCCTTGGCCAACCCAGCAGCGCCGGAACGAGTGGGGACTGGTGTTGTACCTTCTTTCGGCCGACCTGGTCAACACCGCGATCTCCGCGTTCCTTCGCGTTCTGCGATTGGCCGGTTTATCGTTATTACCTCGCGCAGCCCAATCCCTTTCACGTCTCGCCGCTCTCCGATCAGGTTCTGGGAGCGGTCGTCATGTGGGTGGTTGGCTCGTTCGTTTTCCTGGTTCCAGCGGCCTGGATTACGTTTACGCTCTTGCACGCGCCTTCCACGCGCGTGGCGTAAGTTCCTGAGGGCGTTTTGACGGCGTTTTGACGTTTCTCGCTTTACACTAAGGTTGGATTGTGACTGGCAGTGCAACCCAACCAAAATGCTTTTGGACAGCCGGGCATCGAGCCCCGGTGGACGCACGGGGGAAAGGACGGGTTGGGAACCGCCTATGCAGCTTCCAGCCGAGTCTGGTTTACGTTTTGGAACGGCATCATCACCGAGGTCTATTTTCCTACGGTGGACCGGCCGCAGATCCGAGACCTGCAGTATCTGATCACCGACGGCCAGAGCTTTTTCCACGACGAGAAGCACCATCTCAAATCGAAACTGGAGCAGTTATCGGACCACGGCTTGGGATACCGTTGTACGAATTCGGATCCGGACGGGCATTATGCCATTGTCAAAGAAATCATCACCGACCCGCACCTGGCTTGCGTACTCCAACACACCAAGCTAACCGGCGACGAATCGCTCGTCTCCAAGCTCAAGCTCTACGCCTTGTGCGCGCCTCACATTGAGGTAGCAGGCTGGGGCAACAACGGTTACGTGGCGCGCGTGGCGGGTCGAACCGTCCTGATTGCCGAACGCAAGGGAACCTGGCTGGCGATGGCGGCCACGGTTCCTTTTTCGCGCGTGTCGTGCGGGTACGTCGGCGCCAGCGACGGCTGGACGGACCTGCACGGCAATTTTCAAATGGACTGGGAGTTTGATCTGGCCTCCGACGGCAACATCGCACTCACCGGGGAGTTGGACTTAACCGGTACGCGCGAATTCACCTTGGGAATGGCGTTCGGCAATAGCCAGCACCAGGCCGTCTCAACGCTCTTTCAATCGCTAAGCACTCCTTTCGTGGAGCATCGCAAGCGATACGAGGAACAGTGGGCGCGATCGGGCGCGGATATCCTCCCGCTGGAGAAGGTCTCGGGCGATGCAGGTAACCTATATCGAGCGAGCTTCAGTTTGCTCCGCGCTCATGAAGATAAATCGTATCCTGGCGCCTTCATCGCCTCGCTGGCAATTCCTTGGGGAGAAGCGGTCGGCGACGAAGACCAGGGCGGTTACCACCTGGTTTGGACGCGCGACATGGTCAACAGCGCCACTGCGATGCTGGCGGCCGGAGACCATGCCACACCCTTGAGAGCCCTGATTTACCTGGACGTCTCCCAGGAGGACAACGGAGGTTTCTCCCAGAACTTCTGGATTAACGGCGAGCCCTATTGGCGGGGAATCCAGCTCGATGAAGTGGCCTTTCCGATTATCCTGGCCTGGAGCCTCAAACGCGAGAACGCCCTCGAAGACTTCGACCCGTACCCGATGGTTATGCGGGCCGCCGCTTATCTGGTTCGTCATGGCCCCGCGACTCCTCAGGAACGCTGGGAGGAAGCCGGCGGCTATTCCCCCTCCACGCTTGCGTCCAACATCGCCGCTCTCATCTGCGCCGCATGCTTTGCTCGGGAGAAAGGCGATGAGGCGACCGCGAAATACCTGGAAGAATACGCCGATTTCCTGGAATGCCATGTCGAGAGCTGGACTGTCACAACGCAAGGGACCCTGCTTACAGGCGTGACTCGCTATTACATCCGGATTCTTCCGGAGCAGCCGGACAATCCTAATCCCGACGAAGATCCGAACCAAGGGAGCCTCACGATTGCGAACCGCCAACCCGGCGTGCGAAACATATTTCCAGCCAAAGAAGTTGTGGATGCAGGCTTTCTGCAACTCGTGCGTTATGGTATTCGCAAACCCAGCGATCCCATCATCGTGGATTCACTCAAGGTGGTGGACGCGGTCCTGAAAGTGGAGACTCCGTTTGGCCCAAGCTGGCGCCGCTATAACCATGATGGGTACGGACAACGGAAAGACGGCGGTCCTTTTGTCGGCTGGGGACACGGAGGCGCCTGGCCGCTGCTCACGGGCGAGCGAGGTCACTATGAACTGGCCGCCGGCCACGACGCCAAGCCCTTCCTTCGGGCGATGGAAGGCCTGGCGTCGCCCACCGGCCTCTTGACCGAGCAGGTGTGGCCCGATGCGGATCAGCCTCAAGTGCACATGTTCCTGGGGCGGCCAACTGGTTCGGCCATGCCGCTGATGTGGGCGCACGCCGAGTACATCAAGTTGCTTCGCTCCGCCAACGACGGCGCAGTGTCCGATCTGATTGCCGAAGTTGCGAAACGGTATCTCGGCGATCGCCCGAATCGTCAATTGTTCGAGGTCTGGAAGTTTACCCGGCAAGCGCGCAGCGTCAAACGCGGCTATGTGCTCCGCGTTCAAGCGCAGGCTTCTTTCCGTTTGCGCTGGTCGAACGACGAATGGCGGACCGTGAAGGACGCTTCCTCCTCCAGCACCACGCTGGGAGTCGAATCTGTGGACATTCCGATTGTTGAAGCGCAGCAAGCGCCCATCCGCTTTACGTTCTTCTGGACGGCAAGCAACCATTGGGAAGGCCGCGATTTTATGGTGTCAATCGCCTGACCAATGTACGCTCCCCACACCTATCCGGTCGCTATCCTGATGATGCTGGTCGGCATGCTGTGCTGGAGAAGTCGGGCCAACACGGAGAAGATCGATGAAACATGGCGATTCGAGCTTTACTGCTGGGATTATATGTGGGGGCTGCTGGCGTGCGCGCTTCTGTTCGGTCTCACCCTGGGCCGCACGAATCCGGACTTCGGTAAGTTTCTTCCACAATCTCGACAGCGCAAGCGCTCGCTCTTTGGTGGAGGCGTTCGCCGGCGGAATGATTTTCAATCTAGGGAAGCTGTTGTTGGTATGCGCCGTTTGCTTCTTGAACATAATCTCGGAGGCATGCTTTTTCTTGATCGTCCCTCGAACTCGGCCTGCCTCAGAGTCCAATTCAACGTGATCTCCCGCTTTGAAGTCTTTTGCCATCGGCTTATGCCCCTTTTCCCTGAGCGTCACCCTTGCAAACATAAAAACGGCGCGATTGCTCCACTCAGGTTGGTTCAACCCAGGCTTCCGATCGCGCCCTGAATCACTCTTAGCAAGGGCGTGGGGTAGACTCCGAGCCAGACAAGGATCACGGTGAGCGCGGCTAGAACCAGCGTTGCGGCCGGCGCCCGCGGTGGAATGGGCTCGTGGGCCCGATCGCTCGCGGCTGGCTGCTGATACAACACCACCACAATTCGCAAGTAGTAGAACAGGCCGATGGCGCTGGTGGTCACCAGAATCAGGATCGGCGCCCACGCTCCCGCGGAGGCGCCGGCCGCGACGATATAAAACTTACCGAGAAATCCCGCGGTCAATGGTATACCCGCCAACGACAGAAGCATGGCGGTGAAAACCAAGGCGAGCGCGGGACGACGCCAGAACAAACCTCGGTAATCATCGAGCAGATCCGCATCTCTCTGACGCTCCGAGAGCAGCGTAACGACGCCGAAAGCCCCCAAGGTCATCACAAAGTAAGCCACCAGGTAAAAGGCAGCGGCGCCTCCGCCTAGGGGACCTCCAATTTGAAACGCCACCAGCAAGTAACCCATGTGCGCGATCGAAGAATATGCCAGAATCCGCTTCACGTTGTTCTGCAGCAGCGCGAGCAGATTGCCGGCAAACATGGAAGCGACGGCTACAATCGAGATCACTAAAAACACTGGCGAAAAGCTGTGCGCACCCGATTGATGGAAGTAGCGCAGGAGTAGCGCGAACACCCCGCCCTTTGAAACTGTTGCTACGAATGCTGTTACCGGAGCCGGCGCGCCTTCATAAACGTCCGGGGTCCACATGTGGAAGGGCACGAGCGCAAGCTTGAAGCCGATGCCGGTGACGATCAGAATGATGCCGGGCAATAACAGGTTCGGATTCACCGCAACTCTGGAGGCCAGTAGTTGCGCCATGCGGGCGAAGTCCATGGTTCCGAGGTCGGCGTAGATCAGGGCCATCCCAAAGAGAAGGAAAGCGGCGGATGCGGCGGCCAAAACCAGGTACTTGATACCGGCCTCCACCGGAAGCGCGCGGCCGTGCAAGTAGGAGATGAGAGCATAGAGCGCCACACTGAGGATTTCGAGCCCGAGAAAGAACGATACGAAATGGGTGCTGGCAGCCAGGACCATCGCGCCAAAGGTCGCTACCAAAATCAGGACGTAGAACTCTTCGCGGTTGCCTTCCCGCTCGGCCAGATAGCCGTAGGCCAGCAAGGCCACCGTGAAGCTGGCTGCGACGATCAGTCCCATGAAGAAGAGCGCGTAGCTGTCGATCGCGAGCAGCGCCGTTACCTGGCGGAGATGCCCGAAGAAAACCGAAAAGAAGGCCCCCGCCAGGCCGGCTAGTGTCAGTCCAAAGGCAGCTGCGTGGCTACGGTGCGCCGCGGCGGCCAACATCACAATGACAGAAGTCGAGGCGACCAGCAGAAGAGGCAAGAGGGCGAGCAAGTCACTAGCAGTCACGGCTCATCTCCAGATCGCGGGAAATTGGTTTACAGCTTGTGCAAACAACCGGAACACGGGTTGCGGGTAAAGCCCCAGCCATAGCAGCAAAGCCATCATTACGCCTAGCGGCAGTCCTTCGCGAACCACCAGGTCCGGCAGGCGCCACTCATGGCTGTTGGGCCCTTGAAACGCCCGCTGCACAAATCGGAGCGCGTAGAAGGTCGCCGTCAAAACACCGATAGCGGCCACGGCAGCCATCGCGACATTCACTTGGTAAGTACCTGCCAGAACCAGGAATTCACCGATGAAGTCGCCCAGGCCCGGCAGTCCCAGCGAGGCGAGCGCGAAGAACAAAGCGGCGCCGCTCAATCGGGGTATGGTAGCCCACAGGCCGCCCATGGCGTCCATTTGGCGCGTGTGCATGCGCTGCTGCATCGCTCCAACCACAATGAAAAGCGCCCCCGTGCTGATCCCGTGGCAGATCATCGTCATCAACGCACCCTGGAGCGCCAGAGAGTTGGCGGCGAAAACACCCAGAAGCACGAAGCCGAGGTGGCTGATGCTGGTATAGGCCACCAACCGCTTCAGATCGGTTTGGCCAAAGGCGAGGATGGCTCCATAGAGAATCCCCGCCACCGCCAGAGTCATCGCGATGGGAGCGAACTCGCGGGCAGCGCCTGGAAATAGCGGGACCACGAAGCGGATCAGGCCATACGCGCCCGTCTTGAGCAGCAGTCCGGCCAGGATGATGCTGCCTGCCGTGGGAGCCTCCGTGTGCGCATCCGCAAGCCAGGTATGGAAAGGGACCATTGGGAGCTTTACCGCAAACGCAATGAAAAAGCCCAGCATGATCCACATGGCCGTATGCGGATCGAGCGTAGTATGCAACAGATCCGCGTACTCAAACGTGTAGACGCCCGTGCCGCGGTAATGAGCGAAATACAGCGCCAGAATCGCGATCAGCATCAGCAGACCGCTAAGCTGCGTAAAGAGGAAAAACTTCACCGCGGCGTACACGCGGCGTTCATGGCCCCAGATCGCGATCAGAAAATACATCGGGACCAGCATCAGCTCCCAAGCAAAATAGAAAAGGAAAAGATCAAGCGCGAGAAAGACGCCAGTGATTCCCGCGAGAATCCACAGTAAGTTGAAGTGAAAGAAGCCCACGCCCGTGGTGATTTCGGTCCAGGAGGCCAGCACAGACGCGATTCCCAAGAACATTGTCAGCAGTACGAGCAGCAGACTGAGGCCGTCCATCGCCAGGTGAAAATGAATGCCAAACTGCGGGATCCAGCTCCAATCCACCTGTTCAAACCAGTTGCTCGGGCCAGTGACACTGACTTCAATGCCGCTGGCTTTGAAGTTGCGGACCGCCAGACTCAGGACCAGAACGAAATCCAGGGAGATGGCGGCCAGCGAAATCCAGCGGCACAGCAGCGGATTTGTGCGCGCCGCCAGCCACGCAAAGACCCCACCGGCGAGAAGTACGGCGATCAGCCAGAGCAGGATCATAGAAACAACACCATCCTGAACAGCACCACGGCAACGAAGACAATAGATCCGGCGGCGATCCCGGCGGCGTACCAGCGCAGGCGTCCGGTCTCGGTGCGCCTGAGGACGCGCCATGCGAATTCGTTCAGCCGGGCGACGCCAGTATAGAAACCGTCGATGAAGTCGCCTTTGTCGATGCGCGCAAACCATACGACCGGCTGAACGAATAGCCGCTCATACAGCCAGTCCATGCCCCAATCCGAGAACCAGAAACGGTGCAGCGCATTGCCAGCCGCGCTGGAGGCCAGCGCTGTCGCGTACGATCTCTGGCGCAGGAAAAAGATGTAGGCCAGGTACAGTCCCAGCAGGAATACCAATGCCGAGATGCCCTCGGATTCAAGATCGGTGACCGGCGCCACGCGCGCCCCTTCGGTCCAGGGCAGCGCTGTTTCGAGGAACCGGCCAAACGGCGTTTTCAAATATCCGCCAACGATCGAGAGAAAGGCCAGTACGAAACACGGAATGAGCATGGCGTAGCCGGGCCTCTTAGTCACCTCGCTATGCGCTTCCCCGAAAAAGACCGCGAAGATCATGCGGAATGTGTATAAAGAGGTCAGCAGAACGCCCACAAGAGCGACGATCCAAAATTCCGGCGACCCATTGGCGCCGCTCAAGGCGCCCCAAATGATCCAATCCTTGCTGAAGGCGCCCGCGGTAACCAGCGGCAACCCGGCCAGCGAACATCCCGCGATTAGGAACGTCCAGAAGGCAAACGGAAGACGCGTGCGTAACCCGCCCATTCGGAAGATGTTGTGCTCGTCATGCAAAGCGTTGATGACGATTCCGGCCGCAAGAAACAACAGGGCCTTGAAGAAGGCATGCGTCATGAAATGGAAGATTGCGGCGGGCCACGCTCCCACGCCGAGAGCCAGGAACATATAACCGATCTGGCTCATGGTGGAGTAGGCCAGCACGCGTTTGAGATCCCATTGTGTGAGCGCGCTGAAGCCCGCAATCAGAAGAGTTGCAGCGCCAATCACCGCGACTGCGGATTGCGCCAGTGGCGCAAGTGAATACAACACGTGCATGCGGGCGATCAAGTAAACGCCAGCCGTCACCATGGTGGCCGCGTGGAGCAAAGCGCTCACCGGAGTAGGTCCAGCCATGGCATCGGGAAGCCACGTCTGCAACGGCAACTGCGCAGACTTCCCCACGGCGCCCCCCAGCAGCAGGAGCGCGGCGGCGATCGCTGCGGACGATCCAATCTGCCAGTGTTGCGGAGCCCGCTGCATGAGATCCTGAATTTGCAAAGTGCCCAGGTCATGAAATAGCAGGAACAGTCCGACGACCATAGCGGTGTCGCCGATGCGCGTCACGATAAAAGCTTTGCGGCCGGCCCGGCCGTTGGCCGGATCGCGATACCAGAACCCGATCAGTAAATAACTGCACAGGCCGACGCCTTCCCACCCCAGATAGAGCAGCAATAGATTGTTCGCCAGAAGCAGGGTCAGCATGGAAGCGAAAAACAGGTTCATGTAAGCGAAGAACCGGCTGTAGCCCTCGTCGTCGATCATGAATTCGGTTGCATAGAGGTGGATGAGGAACCCAACGAAGGCCACCACCAGAGTCATGATGAGCGAGATCGGGTCGAGATAGAAGGCGATTTCCGGCCGAAGGCCGCCGACGTCGAACCATGTCCACAGGACCTGCGTGTAATCGTTGGCGGCGGGCGGAGCACTCAGAAAAGAGATCGTCACGAGCAGGGAAACCACGGCGGAGGCGGCCGTCGCGCCGGCTGCAATCCACGCCACCAGTTTTCGTGGAATGCGTAGCACGGCCAGTGCGAGCGCACTCACAAACGGAATCGCGGGAATCAGCCAGAGAAGGCCCAGCATGCTCAGCCTCTCATGTCGCTGATAGCATCGGCATCCAACGTTGGGTAGTGACGATAGAGCCGCAGGACCAACGCCAAGCCGATGGCAACCTCCGCCGCCGCCATGGCCAGGATGAAGAGAAACATGATCTGGCCGTCAGGCTGGCCCCACCGCGATCCCGCCGCGACGAACGCGACCCCCGCGCCGTTCAGCATGATCTCAACCGACATCAGAATGAAGATCAGGTTACGGCGCATCAGTACTCCGGCCAACCCCAGCGCGAACAACATTCCCGCCAGAACGAGCGCGTGACCCATCGGAATTTCTGTCATAACGAGCCTCTGCTTTCTCGGATACGGGCCGGCCCAGGTGGGAAGCTCCCACCAGGGCGCCCAGCAGCAGCATGGAAGCCAGTTCCACGCCAATCAGGTAGGGCCCATACAGCGCCATCCCCACCTGCTTCGGATCCAGCACGCCGCTTCCGGCGCCCGGCGGCAATCCGGACAATTGGGAGCGTGCGGTCAAATACGCCACTTCTACGATCAAGAGAGCGGAAAGAATGGACGGACCCACCCAGATCTTTCCTTGCATCAATCGCCGTTCGCTTTCGACGGCGCGCGTTCCCAGGTTCAGCATCATCACCACAAAAACAAAAAGAACCATGATCGCGCCCGCGTAGACGATCACTTCAAGCGCGGCCACCAGCGGCGCGCCCATGGTATAAAAAGCTACGGCCACGGCCAGGAGCGAAACGACCAGGTAGAGCAACGCATGCACGGCATTGAGCCTGGTGATGGTAAAGACCGTGGAAACTATGGCCACGGCCCCGGCGATATAAAAAGCAGCTTCCATAAACTTAGGGCATCAAGCTGCGAAGATCCACCGGAGGCTCTTGGTTTTCCGCTTCACCCTTGCCCTGGCCGCCAAGCCGTTCCCCGCAAACACGCCAGTAATTGTAGCCGGGATACTTGCCGGGCCCGTCGATCAGCAGGTCCTCCTTCTCATACACCAGGTTCTGGCGATCGTATTCGGCCATTTCGAAATCCGGCGTGAGCTGGATCGCATACGTCGGACACGCGTCCTCGCAATATCCGCAGAAAATACAGCGCGAGAAATTAATCCGGAAAAACTCCGGATAGCGGCGTTCGTTCTTGTCTTCGGTCGCCTGAAGCGCGATACAGTCCACCGGACACGCGACCGCGCACAGATAGCAGGCAACACATCGCTCGCCGCCGTCCGGATCTCGCGAAAGAATAATGCGCCCCCTGGTGCGCGGGGCCAGATAGGGCTTCTCCTCGGGATACTGGATCGTGACCCGTTTGTGGAAGGTATGCAGAAGCACGTTCCAAATCGTTCTGATCAAACTCCACATCTCAAGCCGCCCTTCTCATTTCGACGCCTCTCACTTCCGCGCCAGCACGACGGCGCCAGTTACCAACAAATTGACGAGCGCGAGTGGAAGCATCGTCTTCCAGCCCCAGGACATAAGCTGATCGAAACGCAGCCTTGGAAGCGACGCCCGCAGCAGAATGAAGAAACAGATGAAAGCGAACATCTTTATCAGGAACCACACGATCGGAGGCAGCCACGGACCCAGCCAGCCACCGAAGAACAACACTGTGATCATCGACGAGATCAGAATGAGGCCGAGGTATTCGCCCACGAAGAACATTCCGAACTTCATGCCTGAGTACTCGGAATGGAAGCCGGCCACGAGTTCGGCCTCGGCCTCCGGAAGATCGAAAGGCAAACGCCGCGTCTCTGCCACGCCGGCAATGAGAAACAAAACGAAGCCCAGGAATTGGGGAACCACGAACCATAGCCTCTTTTGCGCCTCTACTATGGCAGTCAGGCTAAAGGAACCGGCAAGCAGTACGACACCCATCAGCGACAGGCTCATAAAAACTTCGTAACTGATCATCTGCGCGGCCGCGCGCAGGCCTCCGAGAAGGGAGTACTTGCTGTCAGAAGCCCAACCGGCAAGCACGATGCTATATACGCCGAGCGAGGACATCCCCAGAAAAAACAGCAACGCAATGTTGAGGTCCACGACGATGATGCCTGGAGCGAAGGGCGCCACGGCGAAAGACAACAGCACCGTTACCATCACGATCATGGGCGCGATCACGAAAACAGCCTTGTCCGCGAACGGCGGTATCCAGTCTTCCTTAGTGAAGATCTTGATCATGTCGGCGAGCGCTTGCAGCAGGCCGAACGGCCCCACACGATTCGGCCCATAGCGGTCCTGCCAGAGTGCCAGAAGCCGGCGTTCCACCCAAATGAGCATGGCCGAGAGGCTGAGCACCCCGAGCAGAATGCCCACAATCGACGCAATGGGGTGGGGGCTCGTCATGACACTCGCAAGATCCGGCTCCATGCCGGAAGGGCCGCTCCATCGGCTGTCGTCAAGCCGGCCGGGATTCCCGCAATTCCCGCTGGCAGGCCCGGCAGCACATTCAGCGGCAGACGAAGCTTTGCGCCGCCAAGTTCGATCTCAACTTCTCCGGCTTGTTCTTCCATGTGTAGGCTGGCGGCGTCGGCGGCGTTGAGGGCCAGGTACGGCGCGGGGGCTAACGAGGCAACCGCCGGCGATCGGAAGCTCAGTTCGTCGGAGCCGAAAATGTGTTCGATCGGTATGATGAGCCACTCTGCTGCGCGCCGAGCGAAAGCAGCGGGGATTGAGGTACAGTACACTCCTTTTTGCGACGGCTCGAACAAGCGGACTCCGGGATCGCCGCCTCGGAGTGCATCGCCGATCTCGCTTTGAAACTTGTTGACTGCCTGGATGGAATTCCAACCGGAAGACCAGAAGAACGGCTGTAGTGCGCCTGGCGGCTGCTTAGGAGTGCCCTCCATGGAATAAGCGAGAGCGGAGTCCGGGTCATCGGGCGGCTTGGGCTCCACGACGCTGATATTGGCGCGTATGGAGGTGAGCCCGCTATAGCGATGGGACTCACGCGGAATCTTCGCGCCCGCCATACGGAACTTCGAGGACGGAGCCGCTGCCACAGCGGGAGCCAGCCGCGGAAGCTCCTGCGCCATCGCCGCCAGGGGATCATCGAGCGTCGACCACTTGGGATCGCCCAGCCAGCGCCAGCTCTCCCGCACGCCCCCCTCCCGAGGCGCGAACACCGGGAAAAATCGTTGCGCCCGCCCTTCGCCGCTCACCAGTGTGCCATTGGACTCCGCAAACGTACCGGCTGGAAGAAGCAGGTCGGCCTTCTCCGTTGTCTGGTTTGCGAGATGATCGAGCGCCACGACATGCTCCGCCGAGTGCAGAAAGTCGTCCACCAACTTCGCCGGGATCCGGCGATAGAGGTCATTCTCCAGAATGACGATCGTATCGGCCTCACCGTCTTCGGCCATGCGGAAGGCCTCGCTGAGCGGACGCGCTCCCATGAGCGCTAGACCGAAGCTGTTGCACTCGGGCGNNCGCGCCAGCTCTCGAATCTCCTCGCACAAGCATGGAACTTCCGGTGCTTCCGGATCGATCTCATGCGCGACGGCGAATCCCAGCCGAGCCACGTCGTCAGGCGCCGCCCGGTAAGTTCGGGTGGCGACGTCATCCAGGCGAGTAGCGCCAGGCGCACCGATGAAGAGCGGGCCCTTTGCATCCTGCACGGCTGTGCGAACGGCATCGTTCATCCAGGAGGGGATGTGCAGCTTCTGGGCGATTTCGAACGGCTGTTGGCGCACGGACTGGCGCAGGCTGAGCGCCATCCGAGGCGCCGAATTCGTGACATCTTCGCCCAGGATCAGTACAGCATCGGACAACTCAATGTCATGCAGGGATGGCGATCGGGCCGGCCCCGTTCGCAGAATATCGACCATCGCCGTAATCGGCTGCCACTGGTCGTCGGCAACGCCCGTAAAAAAACGATCCTTCCCCACCAGTTGGCGTAGCGCGAAGTTGGCCTCAAGCGACGCCCGTGGCGAGGCGATGCCGATCGCCTTCCCACCTGTCGAAACCAAAGACCGCAATTTCTGCCACGCTCCATCCGGGGAAATCGGCTGCCCGTCCAACCGCGCGGCGCGAATTCTGCGGTCGCTATTGACGAACTCGTAGCCGTAGCGCCCGCGGTCGCAAAGGAAGTAGCCGTTCACCGAGCTGTTGAATCGCGTCAACACCCGGCGCAGCAACCCATAACGCTCGCCAATGGTGATATTGCAGCCGGCCGAGCAGTGGACGCAGATGGATGGGGCCATCGTCAAGTCCCACTTGCGCGTGTAGTGACGCCGCAGCGTGGCATCGGTGAAAACACCCGTCGGGCATACTTCCACCAGATTGCCCGCGAATTCGTTTTCGAGGACGCCGTCTTCGTTGCGGCCGAAGTAAACCGTGTTTTTGATGCCGAACACGTTGAAATCGTTTCCGCCGGCATATTCGCGATAGAACCGTACGCAGCGATAGCACTGGATGCAACGGTTCATCTCGTGGAAGAGGAAAGGGCCGAGGTATTGGTTGCGAAACGTCCGCTTCTCAAAGCGCGTGCGGCGGTAGTCGTGGCCAGTCATGACCGTCATGTCCTGGAGATGGCATTCGCCGCCTACGTCGCACACCGGGCAATCGTGCGGATGGTTCAACATCATGCCTTCGACGATGGCCGCGCGGAAGGCGACAGTCTCCGGATCTAGAATGGAGATCCGCGTCTCCTCCTTGGCCGGCGTCATGCACGCCATTACGATTTTTCCCTTGTCGTCCTTTTCATCCTTCTCGTCCTTGAACTCTTTGACGGCGCACTGGCGGCATGCGCCCACCGAACCCAAAGCGGCGTGCCAGCAGAAGTACGGCAGGTCGAATCCCAGCGAGAGACATGCGTGCAGAAGGTTCTGCTCCGGGTCGGCTTCGTAGGGCTTACCGTCGATGTAAATAGTTCCCATCAGGCTCGCCGCATCATTTTTGGAAGCTACACCGCTGCTCGCGGATGTGGCGTTCGAAATCTTCGCGGAAATATTTCAGCGCGCTCTCTAAAGGCTCCGCCGCGCCCGGCGCGAGCGCGCAAAACGTGTGGCCGGTTCCCCAAAACTTAGTCTGGAATTCCAATTTCTCCAAGTCCCCGGGCTTTCCGGCGCCGTCCTCCATCGCTTTCAGAATTCGTTCCGCCCAGTTGAGGCCGCTCCAGCATGGCGTGCACCAGCCGCAGGATTCCTGGGCGAAAAAGTGAATCAGATTCGAAGTCATGCCAACCGGGCACGTCCGATCGTCGAGAATGACCATGGTGCCGGTTCCCAGGCGGCTCCCGGCTTTTTCCACTTCGGTGAAATCCATGGGTACGTCGAAATGCCGCTCCACCAGAAAATCGGTGGAGGCGCCGCCAGGCAGCAATCCGCGAAAGCGCAGTCCGTCGCGCATTCCACCTGCGTGTTCTTCCAAGAGTTCGCGCATGGTCGTGCCCATCGGGAGTTCCCACAGCCCGGGCCGCTTTACTTTGCCGCTGGCGCCATAGAGCTTGGTTCCAGCATCTTTGGTGCGGCTCAAACCCTGGAACCAGGCGGCCCCCTTATCGACGATGTGGGGCACGTTCGCCAGGGTCTCGACATTGTTCACGATGGTTGGCTTGCCCCAAAGCCCCGACACCTGCGGAAAGGGCGGTTTCGCGCGCGGATTGGCGCGCTTACCCTCGAGCGCGTTGAGCAGGCCCGTCTCCTCGCCGCACATGTACCGGCCGGCGCTGACGTGAAGATACATCTCGAGGCCGTATCCCGAGCTCAGGATGTTCTTGCCCAGGTATCCGGCGGAGTAAGCCTCGGCGAGCGCCCGCGCGAGCCTCTCCTGCGACAACTTGTATTCGCCGCGGATGAAGATGTAGGCGACGTCCGACTGGTTGGCGTAGCCCGCCAGGATCAGCCCCTCGATGAGCTGGTGGGGATTGCCCTCCATGAGGAAACGATCCTTGAACGTGCCCGGCTCCATCTCGTCGGCATTGGCGATCACGTACTTGGGCCGCGGAGCATCGGGGCCCATCGGAGTGAAACTCCACTTGACGCCGGTCGGGAAGCCGGCGCCGCCNNAGGTCGAGAGCCTGGCCGTCAGCCGGAATGTCTTTGGTCAGCGGCTTCTCGGCCGTCATGTCTATTTGCACTCCTGTAAGAGGCCGTCGATTTTCTTCGGATCGAGATTGCCATGAAGGTGGTTGTCCAACATCATGGCCGGCGCCTGTTCGCACGCTCCCAGACACACGATGGGCAGGAGGGTGAACCGGTTGTCGGGTGTGGTTTCCCCGAACCCGATCCCCAGATGCCCAGCCAGGTGCTCACGCACGCGTTCGTAACCCATGATCCAGCAGCTTACGCTGTCGCAAAGCATGATCACGTGCCGTCCAACCGGCTTCCGGAAGATCAAGTTGTAGAAAGTCGCCAGGCTGTCAAGATCCGCGGGCGACGCATTGAGCATTTCGCTAATGTCGCGGATGCTTTCGTCGCACACCCAGCCCCGGTGGCGCTGCACAATCTTCATGGCGCCGATGCGGACTGCTTCCTTCGTGGGATACAGCGCCATCTCCGCTTCGATCTCCTGCCGCTCTTCAGCCGTCAACATTTGTTCGGTTCCTCATCGATCCACGTCCGCGAGCACGAAATCCATCGCGCCTAGGATGGCGAACAGGTCGGGGATCATCCGGCCGCGGGACAGCCGCGGCACCATCTGCATGTGTGCGAACGATGGAGTCCGGATGCGCGTACGGTATGACATGCCGCCGCCGTCACTCACCAGGTAATAGCCGTTATTTCCCTTGGTCCCTTCAATTGCCCCGAGCGCCTCGCCCGGCGGAATCACCGGACCCCAGCTCACGCCCACGAAATGCGTGATCAAGG
The DNA here is from genome assembly GCA_003135055.1 of Bryobacterales bacterium. Classification (GTDB taxonomy): domain Bacteria; phylum Acidobacteriota; class Terriglobia; order Bryobacterales; family Bryobacteraceae; genus PALSA-243. The sequence continues at coordinate 30,926 of PLDF01000175.1, read as the reverse complement.
TTTCGATGTCGTGCATGGTTCGTTCCTTCAGCGGCGGACAGGCCAGAGGCTGGGCCGATTTGTACGCGCCCTCAGGCATGTTGTTCACACACTGTTCGACGATGCGCAGGCTCTGGCGCATTTCCTCGACGCGCACCATGCCGCGGTCGTAGCAGTCTCCATGCCGGCCGGTGGGGATCTCGAATTCGAACTGCTCGTAACCGGAATAGGGCTGTTTCTTGCGGAAATCCCACTCGAATCCGCAGGCGCGCAGATTGGGACCCGTGACGCCCCACTCAATAGCTTCCTCGGTGGTGAAGGCTCCGACTCCCTGAGTGCGTGCTTTGAAGATCCGGTTCCGCATCACTTCTTTGTCGTATTCAATCAAGCGCGGTGGTAAGTACTTCACAAAATCGCGGACCAGGGCTTCCCAGCCCTTAGGCAAATCCTCCGCTACGCCACCGATGCGAAACCAGTTGGGATGCATACGCGCTCCGCAAATCGCCTCGATGATGCCGAACGCGCGTTCGCGGTCGTTGAACGTATAGAAGACCGGCGATAGCTGACCCAGATCCTGGGCGAAAGTTCCATACCAGACCAAGTGGCTGATGATCCGAAACAGTTCGGCCAGCATCACGCGAATGACTTTGGCTCGCGGAGGCACTTCAATCCCCGCCAGTTTCTCCACGGCCATCAGATACGCCATGTTGTTCATTACGCCGCCCAGATAATCGATCCGGTCGGTGTACGGAATGTAGGTGTGCCAGGACTGCCGCTCCCCCATCTTTTCGGCGCCTCGGTGATGGAAGCCAATCTCCGGCACGGCGTCTACGATCTCCTCACCATCAAGCTGCAAAGCTACGCGCAGCACTCCGTGCGTGCCAGGATGCTGCGGACCGACGTTCAGGAACATGAAATCCGTGCCGTCGCGGCCCGGCTTCATGCCCCAATCTTCGGGCCGAAAGCGCAGCGCTTCCTGCTCGGCTTCCTCCTTTTCGTCGGGAAGTTGGAACGGCCCCATTTCGGTAGCCCGGGCAGGATGGTCTTTCAAGAGCGGATGTCCCACCCACGTTCTTGGCATCAGGATTCGTTCCATATGCGGGTGGCCCTGGAAACGGATCCCGAACATGTCCCACACCTCCCGTTCGTACCAATTCGCCGCGGGCCACAGGTCCGTAGCCGTATCGATGGGCGGCTGACCGCTCTTGAGAGCCACTTTGACGCGGAGATACTCGTTCCGATCAAATGACAGCAGGTGATACGCAATTGTGAAGTCGCTTGCGGGCTGCCCCTCCCGATGCATCCGCATACGCTCGTCAATGGCGGTGAGGTCGTACAGCATCCGGTACGGCTGGTCGACTTCATCCTTCACGAAGCGGAGGGCATCGTGAGCATTCTGCCGTGCAATCCAGCAGGTCGGGATTCCGTCCGCGGTATGTTGCAGCTTTAGTGCATGTTCGCCCAGCTTCCGCCGCAACTGGTCAACGATTCTGGTGGGCCCAACCATGGTCTTCAGACTTCGTCATTACTTCTGAGCGCCGTGGCGCGCTGCCGTTCCGCCCGATTGAGATCGCGCAGTGAAGGCAGCGGCGGGCGCGACGTTTCCTGTGAGCCAGCCACCCAGCTCAAGGGCCGCCGCTCGGCGCCGACTGCCTTTTGCAGCAGCAGCAAGCCTTCCTCAAATGCATCGGGGCGTGGCGGGCAGCCCGGTACGTACACATCGACGGGAAGAAACTTATCGACGCCCTGCACCACGCTGTAGATGTCGTACATCCCGCCGGAGTTCGCGCAGGACCCCATGGAAATCACCCAGCGCGGTTCCATCATCTGCTCGTAAAGCCGGAGGATAACGGGCGCCATCTTGATGAACACCGTGCCGGCGATCACCATGAGGTCGGCCTCCCGTGGCGTTCCCCGGATGACTTCCGCGCCGAACCGGGAGATGTCGTACTTGCTGGTCAAACTGGTCGCCATCTCCACGTAACAGCACGAAAGGCCGAAGTTGAACGGCCAAATCGAGTTCTTCCGGCCCCACGCCACCAGGTCCTGGAGGCGAGAGAAGATCACGCTCTGACGAACGGTGCTTTCGGCTTGACTTTCGCCCGGGCGTACGAGCTCTTGAAATGAGTTCCGCTGGTCGATCGGGAAATTCATTCAGAGATTCTCCTCCGCGCGGGGACCAGCCGGAAACCAGTCGAGCGCCCCCACTCTCCAGAGATACGCGAGTGTAGCGGATAACACTCCGATGAAGACTAGCGCTTCACAGTAGCCAGCCCAGCCCAGTTCGCGGCCCGCGATCGCCCACAGAAAGATGAAGACGGCTTCCAGGTCGAAAATGACGAAGAACATCGCCACCAGGTAAAACTTGGCGGACAACCGTACATGCGCGGAGCCTTGCGAAAGAATGCCTGATTCATACGGCGCCCCCGTCGCCGGTTCCCCATGCCGCTCTCCCAAGACGGAGGAAACCGCCAGCATGCCGGCCACCAGCAGGATCACCGCAACGAAGTAGACAACTAATGGCCAAACGGTCACGTGAACATTTCCTTCCAGGGCATGGCTGCTTCTACCGGATTCACTTGGCCTTCGATTTGTTCGCCCGTCGTTACCACCAGTACAATCGCTACCATCAGCGAGTCCGGCCACTTGCCCATATCCGCCCGGCCATGCTTTCGTCTCTCGCAGCCGTCCAAAGATGGCCGACAAGTTCACTCTAAGGGAATCGTTGTCAAAACGGTGTCAAAAATAAATCGGAATAGCGCGCTATGTGCGTCTCCCATTGTGCAGCGCCGCTTATAAGCTCAGAATAAAAACAAGCTTGCCATGTTGCTCGTCTTGAACACGGCAATCGCCTTGACCAATTCGAAGGAGTCGAATCGTATGAATCGGAAAACAATTCTGATCGCAGGCTGAGCCCTGGTTGTGGCCGCGTATCTACTGGGGTTTGTCCCGCAATAACCTGAAGTCTAGGGATCTCGACTACCAACTTGGTGCGTTTCGGCAGCAACTCGACCAGATTCTTCGACCGCGTCCGCGCCATGACAACCCGACCGCCGGATTCCGGTCGGCAGCCCTTCCTTCAGGCAGCACTGGCGCAGCGCGACTTGGTTACGGGAGGACTGGCGAAAGGGGATTCCGCCACCGTGTCAGCCATGCAGGATCTGTTTCAGAGCGCGCCAGCGGCGCAAACGGGATCGAAACAACTGCGGGCTCTCGCCGCGGACGGTCATGAGGGCGGTAGGAATCGCATGAAGAAGCCGGGCATGAAGGAAGAAACTATGGCCGATTTGTGGAGCCTGCGAGGGCTCTCCTGGCGGGGGTTGGCGAAACGCACATGCCGCAAAAGCCGGGACGACGAGGTCTTCGGACAGGCAGTCCGGCTGGCGTTCTATTATTTCCTCAGCCTGTTTCCCGTCCTGTTATTGTTGCTTATATTGTTCGATAAGCTCGCCGGCGCTGGATCCACGGGATCCAATTTGCGGGACACGCTCCTGGTCGCCTTTCGGCAGGTCTGCCGCGAGAGGCGTCGGCTCCCATAGCGAAAACCGTTGCCGAACTGAATGCCGAAGCCGTGATCGGAGCTGGAGCTGTGATCGCGGGGTTGGGCTCCGCTTGGGGCGCCGCTGGATCATTACATGCATGTTGGCGGCTAAGAGGACGTTCCCGGGGGCTTGCTCTCCCTCCAAATTGGGTAAGGTAGTCCGGCGAGCCGATTGATCGCCAGGGCCTGCGCCGTAAGCAGAACAACCGCGAGCTCGATAATGACGAGATCTTTGGGCTGAGAGATGATGCCGAGCGACACAATGAGAGTGGTCGCCCCGCCGGCGGATGGCTCACCGAAATAGAACCATGAACGCGCCCGTAGCCGAGAGCGAGAGAGCGGCGGCCAGAATGGTCGGGCCATGGACCCCCGCGTGCGTGCTGAAAGGCGGAGCGGAGGCCATTGTAAGCGCGAAGGCAGCATAGCCGCAAACGAGCCCAATTGCGTGGCCCAGGACGGTATGGCGCGGGCTGGAGGCTTTTGTCAGTGGGGAAAAGAAGAAGAGATACGCGGTTGGACCGAGCGATGGAAACACAAACGGGCTGCCTGTGACAAAGGCGAGCAATGCGAGCAGCCCGATTGTGATGAAGCAATTTACGCAGACATAGGCAGCCCACGCCAGGCGCGGCGAAAAGTGCCGCAACAGCCATCCCACTCGCAAGCGGGCGAGAAGTACGCCGACGTGATCGAAGTTTCCGCGCTCAGTGCTCGGGATCATCAGATATTCGGCAGGAGATCGAAGTATTCATCGTCTTCGTTCGTACCGCCTTCCCCCAGGCCGAGGGTCTTCTCCGACTCGACAAATTCGATCCGCTCAATCCACTTGACCATCTTGTAGCCAAGCTGATTTTCGACACGCAGCCGCAATGGGGCGCCATATTCCTCAGGGAGACGCTTCCCATTCATCTCCAAAGCAAGCAGACACTCCGCCTTGAGTACATTCTCCACGGTTTGCGTGTCATAGTATGAGCCTCCGTAGAGCGACCCGCCAAACGAGAAGAAGGCGACCACCTTGGCATTCGGCTGTGGCCGGACCAGTTCGACAAGAACCTTCATGGGGAGACCACCCCACTTGGCAATTCCCGTCCAGCCCTGAATGCAGTGATGCATGGTGATGTCTTGGGCGTTGCCCAGCTTTTCGATATCCGCGAGAGAAAGTTCCACCGGGTTGTCGACGAGGCCACCCACCTTCAGCCTGAATTCCTGGAACCCTCCCTTGGCCAGTTGCTTCCAATCCTCGCGGACGGGCAACGTGCCGTTCGGCCAGAATCGCGGAGATATGTCTTGCTCGGTGTAATGCTGACTGGGTGCGAGGCGGTTGAGAGTGGTCAGCAGTAAAGGATGCGTAATGAACTTCTGCGCGTGTTGCAGGAAACGAGGGTAATGCCACGATGCATAATGCGCCGCGACCCAGGAAAGAACGACCACGCCGATGCCGGCAAAGCCTAGAATAATTCCCAGGTGATTCCGGTCGTCGGTACCCATCACGATGTGGTTCATATTGCGAACGAAGCCCGTCATAACGACCAGCGTCACATGCACGACGATGAAGGCAAAAAAGCTGAGCATTGTCAGAAAGTGAATAGAGCGCGCCGATTGCCGGCCGCCAAAGAGTTTCGCATACCAGGGAAAGCGATTCACGGCTGCGGGGGACATGGCGATACCGGTCAGGATAGCCGTAGGGCCAAAGACGAAGACCGCGGCAAAATAAGCGATCTGCTGCAGCGCGTTGTAGCCAAAGTATCCGTTAAGCTCAGGCGGCATGTGGAACGTCGCATAGTGTACCCATGTATTCCACGCTTGCAGCGCCACCAGCGTCGATTGGGGAACGAGCCGCCGCCACTGCTCCGTATCAAACAGCATGATGACGAAGAAGATGCCCGTGAGGATAAACCCATAAACGTCGAGAAAATGCCACGAGCGGGCAACGCCGACGGTATGCCGATAGCCCGGTGTGGCAACAATGGGCGAGATGTACCGAGCGTCGTCCTTCGCTGTCCAGACGCGATCCGTAGGGACGTGGATCGGTGTTAAGCGAATCCACTCGCTTCCCGGTGTGCAGCCATTGCTGAAGTAGAGGCGAGGATGATCGACCAGGATCGAGAGACCGCTCCGGATCAGCATCGTCAAAAAGACAAAGTTGAAGAAGTGGCAGTAGCGCACCCACAGCGGAAAACCGGGAGGGCCGGCAAAGTCATTCGGATCGATCTGTGGGACAGGCGGAATATGAGGAAGCCCGAAAAAGAGAAGCTCAATCCAGGCCGCGAGCACGGGGAGCAGCACCAGCACAATAGCAGCAATCAGGAACGAGGGCCGAATCCGGATGCGAAAGCGGCGATCTGGCGGATAATGGACGGCGGCGTGCGCCGCATCAAACGAGATCATCGCATGTCCCGTAAAACTTCAAGTGCCGGACTCTCAAAACAGTTGACATAGACGCGTTCGCCTCTACTGGTGGTTCGCCAACTCAGACGCATTCTTGGATCTCCATTCGATTGGCGTAGCAGCACTCTCGCTTCGCCCCTTCCCGACGCCTGTAGGCGCGCGTCATGGGCTAATTCAAATTTGGAGGATCGACCGGCACGGACGGGAACTTGCTCCAATCCGCCGGGCCGCGTCTCCATCCTCCGCGACCTACGAAGATGGCTGACAAGTTCACTGTAGGGGAATCATCGTCAAAACGGCGTCAAAAGTCAGTCGCAGGGACGTTCGTCCCCCGTCGTGCCCGACAAACAGAACTTTGACCCATTACGAGCGCGGACGAATACGCGGCAGAGCGCCCTGAAGGATTCCTGCCGACTGTTTTTGACGGCGTTTTGACTTTGGTTGCCGTATAGTGCAGTTGAGCTCGAAATGTTTCAGTTTGTGCGACTAATAGGAGACCAAACATGAAGAGTGCGTTGAAAAGTTTATGCTGTATCGGCCTGCTCGCGGGCCTCGCCGCTTTTGCCCAGGCCGCTGAGAAGACGTGGACCGGAAGGATTAGTGACGGCATGTGCGGCGCCAGTCACGCGAAAATGATCGCCGAGCACACTGGCGCGAAAATGACGGAGAGGGAATGCGCCCTGGCGTGCGTAAAAGGCGGTGGCAAATACGTGTTCGTCAGCGGCGAAAAGGTCTGCACTGGCCACACTCCTTCTCTCAGAGGGGGTGCCGATGCTGCCGCATCCTGGAAGGATCTGCTCAACTGCATCGAGTCGAAGGACGCCACGCTCACGGCTGCCAGTTGAGATTCCCATGACAACTCAGCAACCGCCGCGCACCTCCCTACACAGCATCGCTCCCCTTCGTAACAGGCCTGCGTTCAAAGCGCTGGAAGAGCATTGTGCCAAGGTCCGCAATTTGCACCTTCGGCAGCTCTTCGCCGAGGACCCCGAGCGTGGCGAGCGCTTCACGCTGGAGGCCATCGGTCTTTATTTCGACTACTCGAAGAACCGCATCACCAGCGAGACCATCCGTCTGCTCCTTGAGCTTGCAGAGCAATCCGGGCTGCGCCAACACATCGACGCTATGTTCGCGGGCGAAAAGATCAACGTCACCGAGCAGCGCTCCGTTCTTCATGTCGCGCTACGCGCTCCAAAGGACGAGCAAATCTTCGACGATGGCGTGGACGTCGTTCCCGAGGTTCACGGGGTGCTCGACAAGATGGCGAAGTTTGCCGAACAAATCCGCGGAGGCGCGTGGAAGGGCTATGCCGGCCATCGTATCCGAAACATAATCAACATTGGCATCGGCGGCTCCGACCTGGGACCCATGATGGCCTACGAGGCGCTGAAATACTACAGCCAGCGCGATATCACGTTCCGTTTCGTCTCAAATGTGGATGGCACCGATTTCGCCGAGGCGACGCGCGACCTCAATGCCGAAGAGACGTTGTTCATCGTCTGCTCCAAGACCTTCACCACGCTCGAGACCATGACCAACGCTCACACGGCCCGCGAGTGGGTTGTCAAGGCGCTGGGGGATGAGAAGGCGGTTGCGCGGCACTTCGTGGCGGCCTCGACGAACACAGCAACGGTCGAGAAGTTCGGTATCGACGCCGCCAACATGTTTGGCTTCTGGGACTGGGTCGGCGGGCGCTACTCGATGGACTCGGCGATCGGCTTGTCCACGATGATCGCGATCGGTCCCGAGCAGTTCCGCGAGATGCTCGCCGGCTTCCACACGATGGATGAGCACTTCCGCACCGCGCCCTTCGAAGGCAATCTGCCCGTACTAATGGGCCTGCTAGCCGTGTTGTACAACGCTTTTTTCGATGCCCAGACGGTCGCGGTGCTGCCCTATGAGCAATACCTGAACCGCTTCCCGGCCTACCTCCAGCAATTGACCATGGAGAGCAATGGCAAGCACGTGACGCTTCAGGGCACGCGGGTCGACTATCAGACCGGACCGATCTACTGGGGCGAGCCGGGCACGAATGGCCAGCACTCTTTCTATCAGCTCATCCATCAGGGGACCAAGCTCATCCCGTGCGACTTCATCGGTTTCGTCCAGGCCCTCAATCCGCTCGGCAATCACCACGATTTGCTGCTGGCCAATGTGTTCGCGCAGGCCGAGGCGCTTGCGTTCGGCCGGACGCCTGAAGAGGTCGGGGCTGATGGCACGCCGGAGTGGCTGGCGCCTCATCGCACGTTCGAGGGCAATCGACCGTCGAACACGATCCTGGCCGAGCGGCTGACGCCGAAGACTTTGGGTACACTGATTGCGCTCTACGAGCACAGCGTCTTTACCCAAGGCACGATCTGGCAGATCGATTCATTCGATCAGTGGGGCGTGGAGCTTGGCAAGGTCCTGGCCGAGCGCATCATTCCGGAGCTCGTGAGGCCGGAACTCGACAACGCTGATCAGCCACCACTCAAGCACGACAACTCGACCAACGCCCTCATTCGGCATTACCGCAGCCTCAGGCGCTGAGCGTCGGAATACGCCGCCGCGCGGAACATACTCGGCCGGTCTAAACGTTTTGGAAAGGAAGGAACCGAAAAATGCAGATTGGAATGATCGGCCTGGGGAGGATGGGCGCCAACATGGTGCGCCGTCTGCAACGCGACGGCCATCAATGCGTTGTCTTCGACAAGAAGCAGGATAACGCTAAGGACTTGGTGAAGGAAGGCGCGACCGGAGCAGTGTCTATCGAGGATTTCGCGGCGAAACTGAAGCCTCCGCGCGCGGCGTGGTTGATGGTGCCCGCGGCCGCGGTCGATGACACGCTGCGCAGCCTCAGCGCCCAAATGCAGAAGGGCGACATCATCGTGGATGGGGGCAATTCTTATTACATCGACGACATCCGGCGCGCCAAGGAACTTAAGCCGCGAGGTGTTCATTACCTCGACGTCGGTACTAGCGGTGGCGTGTGGGGTTTCGAGCGCGGTTTCTGCCTGATGATTGGAGGCGAATCTGATGCGGTCCGCTACCTGGATCCGGTCTTCAAGACGCTCGCGCCGGGACGCGGCGATATCTCGCGCACGCCGGGGCGCGAAAAGTCCGCTGGTACGGCTGAGGAAGGCTACCTGTTTTGCGGGCCTTCCGGCGCCGGCCATTTCGTCAAGATGGTTCACAACGGTATCGAATACGGCCTCATGGAAGCGTATGCCGAAGGGCTGAACATTCTGCGGCGCGCCAACGTTGGCAAGCAGGGCCAGACCGTCGATGCCGAGACGACGCCCCTGCGCAATCCGGAGCATTATCAATACGACTTCAATCTGGCTGACGTATCCGAAGTTTGGCGTCGTGGCAGTGTGATCGCTTCCTGGTTGCTGGACCTGACCGCAACCGCGCTCTTCGGGCAGCAGGATCTCTCCAAGTTTTCCGGCCGGGTGTCCGATTCCGGGGAAGGCCGGTGGACTATTACCGCCGCTATCGACGAAGGCGCTCCGGCCCCGGTTTTGAGTGCAGCGCTCTACCAACGGTTCACGTCAAGAGGCGAGGAAGATTTCGGAAATAAGTTACTCTCCGCGATGCGATTCGGGTTCGGCGGCCATATCGAGAAGAAGTCGTGAGAGCGCACTCCAAGAGCGCCAATGCGGTTCTCGTAATCGATGTAGGGGGGACGCATGTCAAGGTGCTGGCAACAAGACAGCGCGAGGAGCGCGAGATTCCCTCCGGCTCCAACATGACCGCCCGTAAAATGGTGCGGGATGTGAAGCGCGTCACCAAAGATTGGGAATATGGCCGCGTCTCGATCGGCTATCCTGGGCCGGTAATCCATGGACGCCTCCTCCACGAGCCACACAACCTGGGCGGTGGCTGGGTCGGGTTTAATTTCGGCAAGGCATTCGGGTGTCCAGTTGAAGTTATCAATGATGCTGCCATGCAGGCGCTCGGAAGCTACCAAGGGGGCCGCATGCTTTTCTTGGGCCTCGGCGCTGGGCTCGGGGCCGCAATGATCGTCGACGGAATACTTGAGCCGATGGAGCTGGCGCATCTTGCTTACAAGAACGGGAAAACGTACGAGGACTACGTTGGCGTCCGCGGTCTGAAGCGATTGGGAAAAAAGAATTGGCGGCGCCACGTAGCCGATGTCGTAGAACGTCTGAAGGACGCTTTAGAAGCTGAATACGTGGTGCTGGGCGGAGGAAATGCGAAAAAGATCGGGAAGCTGCCTCCGGACACTCGCCTGGGCAACAACCGGAACGCCTTTGTGGGCGGCTTTCGCCTATGGAAGAAAAAAACCAAGCCTCGGTCTAGCGGCCATGAGGAAAAGGCCCCTGCCAGGAAAGGAGTTGCCTGATGGCCGCCTCCCGTTCGGACGCGCTGGTGGTCTTCGGCGTGACGGGCGATCTCGCCCATAAGATGATCTTCCCGGCACTCTATGCGATGGTGAAACGAGGGACCCTCACGGTTCCGGTAATCGGCGTCGCCCTCCCAAAGTGGAGTCCGGAGCGTTTGCGCAAACGCGTGACGGACGGCATTAAGCGATCGGGCGCGATCGATAATCGGCGTGCCCTCCGCCATCTTCTGTCCCTGTTCAAGTATGTGAGCGGGGATTATAAGGATCCGAACACGTTCACGGCGATAAAGAGCGCGATGGGTGGCGCTCGGCGCCCGGCGTATTATCTTGCGATCCCGCCCTCGCTCTTTGAGACGGTGATCAAAGGACTCGGCGCCGCGAACTTGGCCCGGCATGCGCGCGTCATTGTCGAAAAACCGTTCGGACGTGACTTGGCCTCCGCGAGAGAGCTCAACCAGGCCGCGCGGTCCGTGTTTCCGGAAGACTCGATATTCCGCATCGATCATTTCCTGGGGAAAGAGGCAATCATGAATATCCTCTATTTCCGCTTCGCCAATTCGTTCCTGGAGCCGATCTGGAACCGCAACTACGTGGCCAGTGTCCAGATAACCATGTCCGAGGATTTCGGCGTGCAGGACCGCGGACCTTTCTACGAAAGCGCCGGCTGTCTGCGCGACGTGGTGGAGAACCATCTCTTCCAGGTCGTCGCGCTGCTTGCCATGGAGCCGCCGTCTGATAGGGATTTCGGAGCCGTACACGCCGAGCAAGCCAAAGTCTTTGAAGCCATGCGCCCTCTGACGCGCGACGACTTGGTGCGCGGCCAGTACGCCGGCTACCGGCAGGAGCCAGGCGTGGCGAAGAACTCCGATGTCGAGACCTTCTGCGCCCTGCGGCTTTTCATCGATTCATGGCGCTGGGCGGGAGTGCCGTGGTACTTGCGCTCCGGCAAGTACCTGCCCGATACCGCCACCGAGGTACTGGTGGAGTTGAAGCCGCCGCCGCAGAGGCTTTTCGCCGACTCGGCGCCCGCCACGGGCCGGGCCAACTATCTGCGCTTTCGGCTCTCCCCCAGTGCCGCCATCGCCCTCGCCGCTCGCGTGAAGCTCGAAGGCGAGGAGTTCGTCGGCGAGCAGCAAGAGCTCTACCTGCTGGAAGACCAGTCGGGAGAAGAAACGCCCTACGAGCGGCTTTTGGGCGACGCTATGGCGGGCGATGGAGCGCTCTTCACCCGCGAGGACGCAGTCGAGGCTGCCTGGGCGGTGGTCGATCCAGTCCTGAAAGCGCACCGCCGTGTTCGCCCATACAGGCGCGGAAGTTGGGGGCCGAAAGAGGCTGACGCGCTCATCGCTTCAGACGGCGGATGGCACAATCCGAAACTCAAGGAGGCATCCGGATGATGAGCTTGCCCCGTGTTCCTGCCTACCCGGAACGCAGTCGGCTAGCAGGCCGGGCAATAACAGACGCCTCCGGGCGGGCGCGATGAGATTTTTGTTTCTATTAGATGGGTTCTGAATCAGGAGGAATCAGGAAGGAAGTTATGCACTCCGCGGCCTCCGGGTCACAGAGCCGCCAGTGGCTATTAGATAACGGTCTAAAACAGCTTGAACTGCTGTTCCGGGCGATTGTCTCCCAGACTGCCGAGCCCATCCTCATCGCGGACAATGACCGCAACTATCGGGACGCCAGTTGCTGTGCGGGCAAGCTGTTCGGGCTTCCAAGAAACAAAATCATCGGACGCAGAGTTGACGACTTCGCGGAACCCGGCTTCAGGCCTCGGATTGATCAGCTCTGGCGGGCCTTCCTGCAACAAGGCGAACAGCGGGGCACGTTCCGTTTGGTAGGTTCCGACGGGAGCGTGCGAGCGGTTGAGTACGCCGCGAAGGGAAACGTCCTTCCCGTGCGTCACGTGCTGGCGCTGCGTGACACATCTAATAAGCTCCCTGAAATGGCCTGGGCTGCTGAAGGTCCGGCGCGGGTGCACGACTGCCTTAGCAGACGAGTCGGCGTTAACGTTGAACCGAGTTTGGAGTTCGAGCGGGATCTCCTGCACCCCAGGCAGCTCTGTCATTGACAGGTTTTGGTGTCCGTTCTCGGCGCGACCAGCCTTGTCTTGTACTGTATCTTATTGCAGCTTTGCGCGACCATAGTCAGTGCTAGAATCGACGCCGATCACAGGGACGCCAGTCTTCTTGGCTCCGCTACGCCGGCTGCGTATCATCGACGTACAGGAGGTAATCCGCGAAACCATACCCGGGAGCAAGAGGATTCGCGAATCGCGATGCCGCGGCCGGCTTCAATATATTGATGCTGTCGCGATTTTGGATGAGCCATCCGGGCAGCGGTTAGCAAACGATCCATGTTAGCGCGGGCGCGATCTTCGGGACGGTCATCGGTCGACACATTCATACCGTACCTCATCTCTACACGCACCTCATCTCTAAAAGCCGAAATGGCAAGCGGGTGCGCGCTAGCTGGGAATCGCCGTCGGCGGCGAAGTTGGGACGCGGTTTCGCTCGGCCGTCTGGCAAGCATAATGCCGCTCGCTTTCCAGGTCGTGAGGTGGGGGCCATGGCTGACCCACGGGCCAAGCCCTCGCCCTCCGGGCTGCAATCTGTGGGGCGGCTGCGGGCATGGCGGGCCATGATCGCGCGGCTTTATCCGCCACTCATGGCGCTCCACATAGTACTATAACTCAGTCCTAGTACTATTAATCTCTTGATGCTCAAGCGCCTAACCGCACCCCCCTTTTTTCCACACACCCCCTTCATTGTTTGAGTTGTACTCGCTCCGAAACTTATATGACAATCGTCGTATCACTCACAAGGCCCCACTCGGCAGGCGAACTTTTCTTCAAGTAGGTTCCGCGGCCCTATGTCTTACCCGTCTGGCGCGCGCCGCAACCATCGCACCGCAACCGTATCTGCAGAATGTGCAGGCGAACCAGGTATCCGTGCTCTGGACCACTCAGGAAGCTGGCGCCGGAAGTGTTACGGTGATCGCCCGCGATGGCAGCTCGTTCACCGCGCAGGCCGCCATGCGGGCCTTTCCGCCCTCCGCTACCCAGATGGCATCGACGTTTTACCAGTACCAGGCAGACATTACGGGCTTGCGGCCGGGAACGGAGTACATCTACAGTGTCGCCGTTCAATAGCCAGGGTCTGGCTTCGGATTTGGGCCAGTTCCGGTTTCGCACAGCTTCGGCCCGCAAGTTTTCGTTTTTGGCCTTCGGCGACAGCGGGGCGGACTCGGACGAGCAGCAGACTCTAGTTCAATTGATGGCCGCCGAGCAGGATATCTCGATGGTGGTCCATCTGGGCGACCTGGCGTACCCCGATGGCACATTCGAGCAGTTGCAGGACGCATATTTCGGAGTCAACTTCCCTCTGATGCGGCGGTTGCCGTTCTTTACGACCCCCGGCAATCACGAGTACAACACCGACTCCGCGGCGCCATATCTGGCGGGGGTAGCCGCGCCGGAGTGTGGCGTTCCCGCAGTGGATCTGGGCCGGTATTACTCCTTCAACTGGGGCAATGCGCATTTTGTCTCAGTGGATTCGAACCTGCTGCCCACATCGAGGGCCGCGGCCATGCTCGCCTGGTTGGACGCCGATCTGGCGGCTACGGAGCGGCACTGGCGCATCGTCTTCCTGCACCATACCCCTTACCCGACCGGCTATCACTTGGGCGACCCGATTTGCGCGGCGGTGCAGCAGTTCGTCAACCCCATTGTGGAACGCCGCGGCGTTCAACTTCTGCTGGCGGGGCATGAACACGGCTACGAGCGCACCCTCCCTCTGGCGGGCGGCCAGCCCGCGAGCGCCTCTTCCCCGTCCACAACGTACGTGGTCACCGGCGGTGGCGGGGGCGCCCTCGAAACGGTGGGCTCCTCCTCGCAAACCGCTATCTCAGTGCAGGCTTTCCACTACTTGCGCGTGGATGTAGACGGCCAGACGCTCACCTTGAGCGCCATTGGGCTGGACGGCGGCGAGATCGATCAAGTGACTCTTGGCGCCTCGTCGCAAATGGCCATCGACAGCGTGTTGAGCAAGGGCGACTACACGCCGATGGTCGCGCCCGGTTCGCTGGTCGCTATCTCGGGACGGAATCTGGCTCCGGCGAATGCAGTGAGCGCCGGCTATCCGCTTCCGGCCGGATTGGGCGGCGTCTCGCTGAAGGCGGCTGGCCGACCCGTACCGCTGGTATCCGTGTCCTCCACGCAGATACAAGCCCAAATACCCTACGGGGTCTCCGGCCCGGTCACGCTCGAGGTTTCCACGCCGAACGGGTTCGCCTCCGCCGCCATTACGGTTTCGGCGGTGGCGCCCTCCCTGTTGGAGATTGTGTCGCAGAACGGCCTTATTACCGGCGCAAATCCGGCAAGACCGGGCGGCGGCGTCTCGCTTTACCTGACCGGTCTGGGCGAGGTTCAAGGGGGCATGGAATCGGGCCATGCGGCGTCCCTCGCTTCTATTCCGGCGGTCTCACCGGTGGAGGTTTGGCTCGGCAGTCTGCGTCTTGAGCCGCGTTTTGCCGGGATGGCGCAGGGTCACGCGGGCGTATACCGGGTAGATGTCGCGATTCCGCGGGATCTGCCGGACGGGGTCTACGCGGTCCGGGTGGTAGCCGGAGGCGTCGGCAGCCGTCCCGCGAACCTGGACGTGGTTTCTCGTGGACGTGGCGATCTCAACGACCGTGCGCGATCCAAAGTTCGAAGCTGACTTTGCGTTGTGGGGCAGGTTGTCAAAACCTGCGGCCGATAGGGAGCCCTCTTGGTCCCGGACTTGGTTCCTGCCTGGTTCCGGCCTTGCTGGCAGCACGCACAATGCCGGAGAGGACGAAGAATCCCGCGCGCGGAATGCGACATCCAAATGGCGCTCTTCGTTGCCGCACTGGGACGAATGGCTCACGGGCTTGACCCCCTTTCGTCAACGGGAGGCGGTATGGCGCTCTTTGGCCCACCGAATTCTGGCGCGGCCCGAATCTCCCCATCCGCGCGACGCCGGCGAAGCTCTACAGCTATTGGGTGAACTGGTTGCCGGGTTCTGACTCTTCAAACGCAACCAGTCTACGTCCCACTCCCGCGCTAACTAATCCGCGCTGATTGGCGGCCCAATCCCCCAATTCCGCGCTCCCCCGAAAGCCCGTTCACAGCACTTCCGCCTTTATTTTTCGGCCCTTTTCGGCCATTCTAAAGCACTTAAGCCCCCGCCGCACCCTTCGGCCCCAAAAACGCCTGCTAGTGTCAAATCGAGGATCCCTTCATGTTTAGGTCAACCAAACAACGCGCGGCCAGCCGCGCCAACGCACAAAAGTCTACCGGACCGCGCACCACCGCGGGCAAGGCCGTATCCCGATTCAACGCCCTCAAGCACGGCATCTATGCCGTTCACCAGATCATGTTCGACGAAAAACCCGAGGATCTCGCCGAACTCGCCGCCGAATACCACGAACATCACAGCCCCGCCGATTCCAACCAGCGTTTCCTCGTCGATACCCTGGTTCACAACGAATGGCGTCTCCGCCGCACGCGCCGCGTCGAAGCCGAGCTCTGGCAGACCGCCTACAACACCTTCCTGGTAAAGAATATCGAGACCACCATAACCTGCACTTCCGGCGACGCCTTCGCCACCGATTCCGCCACCTTCGAGCGTCTCCAACGGGTCGTCAATTCCTGCGAGCGCGTCTACCACCGCGCCCTCAAAGAACTGCAAAGCCTCCAAGCCCAAGCCAAAGTGGGGCAGGCGCCGTCGTCTGCCAACGTGTCTGCCAACGTGTCTGCCAATCCGGGTCCCCTGTCGCAGCAACCTGATCCCGTTCCCACCCCTGCCCAAGCCCCGCAACCCGAACAATCCAAACCCGCTTCCGCGTCCTCAGCTTCGGTCCGGCACAACTCCGAACCCCCCGTTTCCGCAGCCTCCAAGCCGATGCCCGCCGGCCCGCTTGCCAGCCAGCCTGCCCCCGCAAGCCCCGCCGAAAGCCAACCGTCCACCGTATATCCCGACCCGAGACCGCCGGAAGCGGCATGAAGACACCTTCAACGCGATTCCCATGCACTGCCCAGAGCCGCCTCACCCCAGGCCATGCGCCCGCGCTACTATGTGAAATATCTACTGTCCGTTTTCGAACGCCCACCGTGACGAAATCGCCACAGGCGCGTCTGAATAACTAGGGCAGGTGACTGGATCTGAAGTTGTTGACAAGCTAGATGCGGGGGTTATGGGTCAGGATGCAGCCGGAGCCGTAGGCGCCCGAGTGGGTCCACAGGTGGAGTCGTTAATCCGGGCCGCCCAACGCGGCGATGCGGACGCGTTCGAGCAATTGGTGCGCGCCTACGACCAAAGTGTGCTCCGTCTTGCCATGAACCTGTTGCGCTCGCCCGAAGATGCGCGGGACGTCTACCAGGAAGCGTTTCTGCGGGTCTACCGGAACCTCCATGCGTTCCGTTTCGATTGCAGCTTTCACACCTGGCTGTACCGCATTGTGACCAACATTTGCCTCGATCAGCTGCGCAAGCGGAAGGTCCGGAAAGAGGAGTCCGCGGTGGTCGAGACAGCCGACGGGCCCATCGACAGGATGGATAGCTTCGAAGAAGAGGGCGTGGATTCGAACCCCGAGCGGACCATGTGGAACCGCCAGTTGAAGGGCAAGATCGAATCCGCCATCGACGACCTGACGCCGCGCGAGCGCATGGTATTCGAGTTGAGGCACTACCAGGGGCTGCGTCTGCGAGCCATTGGCGAAATGCTGGGAACCAGCGAAGAAGCCGCCAAGAATTGCCTGTTTCGCGCTACTCAGAAAATGCGTTCCGTGCTGGGAGAATTCGTATGACTTGCGATTCGGTTTCGAATCTGATTTCGCTCTACTATTACGGCGAATTGATGCCGGAAGAGGAAGACCGGCTTGAGACGCACCTCGCCGGGTGCGCGGCCTGCGCGCGCGAGCTCGAGCGCCAGCGCAAGCTGGCGGCCGCGCTCGACCAGCGAACGGCCACGGTTTCGCCCCTCTTGCTGGACGATTGCCGCGCCGATCTTATGGCTGCCGTGGCCGGCGGCGCGCCGCGTATGGCGGGGCAGCGCAAAGGTCCGTGGACTCTTTTTCTGGAGGCCCTGGCTTCCACCTTCAGCGGCATGGGCCGGCTGCGGCAGCCGCTCGGCGCCACCGTGCTGATCGCGCTGGGATTCATGGCGGCCAAGATCACGCCAGGCAATTTTGCATCGATTCGCGGCGGGGCTTTTGCGAACCGCGGCGTTAGCACGGCTTCGATGACCCCGGACGACGTGTTCTCCACGGTTCGCTCGGTGCAGCCCGATAGCGCCGGCCGCGTGCAGATTTCCTTCGACGAGACGCACCGCCGGGTAGTCGAGGGCCGCATGGACGATCAATCCATTCAGCGGTTGCTGCTGGCGGCGTCGCACGAAGAGAATCCCGCGGTGCGCGTGGAATCGATGGACATTTTGAAGACCAGCGCCGGATCGAGCCCGGTTCGCGATGCGCTGCTCAACGCGCTCGCCAACGATCCGGTCGCCAGCGTCCGCCTGAAAGCGCTGGAAGGGTTGAAGCCTATTTCCACCGATCCCGAAGTCCGCAAGGTTCTGGCGCAGGTCCTGCTCGCCGACGATAACGCGGCCGTCCGTATGCAGGTGGTGGATCTGCTGGTGGCGCATCGCGACGATTCCGTAGTGGGAATGCTGCAAAGCGTGATGCAGCGCGAAGACAACGGTTATGTGCGCCTGAAGTGCGAAAAGGCGTTGAAGGAAATGAATGCGTCTATTGGGACATTCTAGCGCCCGGTCGTCAGGCAAACGTGGGACAGACGCTTTCGTCTGTCAACCCCGCGATCTCAGCGCCTCCGGCCAACGCCACGCCTCCGATCAGAGCCGCGACCGTAAGGGAGCGTCTGCCGGCCAGAGCGCAAACTCACGCGTCCGCAGCATTAGCGCCCGAATCGGAATCGCGAGCGCCCGAATTGCGATCGCGCTAGTGTCGCTAGCCATACCCCTGGCGATTTTCAATCAGCAGTCGCTTTTCGCCCAGCAGCCCTTAAAGCATGAAGGCGAGTCGTGGGTACGCACCTACACCGGGTCCATTCCGTCGGCGGCGCGGCTGCGTGTGAACGGTCACGGCCCGGTGACGCTGACCGCGGGGGTGGGCCGCGAGATCGGCTACACCGTGAAGGTGAGCGTGATGGCGCGCACCGAAGCCGAGGCGCGGCGCATGCTCGATCGGGAATCCATCCACGCCGAAGTGCATGGCGATTCGGCCGTATTGACCACGCCCGGCGGCGCGGCCATGTCCACCACGGTCATTCGCGCTCCCCATCTGGCGCTGGCCTCGATTTCCACTACCAATGGAGCGGTTGAGGTCAGAGGCGTCGATGGGTCGCTCGATGTCGATTCCGGCGGCGGCGCGTTGACGTGCGACCGCGTCCATGGCGATTGCAAACTCATCACCGGCGGCGGCGATATCCACGTTGGGGAAGTGGGCGGGCAATTGCGTTGCGGGACCGGCGGCGGGCATATCACGGTGAAGAGCGTAGGCGGGCGGGCGACGCTGCAAACCATTGGCGGCGATATTGAAGCCGCGTACGCGGGCGGTCCGCTGACTGCCGAAACCGGCGCCGGCGAGGTGCATATCGCTTCCGCCAAGGGGACGGTGGACGCCACCACCGGCGGCGGCCAGATTATCGTCGATAAGGCTTCGGGCATCGTGACGGCGCGGAACATGGCAGGGCCGGTGCGCATCGGCGAGGCGGCGGGCGTCAGTTGCGAATCGCACTCGGGCGGAATCCATTTGACCAATGTTTCGGGCTTGATGCGCGTCTCTACGTCGGTGGGCAGCATCTTCGCCAGCCTGATGGCCGGGCGTCTGGCCGATTCGTTTCTGTCGACGGGCAATGGTGACATCACCGTGGTGATTCCGTCTAACGTGGGTGTGAACATCCGGGCCGTGAATAACATGGCCGACAATATGCGGCGCATCGTTTCCGATTTCCGGCAGGTGCAGGCGCGGCTCACCGGCACGCGGCTGGTGGCTGAAGGCGCGGTCAACGGCGGCGGCCCGCTCTTGCAGATCAACGGCACGGGTGGCACGATATTCATAAAACGGCAATGATAAGGAATGTGTGTATGAAGAATCGTTGGCAAATCGGCGCCATTTTAATGGTTGCTGTGTTAATGGCTGTCGCGGTTCCGGTGAGTTTCGCTCAGCCCGCCCCCCCGGCGCCTCCGGCTCAGCCCGCGCCGCGCGCGCATGCGGCGGGCATTGCCATCCGCAGCGCCTCGTATCTGGGCGTCAGCGTCATGGACGTCGATTCGGCCCGCGCCAAGGCTCTCAAGTTGAAGGAAGAGCGCGGCGCTGAGATCACACGAACAGATCTCTCGGGTCCGGCAGCCAAGGCAGGCGTTAAGGTTGGCGACGTTGTGCTGGAGTACAACGGCCAGCCGGTCCAGGATAGCGCGCAGCTCCAGCGCCTGGTGCGGGAAACCGTTCCCGGCCACGATGCGAAGCTCTCCGTGTGGCGCAACGGCGCGGCCCAGGCGATTACGGCGACCATCGAAAGCCGGCACATGGCGATGATAGGCGGCGAGCCATGGTTCGCCGTGCAAGTTCCGCCCATGCCCGAGATGCCTCCCATGCCGCCGATGCCCGCTATGCCGAGCTTCGACTTTGAGATCCCACACTTCCAAACCGTCATGCAGAACTCCGCGCTGGGGATTTCCGGCGAGCCGCTGGGCGATGAGCAGCAGTTCGCGGAATTCTTCGGCGTGAAGGACGGCGTGCTGGTGAAAGAGGTAGAGTCCAATTCGGCCGCCGAGCGCGCTGGAATCAAGGCTGGCGACGTGATTGTGAAGGTGGGCGAGACGCGCGTCGGCTCCCTTCGCGAGCTCACAACCGCGCTGCGCGCGGCGCGGTCGAAGGGCAGCTACGCCATCACCGTAGTCCGCAACAAGAAAGAAACCCCAGTCACTGTAACTCCCTAATGTGGGGCAGCCAATCCTGGCTGCAGCCGGCTTTAGCCGGCTCTCTTCGCCTGCGCACCCGCTGGTTTCTGCCGCAAGAGACGCAATGATGGGCATTGGTGGAGTCAAGACCCAACCCAATGCCCTCCACCTTACGATACCTTACCAACCGTGGCTAATTCCGCTTCGGCGCCTGTAAGATCGTATAATCCGCAGGAACCCGGAATAGAGACGGATCCGGCTCGCTTCGCGAGATGTTAGTCAGCTCGTAAGTGGTTGTACCGAAGCGGGGGTCGGTACTAACGCTCTTAATTATGATCCCGAGATCCTTCGACTCCCATAGATCGCTAACCGTCTTGAGTTCCCGATTGTTGCCGATGGCGCCCACCGGGATGGTGCTGGTAGTGCGTACCCCATGCGCCTGGACGCCATCGAAAGACTGAGTCCCAAGGTCCTCCGTGGCAAGGTTGGGCCTGCGTGTAGCTTGGCCGGCGGCCATTCCTTCCTTCAGCATATCGAGCTGTACCATCGCGTCTCTTAAGTTATCCACGGCCGCTCGGGGCGCAGTCGCGGTCGCCGTGCCATTGGCGGTGGCGGCAGACTCCGTTGGATTGACCTTGACGCCGCCACCGCGCCCTACGCTGATCATCTCCACCGCTCTAGCGGTCTTGGTCGCCGTATCCATGCTATAAGTGATGCCCGCCGCACGGTCCGCAATCTGAATGGATTTGCCGTCATTGAGCTCGGTCCTGGTGCGGCCCTGATCGTCCCGGTAAAGTGCCTGGCTCCGCGTGGTCTCGATCTGCGACCCATCGGCGAGCGTTTGAACCGTATGAGTCACCGCGGTAGCGGAGTATGGCCTGCCGATCGTCAGACCGCCGCGGCCGCCGCGCCCGCCCACGGCTGCTACTACGCCATCGCTGTATCCCACCGCCTGCGCTTGCTGAAAACCCGCGCCAGCCGGGGTTGTTTGAGCCAATGACGCGGCGGGCTGAATTACAACCGCCGCGGCGATCAATAAGTACGTCTTCATAAGTCTCACTCTCCTTCTTAGTTCAACACTAATCTAGTTCAACACCAGGCCCGAGATTACCCGGACCGCGTGCGCGCGCCCGTCCTCACCCACTAACACGTCGGCCTTCACCACAGCGTTGGGGTCGCTCGCATCCAACTTGTAACCGAAGGCGATCAGTGCCGCCACCGGCACGTCCATCCGCATCACCGTGGCGCTTTCATACGGGTCGAGTGGCTGCACATAAGGAATCGGAACGAACGCCTCGTCCATAACTACGTTCGGGAGCCCAGGCGCCACCCTGTGAACCAGAATCACTCCCAGTAAGAGCGCCGCCGCTAGAGCGGCCGCTAACTGGGGAATCCATCCGATGGCGGCGCGTACTCTGTCCCTTGGAGCCGCCATGCGGTGCGGCAGATCGGCAAGCTGGTCCGTCCGCGGCTCGTTCTGCCGCCCGGCAAGGTCGCCATACGCCCCAAGATCCCGGTCGAGTTCCTGAAAGAGCGTCTGCTCCTGTTGGCAAGCCGGACAAGAAAGCACGTGCCGTTCCAGCCACGCGATTTGTTCCGGGCCTAACTCACCATCCGCGGCCAGCATCAGCAGCGTCTTCGTCTGACTGCAATCCTTCATAAGACCTCGTTCAAGCGGATTGCGGCCCGCTGCACCATCTCTCCCACGCTCGAGATCCCGACTCCCAACACCTCGGCGATCTCCCGATAGCGCAGACCGGACGCCCGCAGCAGAACACACTCCCGCTGCTGCGGCGTCAACATATCCATCGAGCGCTTCAGGCGGCGCATCCGCTCGCCGCGGATGGCCTGATCCTCGGGGCTGCCCTGCGGGTCGGCAAACGCGCTTCTCCGTTCCCAGTCGCCATCCAGAGTCTCGGTCCGCCGGATCCGCGCGCTCTTATGCTGGTTGCGCGCCAGATTTCGGGCCACCTGGAAAATCCAGCCGCGCAAGTTGGAGCGGTCGCCGTCCTTCCGCAAGTGCTGATGGAGACGCAGGAAAGTCTCTTGAATCCCTTCATCGGCATCCTCGCGCGACAGCCCGGCGCAAAGGAAGTAGCGAAACAGCGGCCGGTGCAGCTCGTCGAAAATACCGGACACCTCGCTCTCCCAGGGCGCCCTGGATGACTCATCCGCCGCCTGATCTGCCGCCTCATCTGCCGCCATAAGAGGACCGACGCCGGAATCCCTCACATGCCCTTTCTCAGTTAGAGCAACAACCGAAGGCGCCATTTTTCCGGTTTGCAACCGGGATTTTTGTGGGGCAGCCAATCCTGGCTGCAGCCGCCTTTCAGCCGGCTCTCTTCGCCTGCGCACCACCAGCTTCTGCCGCCAGAGACGCTCCCTCCCGGGACCGCCCCCCGCTCGTGTGAACGCATTCTTGCCGTCCGCGAAGCGCACACGCAGCAAGCACGCGCGTTTCGCGCCCCTACGCTTCCACGAACAGCGCAAACTCGCCGACCGCCGGGCTGGCGGACGCCTGAGTGACTCGCAAACGCACGCGCGACGCGGTTACCGGCGACGCCAGCCGTATCAATCGCCGCGGACCGACGCTGGTGGCGGCGGCCAGTTGTTCCCACGCGCTTCCGCTCCACCGGTCCACCGCGATGGCATCGATGCGCTGGCCAAACCGGATCGCCTCGCAAACGCGAATCACGTTGAAAGACGTTTCGCGCCCCAGATCGAACGCCACATCGGCCTCGCGAATTGCGTCCTCAGCCGCCCAATAGGTATCGCTGCGGCCGTCCAGCAGGTTTTGCGGGCCGAAGGCGCCGCGCACGTTCGATGCAACCGCCGTGGCGCCGGCCGCGAGATTCCGCGCAAACGTGGCCCGCCGGTATTGGCCGAATGCCTTCAGCGAGGCCATGTCTTCCGGGGACAGCAGCCCGTCGCGATTCGGCGGCACATTCAGCAGCAGATTGGCGCCGCGGCCCACTGAATTGTAGTAGAGCCGCGTCAACTGCGCCACCGGCTTCACCTCCACGTTTTCGCTCTCATGCCAGAACCATCCGGGCCGGATGGAAACATCGCACTCGGCAGGCAGCCAGCGCGACCCGTGACGCTGTCCGGCGGGCGAATCCTTCTCGCGCACATCACCCGGCGAAGCCGGTCCGCCGTCGGCGCCAACCGGGTCGTACGTGGCCCAGCATGGGTCGCCCGCGATGCCGCGCTCATTGCCCACCCAGCGGATGTCCGGGCCCACGTCGCTAAAAATCACGGCGTTGGGCTGCAGCTTGCGGATCAAGTCCCAGGTCTTGGGCCAGTCGTAGTAAGTGCGCTTATCGATGGTGCGCTTCTCGCGCGCGCCGCCGTAGAAGCCGTCGCCACCGTTGGCGCCATCGTGCCACACTTCGAAAATGGGGCCGTAATCGGTGAGCAGTTCGGTAAGCTGGCGGCGGTAGATGTCGATATACGCAGGACGTCCATAGCTCGCGTTGTTGCGGTCCCACGGGGAAAGATACACGCCGAAGCCCAGGTTATGGCGGCGGCATGAGTCGGCGAGGTCGCGCACTACGTCGCCCTTCCCGGCGCGCCACAGGCTGTTGCGGATACCGTGATCGGTGGTCTTGGTGGGCCAGAGACAGAAGCCGTCGTGGTGCTTGGCGGTGAGAATCGCTCCACGCATGCCGGCATCGGCCAGGGCGCTCACGATGGCGTCCGCGTCGAAAGCAACCGGATTAAAGATGTTCGGATCTTCGTCTCCGTAACCCCATTCCTTGCCCGTGAAAGTGTTGACGGAAAAGTGCAGGAACGCGGTAGTTTCAAGCTCGTGCCAGCGGAGTTGGCGTTGGCTGGGCGTGGCGCCGTAGGGCGCTGGCGGCGCCGTAGCCCCTTGTACAGCGGATGCGGCCGCGGTAGCCAGAAATGCGCGTCTGCTGATCGGGTGCGGCAAGGCGACGCTACTTTCGCGCTTTGGTCTTAGCCTTGGCCTTGGTCTTCGGAGCCGGTTTGGGTGGCGCCTCTTCGACCCCTGCCGCCGCTTCGACAGCCAGATCCTCCACCTCGACTTCGGCCTCGGCCTCGATGGGGTTGGCTGCTAACGCTTCGGCGGCTAAATCTTCGGCCGCTAAAGCTTGGACAGCCACTGCGGCCTCCGCCGGATCGACCTTCTTCAGCACCTCATTGAACAGCGCCTGCTTGCGCAGATCGACCTTGGGCGGCGGGGCCTGTTCATTGCGGAAATCGTGGTCGCTGTGGCACGTGCGGCAGCGGACCTTGGCCGGCGCGGCCTTCACCACAGACACCACCACATGGTTCGTGACGCGCTTGCAGCGCACGCAAAAATCGTCGATATCGTCGCCCAGGCGAATGTCGCGCATGGTTCTCCTAGGTGGCTGCGGATTGGCCGGCCGGTTCCAATTCCACCGCGGACTGCGATTCCGCTTCCACCGGCGCCTTAGGCTCCGGCAACACCCATTGCGCGGGCTCAAAACCGACATACTTGCAGATGCGCAGGCGGCCGTCCTCGCCCTCAAGCAGGTCGCCCACCTGGAGCGCGTCGCCCGATTCGCGCAGAGCCTTCCACGCGTCGTATTCGTGCAGCGCAGCAATCTCGCCGCGCGGCTCGTAGTCCTTGGGTTTGATGGAAGCGCAACCCGAAACATGCGGCGCCCAGCGAAACTGCTGCCGTGGCGAATCTTTCATACGATAGATCCGGAATAGCGGCATAGCCTCTACATTGTAATCGATGCCAGCGCACGTTTTCCGTCCCGTTCGCCGAGAGCGATCCAGCGCTTTACATTGGCGGCCGACCAGTGGAAGGTGTCGCGCAACGAGCCAAGCGGCGTGGATGGCTCGATACGGACCACCTCGAGACCGGCGCCCGGCTGCCGCGGCGGGATGGCTTTGCGGACCAGACGAAAGGGCCACGTGGTGAGGCAATTGATGGCGATGGCGCGCGTGGCGCCCATCTCTTCAGCCGCCCACAGCGGCAGCGCGCCCAGAAATCCGCCGTCCACATAGAGCTTGCCGCCGATGCGCACGGGCGGAAAAACCACCGGGATGGAGCAAGTGGCGGCCAGATGCTGCCATTGAATCTCCGCACCGCGCACGATATGCGAGCGCAATCGCGGCGCCTCGACCACCGTCAATCCGAACGGAACGCGCGGCTGGTAGCAGTCGAAGAGGTGCCGCGCCCTGGCGTGCAGCGGCCCGGACCGCATGAGGGTCGCGATGGAGGGGTCAAGCCATTCGCGAACGAGATCCTCAGCGGTCGCCCCGCCGGCGATGCACCATCCGTTCCACGCGCCCGCGGACGCACCCACGATGAGGTCGGGCGTGAAGTGCTCGCGAAGAACTTTCCACACGCCGATCTCCCAAGCGGCGAACATTCCGCCCGCGGAGAGAACCAGAGCGGTGGGCATGAGTTAAGGTTAGCGGAGTGGCGCGGGCCCATGGCCTGGAGTTCCCAGCCGCTCCGAGCGCTCGGCTTCCGGGTGTAAATCTGTGACTGAAGCTTGTTGGCTTCATTGGGCCCGCCCCACGACTTTGAAACCGAATAGCATTATTGAGCTTCGCGTAATTGAGTGACAACTTATGTGGGGCAGGATGCCAACCTGCGCGGCGGCTGCCAACCGCCACTGTCACCCTATCCAGCGAGACTTTGTAAGCGGAGCGAGACCAGCTACACGGCAAGATCCAAAGGCAGGTCTGAAATATCCTTCAGCCGTTTCCCGGCAACCATAGTTTCCAGAAGCTCCGCGTTCTCTTCCATTTCCAATGCTTGTAAGCTGTCCATCAGCTCGGGAAGGGCGAAATGATAGACGCAATCGACATCGCCAGTGCCCATAGCCAAAGAAGCGAGGCGCGTAGGCATTGGCTCGCCTGTTACCACCACAACGTGAGGCAACCTGCCTTCCGATGGCGCATTAGCGTGAGGGCTTCTGTCCTCGCGTTCTGCGCGCGGTCGCTGCGAAGAGTCCATTTTGCAGGAAATGCTTGCGTGCAGTAGAGGCGCCGCGCCTTTTCTCGAATGGAAGCTGCATTTCAGATTCCCGACCAGGATAAGGCCGCCGCCGCATTAATTCGTGCGGAACAAGAGGCAATAACAAGCTTGCACGCTCTACAGAGCGCATACGTGCGACGCCGCCCAAGCGGGATCGCTCTCACAAGAGAATTGGCGAGGGATTGGAAAGGCTATCAGGCAGAAAAACATCGCCTCGACACTGAGGTTTCGGGCCGTTCGAAAAGGAGATCGGTGCAACACTTGGCCACGTCGCCAAGCAGGCGCGGTTATATGTCGATCAGCGAAAGCGGCTGGAGGAACGCATAAAATCGCTCGCTGATGAACGAAAGAGGGAACTGGCTGAGGCGTCGAAACAAGTTAACGCGACGGCTGCCGACACAACGCGAACAGTCTTCAGTATTACCGAGAAGGCCAGGGAGGCTCTTGATCAGACGATCCGAAACATTCAGGTGGACCTCAACAGAACGGATCTGGCCACACTAGAGCCAGACGCAATAGATAGGATGCGCGAGAAATGGGAAGGCGAACTGTCGAATCGCGCCACCGCGACGCTCTGATAGCTGCCCGCGACATGCTCGCATCGCTTGCGGAAAACTTAAGAAGCTCCGATGGGGAGGAACCGGCTCAAATAATGGAGGCGCTTGAACACTTGTCCGGATTATTGTCTGACGCCGCCTTAGCTTGCTCAGGAACACCACCGCGGTCTTCGGCAGTTTCGCAGCGATCTGGGCGCCGCTTCGATGCCGTTCAAAATCGGCATGGCGACGCCCATTACGATCACGTCAGTTATGTGCTCTTCGGCCAGCGCCACGGCCTCGCGGCCACTTGACGCATCCGCGATTCAACTGGACTCCGACACGCTTTCCAGCCGCAGGCCCTTGCGTACCGCTGTATGATTGTCCACCAGCAAAACCCGGATCGCTTTCATAGCTCCTAAAGGGGCAAAGTCACCTGCAAAAGCGCGCCGTTGCCGGGTCGCGATTCCACCGCGAAAGCTCCGCCCAGATGACTCACCCGCTCTTCAATCCCTAGCAGCCCCATTCCCTTTTCGCGACTGGGGTCGAAGCCTCTTCCGTCGTCCCGCACAGTGAGTAGCAGCCGCTCCGGTTCTTGCTTCACCGTAACCGCGACATTGCACGTTCCCGCGTGCTGCACGTAATTGTGCAACGCCTCCTGTACTACGCGGTATACGCACGTCTTGTGCTCGTCCGGCAGTTGCTGCGCCACATTCTCGGCAACCCTTCCCCAAACGCCGCTGCGCTTCGACACTTCGCGCGCCTGCCATTCGAGCGCCGGGACCAATCCCAAATCGTCCAGCATCAAAGGCCGCAGCAGCAGCGCCATGTTGCGCACTACGCCGATCGAGCTTTCCACCAGCTTCTTGACCTCATCGGCCTTCGCCGCCACCGCGGCCACATCGCCCGCGCGGATGGACGTCGAGAGGTTCGCCATCTCCACCAGCACGCCGGTGAGCGATTGTCCCACTTCGTCGTGCAGTTCGCGCGAGATCGAGCGGCGTTCGTCCTCTTGCGCCGCCACCAGCCGCGCCGAGAGTTGCTGAATCTCGCGCAAGTGTGTGGATGAATCCGATTCCAACCCCAGGATGCGCCAGATACTGAATGCGGCCAGCAGCATCCCAAGTCCGAATCGGGAGACTTACCTTGGCATTTTGTCTTCCGCTCACCCTGCCTCGCACGGGACCAGAGCAAGGGCAAAACAAAGATTCCGATGCTATCGGCGACCGCGATGTGAGTGAGGGCCTGAACTTCTACTCCCTGGAAAAAGAATTTGCGCTTGGAAAACAGATGGCGCAGGAAGTCGAGCGGGATGCCAAGATCGTCTACGACCCAGCGATTGCCGAGTATGATGGTTTACCAGTTTTGAGGTAGGCGAGATTTCCGGATGTACACACGGACGTACACGCTGGCGGTTCATCGGACCCTCTTCGTGGTTGCGCTCCCGGCGTCCGATGGCTTGGAGTCTGCGAATGGCTCCGCCTGATGGCGAAGGAGTGGCGTGGGAAATGGAAATTGCTTGCGGCTGCTTCACGCACGCTTACAGTATCCAGGAGGATTAGATTGGATCGGTTGGCGCACTAGCAGCAGGTATGCCGCAGCTGAAAGTAAGCTCAGTCCGGCACTCAGCATCAGGGCTTGCGAGAAGCTGCCCGTGCGTTGCAGGATCAGCCCGGTCACAGTCGGGGCGAGCGCGCCGCCCAGATAGCCCCCGAAATTCTGAATGGAACCAAGGGACGCGGTGTATTGGCTGGGCGCGGCTATCGGGACGGTAGCCCATGCCGCGCTGCTCGCGATATAGATGAGGAACAGCGAAACGGAAATGAAAGCGAGGGCGGTTGCGTTCGCTTGCGCGAACACCGTTCCCACCGTACAGCCCGAAATGCCGCACAGGGCGCATGAGACCAGCAGTTTGCGGCCAGCGATGGGTGTCCATCCACGCCTGGTGAGGAGGTCGCAGAGCCAGCCGCCAGCCACCGCTCCGATACAGCCGAAGAAGTAGGGGATTGCGGCAACAGTCCCCACCCGCGCGACGCTCATGTGGCGTTCGTGCTCCAGGTAGTACGGCAACCAACCGGTATACAGCCAAAGCGTATAGACCGTCCCAAAAAAGCCGGCGATCATGCCCCACGTGGTTCTGTGGGCGAAGAGCTGCTTCCATTCGGCGAAGGACGGCGGACGCGAGGAGGCGTTTTCGTCGCCCTCCGTCAGGTAGCGAAGCTCGTCCGGAGTCAGGCGAACCTCCGATGGATCGCGGTGAATGCTCCACCACACAACCGCAAGCACCACTCCCGCCGCGCCGACGATTAGAAACATCCAGCGCCAACTCAATCTGAGGATGAGGAACGTAAGCAGCGGGACTGCGATGAAATTGCCAAGGGACGATGCGGACTGGCAAAGACCGGTGGCGAACCCCCGCTGGCGAATGCCGAACCAGTCACGCACGACTCGCGCTCCGCCGGGAAACAGGGGTGCTTCGCCGACGCCCAACGCGCAACGCGCCACGACGAAGACTCCGAAGCTTGTGACCAGACCGCCAGCCGCTTGCGCTACCGACCAACTGAAGAGCCCTAACCCGAGGAGTCTACGCGGGCCGAACCGGTCGATGAGGCCGCCTACTGGCAGCTGCGCAATCGCGTAGGCCCACAGAAAAGCGGAAAGCAGCAAGCCCATCTTCGCTACCGGGATTCCGAGTTCGTCCTGAATGAGTATGTTGGCTACGGACAAGGTAGCCCGGTCGATGTAATTCAGCGCGCCTCCGGCAACGAGGAGCGCGATAGACCAGCGCTGGATTGAGACGATTCGCTCAGACGGTCTGTTCATCACGTTTCCTTCAACACTGCTTTGCCGCCGGGGATCTATCTCGCCGGACTTCCCGATATTCCCGAGAGCAGTCCTCATTCCGCGGTCTCCGAAGTGAATCGCCGGGGTGTTGGCGGCGACTTTACAAACCAGAGTTATTATAGTGGGAGCGCGAGCGGAACTATGGACGACCTGGATTCCGAGTGGCGGCTCAAGGAGCGACGCTGAGTCACAAAACAGCGCAAGAGGAGTTCGGGCTGACGTGGGAGGAAATTGTCCGGGCAATCCGCGCCGGCAAGCTCCAATGCCGGGAACACTCCATGTACGGCAACCCCTGGCTTCGGCTTCTCCGGCGAGAGGTGGAAGCGCTCGTCAGAAAAAAGCACGGCGCCAACTATCTCAAAGACCAGCAGGCACAAACGGAGCTCGCGCGCATCAACCGGGAGCTGAGGCGACTGAAAAGCCAGATCGCTGCGTTGGAAGACCGGAAGGCCAAGCTGATCGCCGGCTCTGGCAAGTGACAGCCTTCCCTGCTTAGGTTTCTAGCTAGCCCGGCCATTGTGAGAATTCATCTCTCGGAGTTCTCACGCAGCGAGCATATCGAGAACCTTTTGAATCGCATAACCGGCCTTGCGATAGACTGTTTCGACATGGCTGGCAGGCTTGAGGGTTTCGGTGATGGAACAGCGAGTTGGCTAGCGGTCCACAGACGCGCTTGGGAACAGGATGAACATGAGGGCGGCTTTGAATCCCTTATCGGTAAGGCGGTAGCGGTAGCCGCGTCCGATACGTTTGAGCAGGCCATGGGCATTCATCTTGCGAGGCAACGGATAGGCCGAAGGAGTCCGCCGCTAGTTGGATTCGTACACATGACTATTGTGATATGCTGGCGGCGGTAAACTGCGCTCTTGATCGGCTGGCCCAACTCCGGGGGGGCGCTCCCGATTTCCGCAAAGGCACGGCAATGAATCGAGGTTTGTACGTCGCGATGGTCTTAGCCGTCTTCCCGGGCGGGCTGCGCTCTATGAGTGGCCTTCCCAGCCGACGTTCAACCCACCCGCTTCCACCCGCGCTCCAGCCCGGCATCTGGGAAGTCAAACCGAACGGATATCCATTATGAATCGACTTTTAGGCACTCTTCTTGCAGGCGGCGCCCTCGTGTTTCTGGCAGGCGCGCTGGCGCAGTCGAACAGGGGCCAGGCCACCGACCCATCGAAGGAATGGCCCACCTACGGCCACGATTCCGGCGGCATGCGCTTCTCACCGCTGACGGAAATCACGCCGGCGAATGTCGATCGGCTCAAGGTGGCGTGGGTCTATCACATGAAGCCGGCCGGCTTCGCCGCGCCAGCCGGCCGGCGTGGTAACGGCGCCGCGGGGCCGGACGGTCGAGGCGCCGGCGCCGCCCCGGCAG
>PLDF01000054.1 GCA_003135055.1 Bryobacterales bacterium | reverse complement strand
GCAAGGGCAATCTCAACATGCTGCGCGAGCTGGCCCTCCGCACCACCGCCGAACAGGTCGGCACCGCGGCCGCCGAATATCGCCGCACGCAGGGACTTGAGCAGGCCCCCATCCCGGAGAAGGTCATGGTGTGCCTCTCGCCCCGCGCCGGCATGGAGCGCCTCGTGCGCGTGGGCGCTCGTATCGCCGGCCGACTGGCTTCCAACTGGTTCGTCGTCTACGTTGAGACACCCGCCACCGACCACCGACACGGCGATCCCGCCGCCTTCGCGCGCCTCGAAGAATATCAGCGCATGGCTCGCGACCTCGGTGCCCGCATCGTTGTCCTCAAAGACAAAAAAGTCGCCGACGCGTTGATCGCGTTCGCCCGCAAAGAGAACATCTCCCACGTCGTCTTCGGCCAGTCCGCCCGCTCGCGCTGGGATATCCTTCTGCGCGGCTCCATCATCAATCGCTTCCTCACCGAAATGCGCGACACCACGGTCCAGGTCGTTCCCGTCCTAAAGGAACGAAGATAGGTTCGCAGTGAATTGCCCAATCCGCTGCTTGCCCCGTCGCTCTCTGGTGCGCCGCGCGATCTCAACACCGACTTCGCTATTACTTACTCCGCAATTACCCAGCACCAGCCGGCCGGCGACATTCCGCACGCATGGAAATAGTCCACGCCAAACCTTCACGTTGACGGGTGGTATCATGCAGCCACTCTTAGACCGGAATTTGCCGCGGCAAGATCTGTATTTCGAAGACGAGCTCGAAATGAGGAACCCACATGGCTCACAAACTTGGACGTCTCGCCCGAAGTTATGACCCGCGCATCCCGCACCTGAGCGCTCTTCTGGCCGGCAAAACCCTCGTGCCTCCGCCCCCGGCCTGCGACTGGACCGACAAGATGCCGAAGAACCTCGGCATGATGCTCAATGACACACTCGGTGATTGCACCTGCGCGGCCTTCTATCACGCGCTGCAGGTCTGGAGCATCCACACTACCGGCGCCATCGACACCGAGCCCGACTCCGACGTCGAACAGCTTTACATTCGCGCCTGCGGCTACAAACCCGGCGAAAAAGGGGAAGGTCCCGGCGGCAACGAGCAAAAGGTGCTCACCTACCTTCTCAAAACGGGAGCGCCCACCGGCACGAATGCGGCAAGCGTGCAAAAAATCTCGGCTTTCGTCGAGGTCGATCCCCGCATGGTCGACGATGTGAAGCACACCATCTATGACTGCGGTGTCGCCTACATCGGCTTCCAGGTGCCGTATTACATTAATCCCGAACCGCCGGCGGAGAGCCCGGCAGTCTGGGACGTTCAAACCACCAACAACCAGATCACCGGAGGGCACGCCGTCGTCCTCGCCGGCTATACCGCCGACGGAGCCCGCGTCATCTCATGGGGAGAGTTCTACACCATGACCTGGAGTTTCTTCGCCAAGTACGTCGATGAGGTCTACGCGATCGCCGACTAGGACTGGATGGCGAAGAAGGGCACGAGTCCCGCAGGTCTGAGCCTGCCGGAACTGGAGGCTCAGATGCAGGCGCTCCGTAACTCATGAGTGAGTAAGTCGTGCCGGGTCGATCCGCGATCGGCCCGCCGACCTCTCTACTGCTTTTTCAGCACCGCGTCGCTGTTCTCGTCCGTGGTGATCGCCGCTTCCAGCTTGCGCAGCTTCGCGTACTCGCCCGGCTCCAGTTCCAGCTTCTTCAGCACGTATTCACGCTTGTAGTGCAGCGCTCCACCCTCCGCCTTCACTTCGCTGTGATACGTCGCGAATCCCACATCCATGCTTACCGGATCGGGTACATCGTCCACCGTGTACCCCGCCGGGATCTTCACGTCGAAATCGTCCCGCCATGTCCCCACGCCTGTAAAGCTGATCGGGACCTTGCGCGGCTTTTCATCCAGACCCTCCGCGTCGCTGCCCACCACGCGCGGCCGCACCAGCAGCAAACTGCCCGCTCCCTTCGCGTACAGCGGCGCCGTCACCGAGTAATCCATCTCGAGCGGCTTATCCAGCTCCCGCACATGCGCGACTTTCTCATCTCCCAGCGTGAACGTCGAGAAATCATGCTGCAACAATCGCTCCACCAGCTCCCGCTGCTCCTTGTCGCTGTCCATTGCCAGCCTGCCGCGCATCCCGTCCGACAGTGCTCCATACCGCAGCACCGTCACATCGCCCTTCAACGTTCCGTCCGCCGCCAGTTCGAACTTCGCCTTGCGCTCAAGCCATTCCGCGTCCGGATTCAGAATCGGCAGCTGGATCAATTGGCTGTCGACACCGGCCGCCAGCCCTCCATAGCTTCCTTGCTCGTAATCAGGCAGCTGCCCCACCGGCACGTAAGGGTTCGTCGGATCGAAGATCAGATATCGCCTCCCCGACTTCGTCGTTACCACCGCCTGCAGTCGCGGATTCTCATACCCTTTCGGAATTTCGATCGCCGCAATCATGTGATTGCCGAACAGCGACGGCGCATTCGGATCGATCACCCCGCGCCGATCGTCCACGCTCACCCACGCCCCGCGAATTCCAACCGCGTCCAGCATGGCCACCGTCAGGGTCGCCTTGTCCTTGCAGTCTCCATATCGGCTCCGGAAGATATCCTGTGCCGGATGCGGCTGCCATCCCCCGATGCCGATCTCGATCCCGACATACCGGATTTGCTGCTGCATGAAATCGGCAACTCTGGAGAGCTTCGCCATAAAATCGCCATCGCCCGCCACCGTCCGCGCCTCGGTTGCGATATCCGCCCCGCCCTCACTGCGCGGCGCGGCCAGTCCGTAATACCAGTCCCCAATCTTCGCCCACAATGCATCGCCCTCGGGAATCGGATTGGCCGAAAAATGTACGCTCATCCTTCCTGCCAGAGCCTCCCACTCCGGCGCCAGCGGCACATCCGACAAGTCAATCCCGTCAATATTGCTCAGGTCCCACCGAAAATGATTCCCCGTCACCTCCGCGGGCTGCATCCTGTCGTGTTTGAACCACACCGAATACTGGCGCCACCCTGTCGGCAGATCAATCTCGTATCCTGCATGCACAACCGGAACCGACCGCTGAAAATCCCAGATATCTTCGTTCAGATAGCTGGGCATTTGGGTCGTTGACTCCCACGCGACCACACCCCCCGGATCGGCGCCAGGCGGTGACGCCACCTTAGCGCGCTCGTCAACGTACAGCATGCTCGGATCGTCGTTGCCCACCTCCACGTACTCCGAATCCTTCATCGCGTAGCGGTGCCCATCCGAACCGATACTCCAAACATGAAACGACTGGAGCTTTTCATCCTTCGAGAACATAGCTATCGGCGTGGCAAGCTCCCGCCCCTGCGGCCA